>CADAXO010000095.1 GCA_902791885.1 Oscillospiraceae bacterium | reverse complement strand
ATGATAAGATTTTCGGGCTGAGGATGCTTAGCTCAGCTGGCTAGAGTACCTGCTTGACGTGCAGGGGGTCACAGGTTCGAGTCCTGTAGCATCCACCAAAGGTAACGGTCGGAGTGTTCCGGCCGTTTTTTTGTTATATAGGTCTAAGGTAACCCTTCTATATGTGCAAAACCGGGGAAGAGCGGGTGGTATTCAACGGGTGCAGTCAAATCTGTACGTACCACCGCACCATGTGTCAAACTCAACTGTGGCATCTGCATGAAAACTCTATGTTTTTGCATATTTATTTGCTATATTGAATTATCAATGATTTTTAACCTGGGGAGGGTTATTCATGAAGCGAGCGAAGGGGCTTACCGTTTTTTGTGCGGCAGCGCTGCTTCTGTCCGGCTGTTCCGGTGCTGTTGATGTTCCACAGACCGAACCTGTCGAGACTTCTGCAGTTGATGAAGGTCCGGTCAGACCGCAGGATGATTTCTATCGTTATGTAAACGGTGATTCGCTTGCGGATGCCGAGTTTGCATACGGTCACGTTACAGCAGCTGATGCTATGGATGATTCGGCAGTAGAAGAAGCAGTAGAACAGATGATCGCCGATGTTGCAGAAGGTTCCGGATATGCGGCAGGAACAGAGGAGTATATCGTTCAGCATCTTTATAATCTGTATATTGATTATGATTTCGAGAATGCGGGAGTTCCTGAAGAACTCGATCAGTTGTTTCACGAGATCGATGATGCTGAGTCTGTAGAAGAATTTCTCCTTCTCGATGCTTCTGTTTCAACCGAATATGATATCCCTAATACACTCAATCTTTCCGTTGGAATTAATTTACACGGTCAGTATGATGCAGTGCTGACTTTTGGCCTTTTGACAGATGTTCTTGACACCAGTCTCACTGATTTGTCAGAAAGCTATTCGCCTCTTGATTCGATAAGGGATGATGCAAGTAATTATCTTCAGGCAATAGGATATGATGAGGAAGAGGCAGAAAGTATCGGTACCGATCTTGCATACTGTGCACTTGATCTATATAATGCCGTACCTTCTGAACAGTATGAGAATGATCAAGATCAATATTTTCAGCTTTATACTGCAGAACAGATTGATGAGATCCTTACAAATGTTGATCTTGATGCTTACATTACGGCGATGGGAATCGATACTGCATACACTGATGAATTCGGCGTATTATCTCCTGAGCAGCTTCAGACAGTAAATGATATGCTCACTGAAGATAATCTTCCTGTTCTTAAGGCATGGACTATAGGAAGACTGATGCAGGCATACGGTTCGTTCGTTAACTATGGTTATGATGCACTGCATGATTATTCTTCTGTCAGCTATAATACGCCTGAAGAGGATGCATGTTCAGCGATAATAAAGGAGTTCGGCATTTTACTTGATCCTCTTTATGTTGAACGTTTCTATTCTGAAGAGAATGATGAAGCTTTAAGGGATATGTGTGAAGACATTAGGGAACAGTATAGGATCCTTATTACGCAGGCAGACTGGCTTACGGAAGAAACCAGAGACGGACTTCTTGATAAACTGGATAATATGCTGGTTGTGACCGGTATGGATGTTCAAAGGCTTGATCAGTCCTTAACTAACAGCCTTGATTATACTGATTATTTCACATTGTACAGAAGCTTTAAGTCTTTTTACAGAAGATTAATCAATCTTCATTTAAGTGAACCTGTCGACAGGAGACTCATAGAGATGAGAATGTATGAGGTTAATGCCTGTTACGTTCCTAATTTAAACTCCATTATTATCACAGTTGCTTCTTCGATCGATCCGATATTCGATGTTAATGATGATTACTACGCCAGCTTAGGTAATCTCGGTGCCACTATTGCACATGAGATGGGTCATGCATTCGACAGTAACTGTATTAAGTATGATTCAAACGGTGTTTATAATCCCTCATGGATCGCTCCTGAAGATATTGAGACACTCGAACAAAGAAATGAGCTGGCTGTAAGATACTTCGAGGATAATTTCGTTATCTTCGGTATATATCATATAGACGGCGATCAGACACTCGGGGAAAACTATGCTGATCTTGGCGGTTTGGAAGCCATTGCCGGAATCCCCGAGACTGATGAACAAAGACAGATCATGTTCGAGTCTTATGCGAGATCATGGTGTGCAATGATTGTTGATGAAGTCCTCATCGGCCAGATTGCAAATGACGTTCACAGTCCGTATTGGATAAGAGTTAATGCGATGCTTTCGACGCTTGAAGCATTCTATGAGACATACGATGTTCAGGAGGGAGACGGTATGTACATCGCTCCCGGGAACCGTATCTCGAGATGGTATTAAGGAGGTGAAGTCATAATGAGTATATTAATTAAGACTACACTTCGAAATATCATCGGCAAGCCTTTCAGATCATTGATCGTTATATTCTCGATATTCGTATGTTCCATGACGGCTCTGTTCTGTTTCGACATTGCAAAGACCGAGAGTGTTTTTTTTGTAGAAGCCTTTAAGGTTATGGCGGGTGAAGGAGATATCTCGGTTCAGGGAAATGATGTCGACTTAAGTGCGCTCCCTTCTGACTTTCCTGAATACGACTATATGGATTACAGAACACTCACCGAGTTCAAATACAATGACGTTGACGGTGAGTATTATGTCGTACACGTTGACAGAGTCAGAGTAACGAGTGTGGATATCACTCAAGCCGGTATTATGGATATTGTTCCTACCGGCCTTGAACTCGGTGACGGACAGGTAATCGTTACCCAAGGTTATGCGGATACATATGAATGTGATATAGGCGATACGATCACACTTCATGACAAGAACGGCGACCCCGTCGAACTTGAAGTGGTTAATATTGTGCCTACCGGTACCATGAACGTTATGAGACGCGGCAGATCCTGTATTGTCAATGAGAATACAGGCGACATACTTCTTGCCGGCCGTTACCTGAGACCCGGTCATATGTTGAATATCCATGATGATTCTAAAGTTACTCAGGCTATAAATATGCTCAAGGAAATCTTCCCGGATGCAACAGTAGTAAGGCTCACTGCCACTGATTCCATGATGGAAAGTTCCAAGGAATTCATGGGACTTATGTTCATGATATTTGCCATCGCATTCCTTCTTGTAATCTTCATTACTGCATCGCTTTGCGAACGTATAGTTTCTGAGAGAATGTCCTATATAGGTACGCTTCGAAGCTTGGGATTAAGTGCACGCTCAACAGGACTGATCCTGCTTCTCGAGAATGTGTTCTATGCGCTTATCGGAAGCGTTCCGGGTACGATCATTTATATGATCTTCAGAGATTCTGTTATCAGTGAGATTTATATCTCATCTTCTGATATGAGCAATGACATCGTTCCGTCACTGTCTCCGTTAGTTGTTATCGGCGTAATTCTGGGTGCGATCGTTATCGAGTGCGTAATTCCTTTAAGGGCTCAGTTCAAAGCGTTGAAGGTATCTATAAGAGATATCATTTTCGATAACAGAGATACCGAGTATAAGATGAGCAAGACCGCTATAGTGTTGGGCTTTGTCTTTGCGGTGTTCGGCGTAGTCGCTTTTATTCTCAGGACGGATTTGTTTGCTGCAGCAGCCTGCCTTATAGCGACCGTTATGGCAGTTGCTTTCCTGTATCCTTTGATCTTAAAGGGAATCACGACATTCATGGCAAAGAGAATGCGCAAGGCCGACAACGAGTGCTGGGCTCTGGCAAGCGTTGAGACGGGCTCTCGAAAAAGCTCTGTAGGAAGCGGTATATTAAGTGTCTCATCTTCTGCTATGTGCGTAATAATACTCTCAATTGCTCTTTCAATGATGGGTTCTTTGGGAGTTGATCAATACGATTGTGATGTAGTGGTTGATACGACTTCTGATACTGCACACTATGAGTTCGCTGAACGTATGGACGGAGTTACGGAAACAGAGCTTCTTTACGGAACTTCGGATACTTTGCTCGTTCAGGGTGATGAGGTAACAGCTCAAATATACGGAATGCCTGAAGAAGGCTTTAAGATGTACAGAGGATTCACAGATGTTCCTGCTCTTGCAGACGGAATGATCGCCGTTGACAGTACATGGGCCAGAAGAAACGGCATTGCCGAAGGAGATACTCTCTCACTGACGGTTAATCCCGACAGCGTATTCCCGATAGTTAAGTCTTTCACTGTAGCGGGTACGTTTAATTGTCTCGTTAAGAACAATGACGAGGTGACTTTGATCACTTCTTTGGATGATTTTGTTGAGATTTATCATAACTCTCCTTCACAACTTCTTATAAGGTGTGATGACCCTGCTGATATCGTGTCTAAGATCGAGACTTATGGTGTTGGTCTTTATGAAGAAGTTCAGACATCGGATGAGATACGTGCGAAGGCTGAAGAGGATAACAGAACCAGTATCATTATCTTTACGAGCATCATCGCTGTAGCTTTGGGTATGACAGCCATAGGTATTGCCAGCAATCAGCTTATAGGCTTCGAGGGAAGGAAGAAGGAATGTGCCGTCATGCTCTCTACTGCGATGACGAGGAATACGCTCATAAGCATTCTCTTCCGCGAGTCTCTGCTTTCAGCCCTTATATCGGGAACGCTCGGACTTCTTACCGGTTCGCTGCTGGTGTTGGTCATCAGGGATGCTTTGGCAAATTCCAAGACGTTATATCTTAATATCGAGTACAACCCGCTTTACACGCTTCTGTTGTGGCTGGGTATGATAGTGCTTTTCGCTTTGACGGTACTGTTCCCGATCAGAAGCCTTAAGAAGATGAAGATATCCGAGCAGATCAAGTGCGATTAATAAGGAGCAATATATGGAAAAGATAATCGAAGTAAAAAACGTAAGTAAGACATTCGGCAAGGACACCAGCCTTAATCAGGTGTTAAGCAATGCATCGTTCGATGTGGAAGAGGGGGAGTTCGTATCTTTGATGGGAGCATCCGGCTCCGGTAAGTCCACGCTCCTTTACCTGATCGGCGGCCTCGACAGGACTTTCGACGGCAACATCAGCCTGTGCGGCAAGAATATCGGTTCATTGAACGACACGGAGCTGTCGAAGCTTCGTATCGATAATGTCGGATTTATCTTCCAGTTCTATAACCTCATCATGAATCTTAACGTGGAAGACAACATCCTGCTTCCTTCGACGGTTAACGGCAAGAAGAGGGCAGACCTCCAAAAGGACCTCGATGAGATACTGGAGATAACAGGCCTTACAGCAAAGCGAAAAGCAATGCCCGCGACATTATCCGGAGGTCAGCAGCAAAGAGTAGCCATTGCAAGAGCACTCCTCGGAAGCCCAAAGGTAATCCTTGCAGACGAGCCTACAGGTAACCTCGACTCCAAGTCAACGGGGGAGATCATGGACCTTTTCAAGCGTCTCAACGTCGAAAAGGGCATGACAATCCTTCAGGTAACGCACTCCGATGAGACTGCCACATACGGTACCAGAACTGTCGTTATCGACAGCGGTAAGATCGTAGACAGCGGCAAGCATTGATGTTTTTTGGGGAGGCCAAGTATGAGTAACGCAGAAATCAAAACAAAAAAGATCGATCCGGATTTTCCGTTTTATAATGAGAATCCGAAGATAGCTGCTTGGGGAATATTGGTGTTAGCGGCAGCGGTTATATACATGTCGTTGTCGATTTTACTGGAGTTTGATTATCCTTGGTATCTTGGTCCCATAGTATTCTGTGCGGTTCCGTTGACAGCTTATCTCATTGTAGCTCGCGGCAAGATGTCCCTGATCGTTAAGAAGTTTAAAGCAAAGGACTTCGTGCGTATTCTGGTGACGCTGTTCCTTCAATATGTATTCGTCTTTGCTATCGGAATTATACGAAATCTTGTGTTCCATGTGACGCCGACAGCTAATTCCGTTATGGATGCTGAGATGGACTCAACTTTCTGGATTCTGATAATCGTGCAGCTCTTTGGTGAAGAATTATATAAACTGCTGATCTTCCTGGTTGTTTTGATCCTAATGTATAAGCTGACCCATAAGCGTACACTCTCTGTTGTGGCAGCAACGGTGATAATGCTTCTGTGCTTCGCTCTTGTTCACGTTACCGCATATGATTATAACTGGTCTCAGATCCTGATTAATCAGGGAGCCGCAACGTTCTTCTGTATGTACAATTATCTGAAGTCCAAAAACATACTGACTTCCTACATTCAGCACCTGTTGCTAGACGCAATTCCGTTTGTTCTGGCAATGACCGGTGTGTTAGCAACGGGTTAATGATTCACTTCTGCTGAAAACTGTCTCGTTAAGTCCACTCGAAGTTTTCTTTACCGGCACCCAGCTCGAAATGATGCTTCACAATGCCCTTGTCTATTCCGGACAAGGGCCCGCTCTTATATGTAAGACTGACTTTATTGCCTTTTCCTGTGATGGTGAAATTTTGCTTGTTAAGCGCAGTTGGTGCCAGAAGCGCCGCTTCGATTCCATTGATAAACCACTCCGGTGCTTCGCCCTCGTAACTGCTGACTTGATCTTTGGACTTGCTTTTATGCTGAACTCCCTGTGTCTTGCCGTGTCCGACAGCAATGATGCTTACGATCTTTTTGCCGCTGACAAATCCTTTAACTGCATTTCTGTTAAAGGTTCCGCCAATCCACCAGGTGTTAAGACCATTCGGTCTTCAGCGGCAAGAGCAAAGTAGGAATAAACTCCGTCTCCTCCAAGTAGAGTTTTACCAAGAAAGCTTATTGGAGTCTTCTCGCTTTCAATTAATGCGATAGTAAGGTCAAATCGCTTGTTCAGTTCGTCTATTTTAGATGTCAGAATACTTTTCTCGGAATCAGTCAAAGGCGTCCCGTCAAACTGCCTTACGGTGTGCCTTTCTTTCATTGCCTGTCTCATTTGCTCAGTCATATTAATCTCCTTATTCCACAAATATAATCCTATGTTAATCGATCCACCACTCAGGCGTAAGCTCACCGAGTCTCATTACACGGCCTTTGGAATAATCGATCATGATCTCGATGTTCTGATATCTTCCGGGCATAAGCTGAACCATTAATTCCCTGCACGCACCGCAGGGAGCACCTTTGCCGCGTTATACATTTCTTCCCAAATCTCATCCATGAATACATACCTCCCTTAATTAACTATTGTAACCCGGTGATTCTGTGTTTCATAAATCAGTCATAGTCCTTTTCGATGTTTCTTACAGACTTGCTTAAGTCTGTCTGATCAACCTCGACAGCAAAGCTCACTTTGTAATCCTCATCTTTAAAGCATCTGCCCAGATTGCCTTTAATGATGATTTTCCCTGTGCGTGTTGCCTCGAAGACGATCTTCTGGTTATCGTTTCCTGTAAGTTCTGCCGTTCCTTTTAAGCTGTTATACATTTTTATAAGCTGATGTATAAACTCATTAAACTGCAAAGAACCGGTGTCTATCTCAGTGCTGACAGAGAAGTTTGTGCTGACGATATCAGCCTGCAGGTTCATATTGTACGGGGTAGGGCCGTCATATACTTTGGGATTTAACGTGAGTTTAAAATCCGGTGTTGTTATCTCGATCATATTTTACATGCCTTATGTTGTTTATTTCCCTTTGATCTCAATACGGTCAAGGATCCCCTGAACTGATACTCCGGGATGAGTTACATACATTCTCGTTACATCTTCAACAAACACCGGGTCGGCACCGGTCTTGGCTGCGATAACATCCTTGGGAATTCCCTTGTCGACATATCGTGTTATCTTCTTAACCAGAGCATATATGTCATCAGGAGCAGTTTTGCCGAGAAGACGGCCGAGAGGATTAGACTTAAGATCTGCCGCAGGTGCATGGCCGTAATAAACTTTTCGGGGGTGCTTGGACAAAAGCATGTTCCAAGTTTCTTCTATAATAGTTCCGCGGTGAAGTTCGAGCTCATACAGAGGATTAAGATCGCCGACGAAGAGTTCTCCGGAATCAAGCATCAGGCTTATACTGTCATCTGTGTGCCCGGGGGTGGAATACACCTCGCCGTCGATTCCGAGTTCCTTAAGAAAATCACGGCTTTCCTCAATAGAGAAAAAGCGGACGGCTTCATCCTTAACAGGAGTAAAAACGGCACGCTTATCACGCTGAAGGATCCTGTCAGAAGAATGGATATAATCTTTCTGAATATCCGCTGCACATATCACGGGACCCATATCGGCGATCTCCTGAACAATGCCCATATGATCCGGATGATAATGAGAGATAAGGATACAGTTTATGCTCTGCACGGTTTCGCCCGCGGACTTCACGGCACTGCAGAATGGCTGCAGCGTTCCCGCCCAATCCGTATCGAAAAGGAGTTTGCCCTTACTTCCGATGATCAGATATGTATTAGTGGTTCCGTATTTTATTTCTTTGATCATAATATCCTGTCCTTTGGTTATAATATGCCACAATTATGCCCGTAAAAGAAAGTTGATGAATAGTATAATCAGCCCGAAAGTTCTGAACTTTTGGAGGAAACTATAGTATGAGAAGAATGCTTAAATGCATGTTAATAATGACTTTGGCATCGTCATGTCTGTTTATGTCTGCCTGCACAAGGGAGAGGAAGAACAGAAATGAGCCTGAGATAGTTGCTAATCTTTATGACAATTCCTGGATCATGGAAAACTATATGGATGCCTTGCAGGATTATGATCATTGCGTGTATGAGGAAGTCTATTACGACTGGGGCGGACGTTCTATCGGACCCACTGATTACAGATTCCGCGGAGTGATCTATCTTACAGAGGAAGAAGCAGACAGACTTACGGAGGAATACGAGTGGGAAGAGACTGATGCTCCGGAATATGAATTCGAGAAGATCGATACGGAAACTTTAGGTGAGGGACCGTGGTATACATGCGATCAGTTCATAGCTGATAACTATCCGACGGTAGATCTCCACTATTCAGTCTTTGACGGCGAGAGAATCGTATTTGATTTCACCCAGTATTAATCAGCGTCAGAGAATCTTATTATAGCTTCATCGATATTAATATCCGAATACTCGATCTCGCCTGAGAACATACGGGCGGCATCGAGTATTTCATTTCCCGTGATAACAAGATCAGCAAGAAGATATGTCATCTCGACGGCGAATCCCGCTTCGTCCGGATATCTGTATAGAAGATATGCGCAGAAATTGGAAAATCTTCTCTGATCGCTGTTGATCAAGGACTCTTCATCGGCAATTGAAGGCGGGTCTTTGATAATCCGGTCGATCATGGAGGTCCAGGAAGGATCCATAACTTCAAGTGTATTGATAAAAGAAGCTCTAGTGACAGGAGAAGAAATATCTTTTTTTAGATCCTTAAGTCTGGAAAACAAGCTTTTCGATGTGTCGAATACGGCCTTGATATCAAGCGAAAGCTCAAGGGGAGGAATAAGCGTGAAGTCGGTATCGCGCTCTAATATCAGGCGGCACGCTTCCTCGCAGACCAGGCCAAGACCGGCCTCGATATGGTCGCCGTAATTATTGTAGAACCTGGGGTGCTCGGTGCAGATGTCGCAGATGTAGTCCTCACCGTGCTTAAGTATCATGTCGCAAAGCCCGTCAGAGTTAAGAAAGGGGCAGCGCTCGTCTTTATCCAAAACAATGGAATTACCTTCAATGTGTGATGCTATGGAAGGATCTTCGAGGAACCTTTGAAGTGACTCTTTGTCTACGTCAATCTCCCATCCGGCACAGCAGGTGTGCTTACAGGCGCCCGCGATGCATTTAAATTCTTTATAGTAATCAGGATAATGCGTGATCATAAGCTTCGTCGGGGATACCGATGTCCCTGATGATGACCTCGCCTGCATATTCTTTGCCGAGGGCTTTGGTAAGTCCTGTTTTGTTCCTGCCGAATGTTATGGTGGCAGTAGCATGTATGCCGCCGCCGAGAAGCTTTCCGTTATCGGAGTTGATTCCGGAAGGAACGTCGATTGCAACTACATTGGGATATGCTTTGGCATCCGCGGCACGCAGAAGTGCAGCTCTGTCTTCGCGAAGTATAGTCTGCAGACCGATACCGAAAACAGCGTCAACGAGTACGTCGGCATCAGGGAACTTATAGTCTGCGTTTACTACGCTGAAGATACCGCCGAGCTTCTTGTACTCGGATAACTGATGAAGAAACTCCCAGCTCGCATGCTCGAGATTGCCCGATACAAGTACAGTGGGATTAAATGTAAACCTGTCATCGTTAAGGATGAGCTTAGCTACGCAAATACCGTCGGCACCGTTATTGCCTGTGCCGGAAAGGATCAGTATTGAAGCTTCGGCAAAGTTTTCTGCAAGATATTCGAGTACTTCTTTAGAAGCATTCTCCATAAGTTCGAGAGAGGGGATACCCATGGTCTCGATCGCATATATATCGGCTTTCTTGGCTTCTGTTCCGGTGATAGGTCGTGTATTACTCATGTCTCATCCTGTTCGAGGGCGAAGACTTCGCAGATCTTACGGATACACTCAAACATATAAGGCTTATATGTATCAAGATCGCAGGGCCTGCCTTCAAGTATTATCGTGTGTGCCGTTGAACTTATAAACTCAATAAGAGTATAGAGCATTATCATCTCGTCCTTCCACTTAGCTCCGTTGGAGTGGAGGATCTCCTCGTATTCTTCATGAACGTTGATCGTTGTGATCAAAGTATCGTCAGTTACAAATTTCTGGTAGAACCCGAGATTCAAGTTCCTGTTAAGAAATCTTACAAGCTTGGGATCTTTGGATAAGTCGGTGACCATCGAATCCGCAACGGCAATGATCATGTCTACTGTTGAGATATCGGGATCGGCTTTCTTCCTGTCATTAAGATAATTGACCGCATTGATAAGGATACCTTCGGATTTTCTCGCGATAAGGTGGTCGATAATATCCTGTTTATCCTTGAAATAGAAGTAGAATGTGCCCTTGGCGACACCTGCACTGTTAACGATATCAGAGATCGAGGTGTCGGTAATTCCCTTGGTCGTAAACAGATCATACGACTTGGTCAGTAGGTTATTTCTTTTAAATCTTTTGTTCTCTTCAGCCTTACCCATATGGTCAGTTTACACAAATATTGACTTTTGGTCAACAAATTCGCTTTGAATTATTGACCGATGGTCAGAAAGTGATATGATAAGTAAAAATGACTGATGGTCAAAAACTGAAGAGAGGTGAATCGGATAATGACTAAGTTCGGAAATCTTGTCGTACGTATGCGTCATGCAATACTGATCCTGGCGGTTCTTCTGCTTATTCCGTCTGTTCTTGGATTCTTACATACCAAGATCAATTACGACATTCTGTACTATCTGCCGGACGACATCGAGACAATGCAGGGGCAGGACGTACTGCTTAATGACTTCGGTAAAGGAGCGTACGGAATCTTCGTATGCGACGGGCTTACCGACAGGGAACAGATCGAAATGAGGGACAGGCTCATGGAGGTCGACCATGTCGCTGACGTTATTTCTTATAACTCGCTGACACAGGGACAGATCCCCATGGAGATGATGCCTGATTCCGTTCAGGATGTGTTCTGTTCCAAGGATGGGCAGGGATGCCTGATGTTTATCTTCTTCGACACAACGAGTTCCGCAGATGAGACTATGGCGGCTGTGGAGGAGATAAGAGATGTCGCAGGAAGACAGTGTCTGCTGTCGAGTATGGCAGCGGTCGTTACCGATACCAAGAATCTAGTTCAGGAGCAGACACCCGTATATACGCTTATAGCTGTTGCTTTGGCTCTCGTGGTTCTGTTCTTTATGACAGATTCATTCCTGGTTCCTATCCTTTTCCTTGCGGATATCGGAATCTCGATTGTCTATAACCTCGGCACGAATTTCGTTAAGGGTGAGATTTCGTTTATCACTATGGCTCTCGTTGCGATCCTGCAGCTTGCGGTTACCATGGACTACTCGATCTTCCTTTATAACAGTTATATCGAGCACAAGCAGACCTGTTCCGACAATAAGGAGGCTATGGCGAGTGCCATCGCTGCGACTATAACTTCTGTTGTAGGTTCGTCTCTTACAACTATCGCGGGCTTCCTTGCCATGTGCTTCATGACTTTCACCCTCGGACTTGATATGGGTATCGTCATGGCGAAAGGCGTAGTTCTCGGAGTTATCTGCTGTGTTACGATTCTGCCTTCGCTGATACTGCTTTTCGATAAGCCTATAGCAAAGACGCACCACAAGACACTGCAGCTTAAGGGCAATCTTCTTTCCAAGATCATCTCGAAAAGATACGTTGCTGTTGCAATTATCGTGCTTCTTTTGTGGCTGCCCGCTGTTTTCGGCTACAGCAGACTTAATGTTTACTACAAGCTCGACTCAAGCCTTCCTGCATCATTGGGTTCCGTGCAGGCTAACGAGGCACTTGAGAGCAACTACGATGTCTCTTCAGTATCTATGATACTTACAGATTCATCTATGTCTTCAAGGGACACAAACAATATGCTTGAGGAGATAAGAGAAGTGGAGGGTGTTAACTTCGCCCTGGGTCTTGATTCTGTCGTAGGACCTTTGATCCCTGATGAGATGATACCTTCCGAAGTCGCATCAAAGCTTGAAAGCGATGAGTATAAGCTGATCGTGGTCTCATCTGCTTATCAGGTAGCTACAGACGAGATCAATGCACAGTGCGAAGAGATATCGCAGATAATTAAAAGATACGATCCTAACTCGATGCTGGTCGGAGAAGCTCCTGCGACCAAAGACCTGATCGAGATAACCGACCGTGACTTCAAGGTAGTAAGTCTTGTTAGTATCCTCGCGATCTTCATCCTTATCCTTGTTGTTCTGAAGTCTGTATCGCTTCCGTTGATCCTGGTATCCGTAGTTGAGCTTGCTATCTATATCAATATGTCGATCTCTTACTACACGGGCGCGACGCTTCCTTTCATAGCTTCGATCTGTGTTGGAACCATTCAGCTCGGTGCGACTATCGATTACGCGATACTTCT
>CADAXO010000094.1 GCA_902791885.1 Oscillospiraceae bacterium | reverse complement strand
GAACAATCTTCTGAAGAAGATAGCGATGGTTGCCGCTGTGATAACGTTAGGCAAGTACATCAAAGCCTTCATGAGATTGAGACCCTTAAGCTTGAGCTTGGTATCAGTGAACCAAGCAGAGAGGAGCAGTGCCAAGAGGACCTGAGGAATGAAGCCGATGATCCACATTACGAATGTCGTATAGAATGCTCCCAATACCTTGTTGAATCTGTACTTGTTTCCGAAGATATCACCGAAGTTGTCCATACCTACGAAGATATAATCTCTTGTAGCATCAGCCTTCTCGAGAAGACCGGAAGGTCTGTTAACCTTGGACTGGTTGTCAGTGATAGCAACGTTTACAGCTGTAAGAGCTTCATATGCCTCGTTGATTGCATCTTCATCACCGGATGCAACAGCGGCGTCATATGCAGCCTGAGCAGCAGGAAGAGCAGCCTGCGCCTCTTCGAGCTTGGACTGAGCCTTCTCCTGGTTCTTAAGCTTTCTTGCTTCATCAAGCTCATTATACTTATCCAATGTAAGGACAGTATCCATACCGATGAGAGCCTTGAACTCGAGGTACTTGTCCATGTCGAACTGGCCGCTGAATGAGATGTAACGGTCAATGTCAATACCTGCGTCAATAAGCTTCTTACGACCGGAGTTCATAGCAGCGTCAAGATAGTTGTTAAGGCAAGTAATCTGGAGTGAAGAATCTGTCTTAACTTCATCTGACTGATAGTTGCTGTCAATGTACTGACGCATAGCTTCGAGTACATTGTTTGTAACGTTAGATGAAGGAACGAGTGCATCGCCCTCCTGAACAAGCTGAACCTGATTATTGATGAGACCCATGTTGTAGAGAGTCTCAAGATCAGCATAGAGCTGCTCCTGGTTAGAATGCAGTTCGATATCACCATCGATATAACCCTGGAAATCAGAATATGTGCTGATTGCAGGAACCGATGTTGACCATGAATTAGCATTGAGGAACTTGGTCAGATCGTTCATGAAAGGAACAGCGATAGCATTAACGGGTGTCTCGCCTTCCTCTGTTGTATAAACAGCATTAGGTGAATCGAGGTTGGAACAGATGAAATAGAAATCATCTGAATCAACTGCAACATCCTCTGCTGCAAAGAAATCATAAAGTGAATCTACACCGACTTTAGCTGTGATGTAGTTGACGAGGAGCTGCTGGCCCTCATCGAAATCATTTGCCTGAAGAGTCTCGAGGAAGCTCTCGTACTGGCTGCTTGTGAGGATATCCTCAGCAGTAATACCGTCTTCTTCACCCTCTTCACCGGATGACTCTAATGTTGCAGCTTCTGTAGCTGCTGCGTTTACTCTTCCCAACTGTCCGATGACAGTAAGTCCGAGATCTACATAGTTTGAACTCCATTCATTGAGTTCTGCCATAACTGATTCGTCAGCTGCGATATAAGAGATATCTCCTGTATCGATAACCTGCTGAATCTTGTCTCTTGTTGCCTGAGAGATATCACCGTTGTTTACGAGAGCCGTAAGGCCGTCAGGATCGATAGGTGTGTATCTGTCAGCTACTTCCTGTGCGGAGAAGAAGTTCTTGATCTTCGCATAATCCGCAGGATTGATACCTGTGCTTCCCTGGAGATCATCATAGAATGAATTCAGGTCAAGGTATCTGTCATAATAAACCTCTCTGTGATCAAAACCCCAGAAGCTCGCATTAGCGTTCTGCATGAATGTTCCGGAATACCAGAAAGTGGTAAGCAACGGATAAAGGCTGAACAAGCAGTATGCGATGACGAACGGGGCCACAAAGATGTAGCCAAACTTGGTATAACTCATACCTTTACGTCTGGAAGATGTATTTGTACCTCTTGCCATCTTGGTCACTCTCCAAAATTATTTTGCCCAAAAGTTCTTTTTAGTTAAGGAAATGCGGGGCAGGGTGTTGCCCTGCCCCGCAAATTACCTTAGTTAGTGTTTAAATCAGTTGTTGTGAATTAAACAATACCAGCGTCTTCAACTGCTTGCGGACTCAGCCTCAGCAACAGTAGCGATATCGCCCTGGATGTAAGACTCAACTACAGCGTTGAACTGATCGTTGATAGCACCGTCATTGATCGTGATTACAGAGTTGTCGATCTTTGTAGCTGCATCGAGGAGAACCGGGATAGGGTTCTGGCCGCCGAGCCACTCGAGACCGAATGCATCGTCATGACCAAGAGTTGTCATGATGGAGATGTTGTTAACGAACTCACCGTTGTTAGCCATATCCTGGAGAGAAGCTGTGTTGATGCAGATGTCTCTCATGATCTGAGCTACGGAAGCCTTAGAGTTGCAGTACTTAGAAGCCATGAGCCATGTACCACCCCAGTAAGAATCACCAGGAGCTGCTACGATACCCCAATCACCGGATGTCGGGTTAGGTACGTCGTTAACAGAAGGATCAAGAGCCATGGAGAACTTAGCAAGCCACATAGGTCCCCAGTAAGAAAGAACTGTGCCGTTGGACATATCAGCTGTCCAAGCATCCTGCCACTGAGATGTCTCGTGTGTGAGGCCCTCATCGTGGAGTGTCTTAGCGAGGTCGAAATACTGCTCCATAACAGGATCAATAGTAACTTCGCCGTCAACGATCCAAGCTTCAGTACGAGAACCAAGGATAGCTCTCATGATGTCGCCTGTAGCAGAAATTGCAACGTACTCACCTGAAGCTGCAACTGTTCTTGCTGTCTCGAGGAATGCATCCCAGCTCTCGAAGTAAGGAGCTACTTCATCAGGCTCGGAAACACCGAGTGTAGCCTGAGCAACGCTTCTGTTATAGAAAACGCCGCAAGGACAAGCCTGCCAAGCAAGACCCTTAATTACGTTCTCGTTATCTGTAGCGAACTGAAGTGTGTAGTTGTACATTTCAGTAAGCTCGCTGTAAGCGATACCGAGATCGTTGATAGGCAATGTGTTGTCAGACTGCATGTACTTTCTGGCATAGTCTGCGTCGCAAGCAAACATGTCAGGAGCGTCCTCACCAGAAGCGAGAACGTTGTCAAGTACCTGCTGAATTGTGTCAGATGACTGCTGCTCGTAACGAACTGCGATGTCAGAATATGTCTCAGTGAGGTTCTTAACCTCCTCATTGAAGCCATAAACTACAACTTCATCATCCTCATCAGCAACATCAGCAATAGCAAGCTCTGTGTAAGCAGAAGCGTCTACAGTAGCATCAGCTGTCTCAGCGGGTGCTGCTTCTTCTGTCTCAGCGGGAGCTGCTTCTTCTGTCTCAGCGGGAGCTGCTGCAGCCATTGCCAATGACAACATCAAAGCAATAATCTTCTTTGTCTTCATTGTTTTTGCCTCCTAAAAAAATAAGGTTTTATTTCTGTCCAATTAGGACCTAACTTTGCTTACATGAAGCTTGCGCCTCATGTGTTCCATCCGCCTTATGTGTACGCATACACACAAAAACATGGACACTTACGACTGGATTTTACAACATGTTGCACATCGTTGCAATCTTTTTTTGTGCGGTCTGTAAATATACCTCAAAAAAGTGAGTGAATATTGCGGTAATTTTTCACAGAAACCTGACCACAAGCGAGCACTTATCAGCGCCCGCGTTCATCCTCAGAAGAGTCATCAGCCGTATCTGACTCTTCATCCCTGTCAGAAGCCTCTTCATCGGCTTCTTCCTCTTCTTCCTCATCCTCTTCTTCGTCGTCTCTGTCTTCATCGTCTTGGTCTTCTTCCTCATCAGCCTCGACTACTTCAACGTATGAGACATTCCAAACGATCCTTCCGTAACGGGTAAGTCCGTCATAAAGATCCGGGAACTCCACGGTGTAATATTCGAATCCGTCGCCATCCTTGACTGCGGCAATGACTAATTGCGTTCCGTCATCATCAGTCTCAACGGTAAAGAATTCAATTTCATAATCCTCCGCATCGTCCGCAGGTGTTCTTGTGCTGTCGGCAACTGCCTCGGCAAGTGCATCGTAGAATCCGTCAACATCATTGACCAGCATATCAGAATAAACTATCTGGCCTGTATAAAGATCGAATCTGTAATACTCGGTATGCGTCAAAAGAACATCGTCATCCGAAGTCTCAGAATAATTCATGACTATACACAGCAGTCTTCCGTTAAAGAAATACTCATAAGATACGGATACTTCGATCGTATCAGGGACCATCTCGGGATCGAGTGCATATGCCGCATACTGCTCGTTAACTACTCTGTTATATATTCCCTCAGCTTCCATATAGAAAGCATCGAGCATAAGGTTAACTGATGTAACGGGACCTGAGATCTCATCAGATGATATAAGAACTCTTTCACCCGTAAACTTTGCAAGGATAATATCGTCATCATCTTCTGCATGAGCAGACTCGGAGAAGTCTTCTGTTTCAATATCGATCGAATCAGTAAGCTGATCCTCGGTAAGCTCCGAGAAATCCACACGCTGCGGAACAGGCGTGGGAGAAGGTGTCGGAGTGGGTGTTGAAGTAGGAGTCGGTGTAGCTGTAGGCTCGGGATCCGGTTCGGCTTCAGTCTCTGAAGGCTCCGTCTCTTCGACCGTTTCCTCGATAACTATTACAGTCTCTTCCGTATCTTCATCTTCTTCGCGGTCATTGTTTCGGCTGTTTCTGCTTACAGCCTCATTGAGATTATTTCCGAGATCGGAGAAAGCATTGCCTATGCCGTTCATGTTGACCGAACATGCGCTCATCAGAAATACGCCGGCCAACAGAGTGGATACCACTGCCGTTAACTTACTCTTTCTGTTACCGATCATAGTAATTCCTCCTAAGATAATATCCTGTATTTTAATTATACTTATGAAGGAATTGACTATTATTTCATTTTCGAGACATTTTACGGAAGCGGAGTATCGCCATAATGGAGCCTGTGCCGAGCAATACAACGCCTGAGATCGTAAGCCATTCGTCAACATAAAGGTGTTCCGTGGCAAGCTGTGCCGTCTTCTCCCAGAAAGGGAAATCGAAGTCTGATACGGAACTTTCGAACTGTCCAATGGGTGACATAAGCTTCCAGACGTTCCAAACGTTGAATCTTCCCGTGTTGCTTAAGACATAGAAATTCTGATCGACCGGATTGTAGTTGGGAACCGAAGAACTCATATCTGTCTTAGCTACACCCTTGATGATCTCAGGGAGCATTGCTTCGTAGCAAAGCACCGCCATAACAGGGCGGGAATTGCTTCCGGATCCGGGGACTGCAGAAGGATCTGCTGAACCGGTCTGACCTGCCGATGCGGGAGCCGTTGTGGGCTGCGCGGTATTCGACGAACTTCCGCCGGAATCGGACTGTGAGTTATCCGTGGAGCCGGAAGGAGCTGTCAGAGGAGCCAGATCTTCCATAGCACTAAAATAAACATAAGCTCTCGGGATCTCACCGCCTGCGGCACTTATGGCTATTCTGTCTGAAGGCTCGGAAACAACACCTATTACAGTGAATTCCTCACCCCAGAGCTTAACCTTGTTGCCGATGATGTCGTAAGACTTGTAAAACTTCCATGCCAGAACATCATTCAATACTATCTGTCTTGCATCCTCGACAATCTCGGGGAGAAATCCGCCTGACAAATAAGTGAACGGATGGAATACAGGATAGTTGCCGTCGATGGCAATGATGTCGCATGTACTTGTAAACGACAACGGGGTCTCTGAATTAGGATCGGGGACCGTATCCACGGTTGCCGACAGATATGACGAATAGCAGTCCTCCCAGCCTCTGGGTCTTCCGTCGTTACCGAGACCTGTCTTGCCTGCTACTCCGGAACTTGAATCAACAAAGTTCTGAAGAGACGTTCTGATCGTTATGATATCGCTTTTGCTTAAAGATACACTCTGGCTTATATATATCGGAGGAGTCATATCTCCGCCGTATCTGGCACCTCTTGAGTATACCGACATGTGCCTTGCAAGAGTCTCTGAATCATTGATCCAGTAGGATGCCATGTTCTGATCGTATCTTTGTCCTGTGAGGTAGATGTATCTTCCGATACCCGTTCCTGTCATGACCAAGGCAGCCAACAGCACCCAGAAGGGAGCGGCAAGAACAACTTTCTTAACCTTCCTTCTGGTGTCGCGGTAGACTTCCTTGACGTATCTTTTCGCTCTGTTACTTAATGCCATATATATTCCCGTCAGTTCTGTGAGTTGCTGTAGTCCTCGAGACGTACTCTGTCGCCGTTATGCAAAGGTACATCGCTTCGGGTAACTACCATTACGTTATCGAGGCCCTCGCCAGTGATAGCCGTGAAAGCTCCGGATCTTGCCGCGATACCGACAGAAACTCTTCTTACGGTATATCTGTCGCCCAAAGGACCTGTAGTCTGATCGACTACATAAACGAAATTACCGCCGTTATCTTCACTTATGGCACTTGATGCAACTACATGATCGTAGTTCGCGTTTCCTCTGTCGGCAGTAACGGTGATCGTCTCGCCGGGCCACAGTCCTACATCGGAATAAAGTGCACACTTTATGATACGGTTGTCTCTCGGATTGTTGGGATCGGGCTTAATGCTTGTGATAACGATCCTGTCGATATAAGAGTAATTATCGGAAGACAGCTCCTGACCTACACTGAGGCTTTGAGCAACGTTCGTAGAGAATGTAAAGCTTACAGAATATGTTGTCTCGGAAGGAACTACCGTGCAGATAACAACGGATTCCTGAAGCTTATCGCCCTGGGTAGCCGAGAGGTTTACTACATAGCCGTCTGCGGGTGCAACGATCTCGTTCTGGAGAAGTCTTGCGCGTACCTTCTCGATCTGTTCCTCAAGATTTGAAATGTTACGCTCTCTGTCTTCAACTGCATCCTGTCTCTTATCTGCCTCGATGCCGGCATTGATCTGTGCATCCGAAAGGGCGACCGTTGCAGTGTTCAAAGCTTCCTGTGCAACAACTACGGCTTCCTCGGCAGCATATGTGCTGGGAAGTTCCTGTGCCGTAGTGATAGCTGTCTGAGCGGAAGTTACTGCAAGCTGTGCCTGAGCAAGCTGAGACGAATAACCTGCAAGTCTGTTCTGGGCATCCGTAAGCTGACCCTGATACTGTGCGATCTGTGCGATGATCGCAGCGCGCTCATCGTCAGGGTTAACGCTTGCGGCAGGAATGCTCGGAGCAGTTGTTGATTCCGTTGTTGCGGTGGTATCCGTCGGAGCGGAAACCGGAGGTGTTGTCTCCGCAGGAGATGTTGTTGTCGTTGAATCTGAAGGATCGCCTGTTGCTGCATCAGCGGGCACTTCCGGTGCTGATGTCGAATCTGAAGTATCAGTAGGATCGATCGGATCTGTGGGATCGAACTTGAGAACGTTAAGAGGAGTCGTTCTCGGAGCATACATTCCGGTTACGGGAGTGGGAAGAACAACTGTTGCCGTTCCGTCGATTACAGCAAGCCTTGCATACAATGCTGCAAGCTGTGCGTTGATGCTCTCAACGGAAGAGGAAGCAGAAGTAACCTGAGCCTGTAAAGCTACAACAGCAGCCTGGTTGGCGTTTAAGATCTGCTGAGCTGCAGCGATTGTCTCATCTCTTGTAGTAGCAGCGTTAAGTGTTGCCTGTGCATCGGCAAGAGTCTGCTGAGCAGTTCTGATCGCTGTATTCTGTACTGTGTAGTCAACGTGATTCGGTGTTCTTGCCGCATATTCCTGCTCGCGCTGAGCTGCGAGGAGCTGATTCTCAAGATCTGTGAGCTCGTGAATATCCTCAACAGGGACAAGTGTCATGATGACATCGCCGGCCTGTACATTATCGTAATTGGATACAAGAACCTCGCTAACGGTTCTTCCGTCGAGTCCCTTGATCTCTACCTGACCGTCGGCAACGACCGTTCCGGTCGCGCTGTTAGTATAAGCAAGGTTACCTCTCATGGCGGTGGATGTAACAACCAGCGGAATGGTAAGGTTCATTATCGTGTTCGAGAAGAACGTCAATAATGCAAGAACCGCTATGAAACCGATCATAGCCTTTATGACCCATTTACGATTGCTCTTCTGATTCTCGTGCTTCTTCATATACTCCTCCGTTATTTGACGCCCGATCTTGAAATTCCTTCAACGAGGTACTCTTCACCCCAGAGGAAGATCAACAATGGCGGGATCATGTAAAGTGCTGATGCTGCAAATGCTATACCTATCTCTGCTTCATTAATCTGTGATAAGAAAACCGACATCGGTTGAAGATCCGCGTTAGGCAAAAGAACGATCGGCTGCTCAACCATGTTCCAGTAATCGATGAACAGAAGGATCGACAAAGCGAATATGGCGCTTCCGCACATCGGAACGGCGATCTTTGTGAATATCTGCCATTCGGTCGCTCCGTCGAGCTTCGCAGCTTCTATGTAAGCGATCGGGATCTGTCTCATATACTTGGTAAGAAGATATATGGCGAACGTCGAGAATATACCCGGCAATATGATAGCCCATCTTGTGTTCAGGATTCCGAGTTGCTCCGAGATCATGTAGTTAGGAACCAGAGTAACCTGGAAAGGCATGAGCATAAGGATGATGTATGAGAAGAAAAGAACCTCTCTTCTCTTTCTTCTGTATCTTGCGAAGCTGTATGCGGCAAGACAGGAAACTGCCATCTGACCGAATACGATAGGAAGAACAAGGATGATCGAGTTCCAGAACTTAAGAAGATACGTGGGACTCATGAACAGAAGGTTCTTGTACTGATCTATCGTAACTCTCTGCGGAACCAGAGTAAGTCTGGGAGACGAAGCAAGATATGCAGCGCCGTTGTCAGAATTACCCGACAGGCTCTGGAAGATCATTCCGTAGTTATGTGAGATCTCCGCAGATGACATGAATGAATTCAGGAATGTATAGAATACGGGCACGATAGCAAGGATCGATACAGCTACCGCGAGCGCTACGCCGATGGTGATCGATGTGCCGTGGACTATACTTCTCCTTCTTCTGACCTTTAAAGATCTTGTTTTCTCGTTCTTGAAAAACTCTTCCCTCTCGGCGTCGGTCATCTTCTCAAAGAAAGACGGCTCATGCTCGTAGTGGGTAAAGACAATACGTCTTGCCTTTGTAGCTTCTTCTCTCTTCTGTTCGTATGTCTTGGGTTCCTGCATCATCAGCCCTCCACATCCGAATCGAATTTTGCTTCGGCGAAGAACAATGCACCTACGATAACGATCATGACAACGCACATGATGATAGCGCCGGCTGAAAGCTTACTGTACTCGAGGTTCTTGAAAGCATTGTTCATGAAGTGCTGCAGCATATAAAGGTTTGTATACGGGTGGTCGCCCGTAAGAAGATATACTTCACGGAATATCTTGAATGAATTGATAAGTGACATGATCGCAACGAAGAAGATCGTCGGTGCAAGGAAGAACATCTTAATGGAGAAGAATCTTCTTAAGGAACCTGCACCGTCCATCATCGCGGATTCGATTATCTGCTCATCGATACTGTTAAGAGCCGCGAGGAAAAGCACCATGTTATAACCGAGGTTCTTCCACAGGAACAGCGCGAGGATAACCAATTGGGCATAATCCGACTTAAGCCAGTCTATCTTATCGGGCTCAAACAGATGATTGATACCCCATGCATTGGCAACACCGTTATAGCTGAAGAATACCTGCCAGATAAGAACAATGGATGCAACAGGTACCATCATAGGATTCAAAAGTACGCTTCTGAAAGCACTCTGTGCCGGGATACCGGAATTAAGAAGTATCGCAAGCAAAAGTGCGAGTACGACTGCCAAAGGCACTGCGATACCCGAGAATCTCAAAGTGTTAATTGCAGCGTCCTTGAAGGCGTCGTTTGTAAGAACCTTTTCGTAGTTGGCAACTCCTACAAAATCATAGTTTGTAGTCGACTTCTGGAAAGAAGTCTTGAGGATCATCAGAAGCGGCAGGAAGAAGAACAGAAGAACACCGACAAGGCTCGGTGTCAGATAGCCTGTGAACATAGCCCAGTCTTTCATCTTTCTTCTTCTGTGGAAGCGCTTCTTAGCAGCTTTCATCTGCGCCAAACGGGCAGGATCCGTCGTAAGAGGAGTCGTTATCTGCGGCTGCTCTTTGACGGATTCTTTCTCTTTATCGTTAAGTTTAATCTTCTTACTTACCTTATCTGAAGACATCAGATTATGTTATCCCCTCTCGTTAAGAAGTGTCTGTATTCTGTCTTCAAGTACCGGAATAACTTGATCAAGTGTCTTCTGACCTTCGAAATAGGCAGGCATCTCTTCTCTTATGATCGCATTTATAGAACCGTCATTCGTATACCAGCCTGTAAGTTC
>CADAXO010000093.1 GCA_902791885.1 Oscillospiraceae bacterium | reverse complement strand
CCCTTTATGATCTTCTTAAGGAGAACTCAGGCAGGGGCATCGGCATAAGAGAAGATGCGGCGCTTATGGAGAAGATCGTCGGCATGTGCGTACAGGACAAGGCCGAGGTCATCATGAGCGACGAGTTCGACAACGGAAGAAGACAGACATTAAACTTCGGCCACACCGTCGGACATGTTATAGAGAGAAACAGCAACTTCACTAAGCCTCACGGCATATGCGTCGCGAAAGGCATGGGTATAATCATCGATGCATCGGTTGCGGCCGGAACTCTGGCTCCGGATGAAGCTGAGAAGATGAAGAAGCTGACAGAAGCTTACGGACTTCCTGTTGAAGATGAGATCACACCTGAAGAGGCTTTGGAAGGTGCGATGAACGACAAGAAGAAAAGGGGAGATACGCTCTCCGTAATCGTTGTCGACAGGATCGGTGACTCGAAGATCGTGAAGATGAGCCCCGAAGAATATGTGTCTTTCCTTAAGGGTGCGAAGAGCTGATCATGATAATGCGTTTCAAAGACAGGACTTTTAATCTTAAGATCGATGCGCCGCCTTCAAAGTCGGTGTATCACAGGGAACTTATAATAAGATTTCTGTCGGGTTACGAAGACGATCTGACTGCTTCCGAAGGTGACAGTCAGGACATTATCGCGACTAAGAACTGCCTTAAGGCTCTTAAGGACGGAAGCTTCGTCCTGCCGTGCAACGAGTCGGGTTCGACCTTAAGGTTCATGATCCCGGTCGCTGCCGCTTATAAATTAAAGAATAATATTAATAACAGTATAGTATTCACCACAGAAGGCCGTCTTTATGACAGGCCTCTTGGTGCTCTTAAGGACTGCCTTGAAGAACACGGCGTTAAGATCACGGGTGATGATAACACCAGAACCATCAGACTCGACGGAGATCTTACGGAGGGCAGATTCGTTATCGACGGAAGTGTCTCATCGCAGTATGTATCGGGCCTTCTTATGGCTCTTACTATACTTCCTGAATCAACACTTGAGGTGACCGGCACTCCCGCATCGGTTCACTACATCGAGCTTACAAGAGCCATAACTGATAAGTACAGAAACGGAGTTACAGAAGATCTTCGCGAACTTCATATCGAAGGCGACTGGTCTGGCGGCGCGTTCCTTTTGTGCCTTAACGAACTTATCGACGGTAAGGTTACGGTCGGTAATCTTGACCGGAACTCGGTCCAGGGCGACAAAGAGATCGAGGCTTTTATAAAGGCGTGCAAAACGGATACTCTCGAGTGGGACTGCACCGATATTCCCGACATCGTTCCGTATATGGCGGCAGTCTCGGCTTTTAAGAATAACAAGACTGTATTTAATAATATCGGAAGGCTCCGTGCCAAGGAGTCAGACCGTGTAGCTGCAATAAGAGAGCAGCTTAATGAAGCCGGAATCAAGACCGAAGAGACGGAAGAGACTCTGACGGTTTACGGCGCATCACACTTTGATAATGATATGATTACACTTAAGTCGTACAACGATCACCGCATGGTGATGTCGGCTATGCTTATCGCAGCAGCCTTAAGATGCGACCTTGAGATTGACACAGATAAGCCTTTGGACAAATCTTTCCCGGGCTTAAGAGACATAATAAGAGAGGAGTTCTCTTGATGAGCATGGAGAGTACTTACAGGGGCAGCGCGCTTGAACTTACTATTTACGGGGAGTCTCACAGTCCCACGATCGGCGTTTACATCAAAGGCCTTCCTTCAGGTGTTATGCCCGATAAGGAGTTCACTTCACGTCTCATGGCAAGAAGGGCTCCCGGAAACAACAAGTGGTCCACGCCCCGCGTCGAGAAGGATGAGGTTCTTTTCGAGGACAAGGACGGAGCGCTCCACGGATATATCATAAACTCCAACACGAAGCCCAAGGACTACGCTTCCATTATGAATAAGCCGAGGCCGGGGCACGCTGACTACACCGGCAAGATCAAGTATAAGGAGCAGGCGGCGCAAAGCGGAGGCGGTATCTTCTCCGGAAGAATGACGGCTCCCCTGTGCATCGCAGGTTCCATCGCGCTTAATGAGCTTAATAAGATGGGCATCAGCATTCACGCGCACCTTAAAGAATGCGCGGGCGTTAAGGACGACAGCTACTACGATCATGCCGTAAACGATGCTGCGTTCAAGGAAGCTTTAAGCAAAGTCTGCGAAAAGGAATTCCCCGCAGTCTCCGATGAAGCGGGCGAGAAGATGAAGGCGAAGATCGAAGAGGCCAGAATGGACCTCGATTCGGTGGGAGCCGTGGCCGAGTGCGTGATATACGGATTGCCCGAAGGACTCGGAGGACCGCTTTTCGACGGGCTTGAGGGCAAGATAGCAAACCTTATATATGCGATACCCGCGGTAAAGGGTGTCGAGTTCGGAGCAGGCTTCGATGCCGCTTCTTTAAGAGGTTCGGAGAATAACGATGCATTCGCGATCGAAGACGGTCAGGTCACATTGAAGACAAATAACTGCGGAGGTATCCTCGGAGGCATAAGCGTAGGTTCCGCTGCACCTTTGGTGTTCGACTGCGCGTTCAAGCCGACGCCTTCTATCGGTAAGGTTCAGGATACCATCGATATAAGTGAGAATAAGAATACGAAGATTGAGATCGGGGGAAGACACGATCCCTGTGTCGCTCCCCGTGCCATTCCCGTAGTTGAAGCAGCTGCGGCGATCGCGGTCTACGACGAGATACTGGCGGAGAAGGATAATGAAGACGCTTGAAGAGTTAAGACGCGAGATCGATGCTGCTGATAAGGATATCCTCGATGCATTCGACAGAAGACTTGCTGCCGTTAAGTGCATAGGTGAGATAAAGAAGATCCAGGGCAAGCCCATCTACGATGAGAAGCGTGAGAAGGAGAAGATCGACCGTCTGGAGAAGATGGCGGGCTTCGAATCCAAGCCTTATATAGAAAGACTTTATACAGAGATAATGGGCATCGCTAAAGACCTCGAGTACAGACCGATGTTCGGTGTGCTCGGCAAGTCCCTGCCGCATACTTATTCTCCCGAGATCCACAGTATGATCACTTCAGACTATGCCTACACGGTTATCGAGAGAGAAGAGGATGAGCTCGCGGCTTTATGGGAACAGGGAAGAAGCGGCATCTACGGCGGCTTCAATGTAACCATTCCTTATAAGAAGAATGCTTTCGCGATGTGCGATGTATTGACGCCGTGTGCTAAGGAAACGGGTGCGGTCAATACCGTGGTGTTCCGTGAGGACAAAACAAGCCTCGGTGCCAACACGGATGTTTACGGATTTAAGTATATGCTCAAGTCTTCAGGCATCGATCCCGAGGGCAAGAACGTTCTGATACTCGGAACCGGAGGCGCTTCAGCTGCGGTGAATGTCGCTCTTAAGGAACTTAATGCCGGCAGTATCAGATTCGTGAGCAGGAACGGTGAGATCAATTACACCAATGTTTACGATGTGTGTGCTGATGCGCAGATGATCGTCAACTGTACTCCCGCAGGAATGTATCCGGAGATTCTGAAGTCACCTGTCGAGCTTGAAAGATTCGGCAAACTCGAAGCCGTGGCTGACATAATCTACAACCCGTCCTGCACAAGACTTCTTTATGACGCCCGGAAGCTCGGCCTTAAGACGGCAGGCGGACTTAAGATGCTCGTGGCCCAGGCTTTCAAAGCTTCTGCTTTCTTCAGGGGTGCTTCTGATGACATGGCAGCCGAAGCCGCGGTTGATACTGCTGACATAGAGCGTGTCACTGAAGTGCTTGAGAACAAGATGAAGAATATAACCATCATCGGCATGCCGGGCTCCGGAAAGACCTGGCTTGCCAGGGAACTCGGCGTGCACTTGGGAAGAGAGACAGTGGATCTTGATGATGCATATACCGAAGAATACGGTGAGACTCCGGCGCAGACTATCCGCAGTCAGGGCGAGGATGAGTTCAGAAAGAAGGAGTCCGCGGTGGCATTAAGGGAGCTTTCAAGAAGCGGCATAATCATCTCTTGCGGCGGCGGTATCGTAGTCCGTGAAGAGAACCATTTCCCTTTGAAGTGCAATTCGACGGTCATCTATAACGAGAGACCTTTGGATGTTCTTTGTTTAAGCAACAGACCTTTAAGCGCGGATAACGGAGTTGAGAAGCTTTACAACAGCCGCAAGGATAAATACGAGTCTCTTGCCGATATTGTGATAAAAGTCGGCAAGAAGGATACGCGCGAGCAGTATCTTGAGGAAGCAGTGAGGATCTACGATGAGAATACTTGTACTTAACGGACCTAATCTTAATATGCTCGGCATACGCGAGCCCGATATCTACGGCAAGAGCACATACGCCGACCTGATCTCCATGATCGGCAAGTACTGTGAGGAACAGGGTGTCGAAGTAACGTTCAAGCAGAGCAATCACGAGGGAGACCTTGTGGATTACATTCAGCAGGCCTACTTCGAAAAGCTTGACGGCATAGTCTTTAACCCGGGAGCTTATACCCACACGTCGGTAGCTTTGCTCGATGCTTTGAAGGCCGTGGCCATACCCTGTGTAGAGGTCCATATCAGCGATGTGGACAGCAGGGAAGACTTCAGACAGATCTCTTATGTATCAAAGATCGCGGTCAAGACTATCAAGGGTCACGGCTTCGACGGCTATATCGAGGCGGTGGAATACCTGATTCACATGTAATATAATGTCCATCTGGAGGATTTGATTATGTCCGATTTTGAGAACGATATATTTAATCTTGAAGGCGATGCGCTTGATGAAGCATTGCTTGCCGCGATCGAGGCGACCGATGAAGAGGCCCGTCTGGAGCGCGAGGAGAGGATCCGTAAGAATCAGGAGCGTGCCGAGCAGGCCCGCATTACTGCGATAGAGCAGGATAAAGAGAAGGCAAAGATCGACGAGCTCCGTAAGAATCTGCCTAACGAGGGAAGAAGATATTTCCTTATGGCTGAGGAAGCCGAGTGCTCCGTATCCGATAATAATGCGGTCATAACCGGCGTGCTCTTCGGAACATGCAAGAAGGACGATGAGGTATTCCTTTACAGAACTGACGGAAAGGTCCTCGGAACAAAGATCCTTTCGGTAGAGTCATTTAACGGCCAGGTTTACGAGCCTGCCGATGAGGTTTCTTCCAATAAGGCAAGGATCACTTTTACGGTTGATTATGAGAAGACCGGATTTAACGAAGAGAATGCAGTCCCTAAATTCTCAGTCTTAACGAGTGTTAAGCCGCAGGTCAAGTCAGAACCCGGTAAGCTTGCCATCGAGAATCCCGTTATGTCCGGTCTTATGTTCAGATATCCGGACTATAAGTCTGACAGAGATTATCTCGCCCGTCTCATGGACAGCATCGCGAACGGCAAGTTCCTTGTTCCCGCGATGACGCTTGACGGTGAGACCGGTCCTGACGGAAAGAAAAAGATCAAGATCATCATGGTTACAAAGAAGGAAGATCCCGAGAAGAGATCACTTCCCCTGTTTACCGATCTTCAGGCTCTTTATCTGTGGAGAAAGCTTTTCGAAGGCGAGAAGAAGCCTTCTGTTGTAGTTATGAACTTCCCCGATGCGGCGAAGTTTGTCAGTAAGGACGGATTCGACATCATCTTCAATCCGTCCGGCCCCGTATCATTCGGACTTCCCTTTAAAGCCGTAAAAGCCATGAACGGTGTCATCAACAAGGCAGGCCCCGGCGGTGAACGTATGCACAAGGAGATCATCACGGATGCCTCCAAGGTTGTTGTAGGCGAGCCCCGTCCCGGCGAAGAGACGGATAATCTCCGTAAGGCAATCGTAGAATTCTCCAAGAACCGCTTCGAGATAAAGAAAGCCGGTCTCATGATAGTTATCAGAAATAACCAGATGCATTATCTTGTTATCGCAGATCTGCCGAGAGGATCCGCACCTGATACCTTTAAGGAAATGAGCGAAGCTATGAAGCCTTATCTTAAGGAGATCAAGGCCGTAGACTTCACGATCTTAAGCGAGGCTCCTTTCGCGAAGGAGTACTTTGCAAGAAAAGAATGGGATTATAAGAGATCATTAAATGACGACTGATCCCAACATGTTACTTTCGATAATCAACACAGGCCTTCGGGATGAGTATTCCTCTCTCGAAGACCTTTGTCTGTCGAAGGGCTGGTCCAGATTGGAAATAGAAGCAAAGCTCGGAAGTATCGGATACGAATACAGTGCCGAGCTTAACAGATTTATTTACACGCAATAAAAAAGATAGGAGATATTAATATGAGACAGAAACCTGTAGTAATGATGGTCCTCGACGGCTACGGCATCACGGAGAAGGAAGAGGGTAATGCCATCAAGATGGCAAACACACCCGTTATGGATAAGCTGATGGCAGAGTGCCCTTATCAGCTCGGATATGCTTCCGGTCTTGCTGTAGGACTTCCTGACGGACAGATGGGTAACTCCGAGGTAGGTCACATGAACATCGGTTCCGGCCGTATCATCTACCAGGACCTTACTCTCATCACAAAGTATATCGAGGACGGCGTCTTCTTTAAGAACGAGGAGCTCCTCCGCGCTATTGAGAACTGCAAGAAGAACAATTCAGACCTCCACATCTGGGGTCTTCTCTCAGACGGCGGCGTTCACAGCCATAACACACACCTCTATGCATTGATCGAGATGTGCAAGAAGAACGGTCTTGAGAACGTTTATGTTCATCCTTTCTACGACGGCCGTGATACTCCTCCGGCATCCGGTAAGGATTACCTCCAGGCTCTGATCGACAAGATGAATGAGATCGGCTGCGGTAAGGTAGCTTCCATGTCCGGCCGTTACTATGCAATGGACAGAGACAACAACTGGGACAGAATCCAGAAGGCATACGATGCACTCGTATTGGGCGAGGGCGTTAAGGACACAGATCCTGTTGCAGCTATGCAGAAGTCTTACGACAACGGCGTAACAGATGGACGGCAAGCCCCTCTCTGTTGTTAAGCCTAACGACTCCGTTATCTTCTTTAACTTCCGTCCCGACCGTGCACGTGAGATCACAAAGGCATTCTGCTTCTCCGATGAGGATATCGCAGCAGCTGAGGGTGATGCAGCTGATCCCAAGTGCATCAAGTTCCTTAAGAGAGCTAACGGCTTCATGCCCCTCACATATGTATGCTTCAAGGACTACGATGAGACTATTCCCAACAAGTTCGTTGCATTTAAGAAGGAAGAGATCACCAACACACTCGGTGAGTATCTTGCTAAGAACGGCTTGAAGCAGCTCCGTCTTGCAGAGACAGAGAAGTATGCACACGTTACATTCTTCTTCAACGGCGGTATCGAAGAGCCTAACCAGGGCGAGGACAGAACACTTGTTAATTCACCTAAAGTTGCAACATATGACCTTAAGCCTGAGATGAGCGCTCCCGAAGTTTCCGAGAAGCTCGACGCAGCTATCACATCCGGCGAGTATGACGTGATCATCATCAACTTCGCTAACCCTGACATGGTTGGCCACACAGGTGTTATCGAGGCTGCCGTTAAGGCTGTTGAGAGAATCGACCAGTGCGTAGGCGCTGCTGTTGATGCGGTTAAGAAGGTTAACGGCGTTCTCTTCATCTGCGCTGACCACGGTAAT
>CADAXO010000092.1 GCA_902791885.1 Oscillospiraceae bacterium | reverse complement strand
TGATATGTACGAGGCTATGGAGAATATCTTTGATGACTTAAGAACTGACAGGGAAGAAGCGGCGATCGCAGCAACATATCCCACTCTCGAGAAGATATCAGTCGACTACGGGATTATGGAGAATGCAGAAGGCGTTTACTGCATACCCGCTGACTTCGGCTGGAACGACGTCGGTTCATGGGATTCACTCGACAATGTATTTACAGGCGACGCGGACAACAACATCGCAGCAGGCGAAGCTATCAATGCGGATAACTTCAAGCTTGAAGGATGTAAGGATACAGTTGTATTCGACGCGGCGGGAGATAAGTACGTAGCTGCAGTCGGCCTCGACAACATCGTTATCGTAAACACGAAGGACGCGGTCCTGGTTCTCAGTAAGGACAAGGCTCAGGATGTTAAGAAGATAGTCGATGCTCTTAACGAGAGCGGAAGAGAGGATCTTCTTTGAGAATTGCTCTCGATCTGACATCAACGCCTAAGAGTAAGACCGGCATCGGAAGATACATGCTGGGACTTATTAAGGGCCTCCAGGAAGTTGACGATGAGAATGAATACTACCTTTTCGCGCAGGATGATGACCTCGACGGCTTCGGCGTGTACAAGGACAACTTCCACATGGTGCCGTGCAGCTCGAGCAAGCTTCGTAAGCAGTGGGTGAGGATCATCTGGGAGCAGGTGGTGTTCCCGTGGCGCCTTAAGAAAACGAAGGCCGACGTGCTGCTGTGCCCCAATTACTCTATGCCGTACCCCGTGAGACTCGTGTACCACAAAATGGCCGTGGTCAACGCTTTTCACGACATGGCGTACTTCATGTTCCCCGAGCTTTATATCGGCTGGAAGCGCGAGATCTTCAAGTGGTATATCAGGCGCTCGGCCAGATCCACGGACAAGATCATCACTATCTCCGAGAACTCGAGGGAGGATATCCCGAAGTTCTGCAAGCCGAAGAACACGAACATCACCGTAACTTACATGGGCGTTAAGGAGGACTTTTTCGACGGCACGCCCGCGAGTGATGCGACACTTGCCAAGTACAAAGTAACAGGCGAGTACATCTACTACGTCGGAACTCTCGAGCCCCGTAAGAACGTAAAGGGCCTGATCGCAGGCTACAGACTTCTGCCTCAGGAGACAAGGGAAAAGTACAAGCTTGTCATCACGGGCAAGAAGGGCTGGTTCTATGAGGAGCTCTTCAACACCGTCAACGCCGATCCCGAGCTAAGGGACAACGTCGTTTTTACGGGCTTCGTCGATGATGAGGACATGATCCCGCTTCTTAAGAGGGCGAGCGCTTTCGCGTATGTGTCGCTTTATGAAGGCTTCGGCATTCCGGTGGCGGAGGCGATGGCTGCGGGCGTTCCCTGCGTTACTTCGAACCGTTCGTCCATGAAGGAGATCGCCGAAGATTACGGCTTCCTCGCTGACCCCGACAGCGCCGAGAGCATCAAGGAGCAGCTTCAGGCAGCGCTTAACACAGACAAAGACAGCGAAAAGATAAGATCCGCGCAGGAGCATGCGCGTAAATTTAACTGGAGATCATGTGCCGAAGGAACGATCAGTGCTTTCGGTGAAGCCTGCGGTAGACGGACTTCCTTATAAACTGAGGCATAATGCAGACAAGATAATGAGGGATTGCCCCGGTGAGGTAATCCTTTTTTGTTGTCCAGCCGCGGGCCATGAGGCTTTTATGAAATGAGAGCATGACCTTGCCGTATTCACGGCCGCCGCGCCTTAAGAACATGCCTTCGGAAGACCTCATATACAGCAAAGGCTCGGCGATATTCGCGACGCGTGCGCCGTTCATCAGCATGCGGATCCAAAGATCGTAATCCTCGAAGAACGGATAGTCGGCGTTATAGCCGCCCGCCGCGAGAACTGCGGATTTACGAAACATTACCGACGGGTGATTGAACGGATTTCTCTTCTTGGAGAATTCATATATATCGTCCTGAAGAACGGGAAGGTCGCGCGAACCCGTGATATTGCTGATATCTCCCTCGAATTCGAGGATCGATGAACTTACTATATCAAGGCCTTCGGAGATCTTCGAATACTCGTGTCCCATGCGCGAAGGCATGCAGATATCGTCGGAATCCATGCGTGCGACGATGTCGTAGGTGACATGTTTGAGGCCTTCATTCAGTGCGGCTCCGAGCCCGACATTATTAGGCAATGCGATCTTCTTGATCGCAGGATATGAATTGATAACCTCCTGCAATGCCGCTCCGACCGGTCCGTCGATGACCAATACGAATTCCGCAGCGGGAAAATCCTGAGCCATTACGCTTTCTATGCTGGCACGAAGATTGACGGGAGTTTCTGCCTGATAGACAGACATTAAGACCGAATAGTGCATGAGCGTGGAATCCGTCGAAACAACGGTCTCGCGGTTCTGCTCGAAGCTCTGGTTGTAAAGGTGGGGTGTGAATACCGCACGCACCGTTAAGAATATGATCTTGATGTCCTGAAGGATCGAATAGTTCTTGATGTAAAGAAGATCGTAACGGAGCTTATCCGCAGCGGTCGTATCGTAGTTTCCTGCGATCTGCGCAAGACCCGTGATACCTGCCTTAACGGCAAATCTCTGTGAATATCCGGGGATCTTCTTCTCGAAGGTAGCAACGAACTCCGGACGCTCGGATCTCGGGCCTACTACGCTCATCTCGCCCATAAGTACGTTCAGGAACTGAGGGACTTCGTCGATCTTTGTTCTTCTTAAGATACGTCCTATCTTGGTGACACGGGGGTCGTTCTTACCGGAGATTACGGCGCCTGTGTAAGTCTCGGCGTCAACTCTCATGGTACGGAGCTTATAGATAAAGTAAGGCTTGTTGTTGATAGTGAGACGCTCCTGCTTGAAGAAGACCGGACCTCCGTCCTCAAGCTTGATAAGGATAGCCGAGACGAGAAGGATCGGAGATGCGAGGATCAAAGCGACAACCGATACAAACAGGTCGAGGATCCTCTTAAAGAGCCTCTGCTCGAAAGTAAGACCCATGCGGTCCATGAGCATGACCATGAGGTCGTTTAAGTAGATGATCCTGGACTTATAAAGCGAGATCTCGTAGAACTGCGGAACTACGTAAACAACCGTGTCGTACTTCGCACAGGCGAGAATGATATCGGATTTGACGTCCTCGGGGACATCGGGACACAGGAAGATCTCGACGTTGCTTCGGATGACGGCGCGCACCGCGCGTTTGTCGGAATAGCGGACAAGGCGGGAGAAATCGAGGTCCACGCTCTTCAGTGAAGGGGAGATCTTGGCCTTTACGGCATTCATGGTAGCGGCGTTGGAGCCGATGATAACGAGGCTTCCCGTCTCGAAAACACGGCGGCTTATGGCCATGCAGATCATCTGCCATGTGAAGATGTAGATGATCAATACGAGGAAGGACAAGAGGATAACGCTTCGAGGGAAGGCACGCTGCTCTGTAAGGTCCTTCGCGGAAAGAGTGATAAGGGTCTGGATAAAGCTGAACTTCAGGGAGTCGGCAACAACTTCGACGTTCTTCTTACGGAAGAAGCGGGCCATCTGAAGGAAGTCTGCGAGCACAAACGACGAAAATGAGATTATAGGCATGAGGACTACGTAAGCATCGTAGTTGTTAACTCCGGATTCGACGTTCTCCATCTGCTGACCGAATATAACGAAGAAGCTCGTAATATATGCGAAATTAACTACGAGAACCAGCCCGCACAGGAAAACTATCTTCAGAATATGAGTAAATGTAACTTTGCTGTTGCTCATTTTCTCCTCAACAAACTACCGCGGTCTTCGACCCCGGTCCACCTAATTGTATCATATCGGCTAATGTTACAAAATTAGTAAGAAAAATCATTATTACTTTTATAGTTAGGATATTGAAACTTGACGGAGTTGAAAGTATATTAAGTTGTAAAACTTTTTGGGGGATGATTGCTTTAATGAAGAATAGCGCCGGTAACAACGGAAGATCCGGAAATAACGGTTATGTAAGACCTTCATACACTAATGCGGGCAATGCTCCCGTAAGAGTAGGCGGTAAGGGGAAGCAGGCTTCCTCTAAGAAGAGTTCATCAGCACCCCAAAGAAGCAGTAAGTCCAAGAGAAGAAAGCCTCCGGTAGGCACGGGAATCCTTGTATTTATCCTTATTCTCGCTATCCTGGGCGGTGCGGCATTCTATCTTTATAAGACAGGTTTCTTCGATCCCAGATATGAGATCACCAGAGCTGACGGTACTACTGAGAAGGTTACCGCGAATGCTTTGAGAAACATGCTCGATACAGATACATTTATCGACGGCATCATCATTAACGGCGTTAACGTCAGCGGCATGAGCAAGGATCAGGCACTCGAGACACTCCGTCCGAACCAGCCTCCGGTTCCCACTCTTGATATCAGCCTTGACCTCGACGGCGTAGTATATCCGCTCGACTTAAGCCCTCTTCCTTTGACTTCCACATTGGATTCTGTCGTTGACGAGGCTTATAACTACTTAAGACTTACAGGCAATGAGGACGATGAGACTTTGGTTACGATCTACAACAGCCGCCAGGCTCTGGTCAACAACCCCGTCTCCTATAATTCGGCTTATACACTTTCCACGGATGCTGTAGGACAGATCGTTACTGCAGTTCTCGCGGATTCCACTTCAGTTGCCCAGGATGCAGTTATCACAGGCTTCAACCCCGAGACAGGCACATTCTCCTACACACCTTCCTCAAGAGGTTACGAGATCAATCTCGACACAGCAGTAGGCGATGTTACAGCCCTTCTCGAAAGCGGTGTCTACGAGGGTGTAGTTCCCGTAGTTGCACAGGTTACGGAGCCTTCGCTCACTACTGAGATGATCCAGAATGAGTTCGGTCTCATCGCTTCATCCACATCCCAGACAACTGCAAATTCCAACAGAAATCACAATATCTCCATCACTTGCGAGAAGATCAACGGCCTGATCCTTCAGCCCGGCGAGACATTCTCCTTCAACGGATTCATCGGCGAGAGAACCGAGGCTTCCGGTTACGAGGTTGCAGGTGTTATCGAGAACGGACAGTCCGCACAGGCTTACGGCGGCGGTATCTGCCAGGTAAGCTCCATGATCTACCAGTCCGTAATCAAGTCCGATCTCGAAGTTGTCGAGAGACATCCCCACATGTGGCCTTCATCCTACGCTACAGTAGGTACTGATGCCGCTGTTGACTGGGGCAATCAGGACTTCTCATTCAGAAATAACTCGGGCTATCCCATCGCACTCTCTGCTTACTGGGATCCCTCTACTTCTTATGTAACAGTTGCTATCTACGGTCATCAGCTTCCTGACGGCGAGTATATCCTTTTCGAGGGTGAGACTGTTTCCACGAACCCCGCAGGCGTAGCTTATATCGCCAACGGCGAGCTTCCCGTAGGAACGACCAACAGCTTGAGAGCCGCTCACGACGGTGTTACTGCCGCTTCTTACCAGATCTGGTACGACGCTGACGGCAACGAGATCAACCGCGTAGAGCTTCCCAACTCTTACTATTCGACTATCTCTGCCCAGATCGAAGTCGGTACGCTTAATCCCGACGGAACACAGGCAACTCTTGATCCCAACACAGGTGCTCTGACCGGTGTTGTTGAGGGTACTTTCGAGACTGAAACGAATCCCGATAATCCGGACAATCCCGATAACCCGAATCCCGATCAGCCTGTTGAACCCGGACCGGAACCCGGCGAGAACCCTGACGGTGAAGCGGTCGAGCTGCCCCCGGCAGATGCTCCTGCCTGATCAGGATAATGGCAGCCACAGGCCCCAATAGCGAATTTCTTATATCTGAAACTTTAATTCCGGATATCTTTGTCGCCCGGTATATGCCTTTGCTCGGCAAAGATGCGGTGTGCATCTACCTTTGGCTGATGATGACGAAGAAGGGCGGAGCTTTCACTTTAAGCGATGCCGTATCTTACGGCGGAGTTCCCGAAGACGATATTAAACGTGCCCTCGCTGAGCTCGTTACGGCCGGCGTTATCGTGCGAAAAGAAGGCGATAACTTCGAGTTTGTCGACATCATCAGGGCTGAAGTAGACGAGTATATCAACTCCAGAACAGATTCCAACGGCACACCCGTTATGAGCAGCGACGAGGAGAAGCGCAATCTTCTCGCGTCTTCGATCAACAAGACTTATTATCAGGGCTGCATGACCTACCATTTCTACAAGCTCATCGACAAGTGCCTTTATGAATATCATTTCGAGGATAATGTCGTATACAGCCTTTTCGAAGAGGGGCAGAAGGAGAGGGTGCACTACAAGGTGTCCGTGATGTACGACCTCGCGCAGAAGTGGTACGAGAAGGGCTATACGACGACGGAGTCGCTTAAGGATTTCTTCGAGTACAGAGACAGAAAAGACGGCGTCGAGGCTCTTGTAAAGAAGAAGCTCAGCATCAAGCGTAACTTAAGGGAGAGCGAGCTCAACAGCATAAACAGCTGGATCGATATCCTGGGTGCCGACGAAGCGATCGTCGAGTATGCCATAGCCTGCCTTGAGTGGAGAGACAACATAAGGATCTCCGATATAGGCAACAAGATCAAAGAATGGTTCGACGCGGGAGTTATGAGCATAGATAAGGCAATGCTCTACGAGAAGGAGCGCGAAAGAGAGAATAAGGCAAAGTCCGGAAGCACAAGAAGCCGCGGACGCGCCAACTTAAGAAAGACCGGCAGGGAAGCGGGTATAACGGCCGCTTCGGCAAGTTCCGGGGAAGCCAAGACAGAACCTGCGAAGGAAGAAGCCAAAGAAGAAACCAAGGAAGAGCCTAAGGAAGAAGTGAAACCGGCAGCTGCGCCTGTTCACGATTCTATACTCGATATGTTCTCGGGAGATGACGATGAAGACGATATCTGATGCAATTGACGAAAGATTATCCCGCAGACGCAATATAAAGAGAATGGATGCGAGCGACAGGGTAGACGCCGTTTACAGGAAATACCCCGAGCTTGCCAAGATAGACAGCGACCTTGTAGGTGTCAGGACGTCACGCATGATCTGCGCCGTCGAGCACGACAAGGAGCCTCTTCCCGCGCTGGAGAAGAGGGAGAAGGACCTGCTTGAGCAAAGACAGAAATTCCTTAAGGAGCGCGGCATACCTTCAAACTTCGAAGACATGGAAGTTTTCTGCGTAAAGTGCGGCGATACGGGCTATGTTAAGGCTAAGGACGGCAGAGATGTCGTCTGCACCGCATGCATGAAGGACGCCCTCGAGGAAGTTTTCCCCGGGTCGGGCCTTAAGGACTTCTCGACATATACACTTAAAGGCTTTAAGCTCGATTACTATCAGGATAACGGCGCCAGAGCTTCAGCTTTCGAAGGCATCCGTAACCTTATTGCGGGAAACAGCGAGAAGAAACTGATGCTGCTTTCAAGCGGCGTTCAGACCGGTAAGACCTATATGGCCGTCGTCTCCTGCAAGTATGCGATCATGCAGGGCAAGTCCGCTTACTACATCAAGGCCGACAACATCTTCAGGCTGTCAAAGGAAGAGACGGAAGACATGAAGGAGTACGATTTTGTCGTGATCGACGACTTCTCCGCGGCTGTCACAAGCTACGAGAACTCGACGAGCAAGCTTCATGAGATACTTGAGGCAAGACTTGCTTCGGCACGCGCGACGGTTATTGTCTCCTCTTCAAGCCTCGACACGCTGATCAACGATTCTGACGAGAGGATCGCGGGCAAGCTTAAGTTCGCCGGCACTTTATAATGAAAGTTCGAAGCGGCATCGATTCCGTTTACATCCCGAGGATAACTAAGAACATCGAAAGGCTGGGCGACGCCTTCCTCGACAGATGCTTCACGGGATCCGAGCGCGAGTACGCCGATTCACATAAGAACGAGGGCAGAAGAGCCGAGATCTACGCGGGCAGGTTCGCAGCGAAAGAAGCTGTCTCCAAGGCCCTCGGCACGGGGATCCTCACGGAAGGCATCGGGCTTACTGACATAGAGATCATCACGGATGAGCACGGGGCTCCCGCGCTTTTGCTTCACGGCAGGGCTAAGAAGGAAGCCGACAGGATAAAGGTGACTTCCGCTTCCGTCTCCATCACTCACGAAAAGGATTACGCCGCAGCGATCTGCGTGCTTCTCACGGATGAAGAAGTCTGACAGGAAACCCAAGGAAAAGCCGGACATAATATTCGATGAGCCGCATAAGAACAGGGGAATAAGGCATGTAGAGGATGCCGCCTCTTTCCTTAACGAGACTTCCGACCTGTCGGGCGACTACGGTCAGACCGAGGATATGCGCGATATGTGGGGTCTCGGAAGAAGAGACGCCACTGTTGCAGGCAAGGGCAGACATGTGCTCATAAGGCTCATTGCAGCCATCCTTATTACAGTACTAGTTATTACATCAGTGTTTTATATACTCCCGAAGACGCTGCCCGAGCTGTTCAGAGGAACGAACATCGAGCTTTTCGTTGAGAAGGAGATAAACCTCATGTACGACGACACGTACAGAGTCGTAAACGTGTCCGTGACCAACGTTTTCGAGAGTGCGGACAACACCTCGCCCCGTATCACGCAGGTGCTCTATAACGAGCCCGTGAAGGTGATAAGCGAGGAGGGTGAGTATACGAAGATCCGCACCAGAGACGATATCGAGGGGTATGTAAGATCTGCGCACCTTATCGAGGACACGTCTTCCGTCGAGCCTGACCTTCATGAGTACATGATAATAATCTCGGATACGAGCAAGAATGTCATGACGCACGCGAGCCAGGGAACGCTCATAACGCAGGTAATGATGAATACCGTGCTTTACTCGGATGTAAAGCGTGACGGCGTTTACCAGGTGGCACTCCCCGGCGGCGGCACAGGCTGGGTCGGATCCTCAGGTGTCATCGAGATCGAGCCCAGAGGACAGATCGAAGTCGTATCGAGCCGTTATTTCGTATCTTCGGCGCTCTCGCTTGTGAACGCGACATACTTCGAGAACGGCATATCGAAGCAGGGAATATCCATCAACGGCCTGATCTACGTATGTTCATGCGTTAACGGCATTGTCCTCCCGAGATCGATCGAAGGCCAGATGGAGGCGGGGACCATGGTGCCCCTCGAATACGACGCCGTTACGGGCGATCTTCTTATTGAATCCATTATTCCGGGAGACCTTGTGTTCCTGGCGTCAGATATCCACAGGGGCGAGTACGAGCCTGCTTTATGTACCAACACGGGTGTGCTTCTCATGAGGTCCGAGGCGGGAACCACGATAAGGCTCATACAGTTTACCGCGGACAGCGAGTTGGCTTCGCGTATCGTGTCCGTAAGAAGGGTATTCTCGGATTAATATAAATGTAATTTTGTTGTTGCAAAGCGTAACGGTGTGTGGTATCATCTCACTTGCGTTTTAAGAAGAAAAGATAGGAGGTGTTTCCGAATGGCTAAGTGCGAAGTTTGTCAGAAGGACACATAGTTGTTGACGGCACCCCTAAGACAATGAAGGTCTGCACACGTTGCCTTCGTTCCGGTCTCGTAAAGAGAGCGTAATCGAATCTTTTATATCAGAAGATTAACAAGGACCGGTTGACCGGTCCTTTTTGTTATAATTGTAAAGGGTGCTGACAATGGCGGGTGACGGATCAATGAACATCTTAAATAATAAATACCGCGCCGTTACCGATGCACTTTTCTATATCTGTCTCACGGTATTTGTATCCGCAGCGCTCATAAGAGACTGCGAGACATCATTCTGGACTTCCGTATTATTAAATCCCGTTATCTCCGAAGTCATCATTATCGTTGACTTCGTGCTCTTGCCGCTGCTCGCCCTGTACGAGCTTATCTTCGGCATGAAGGGCGAGAAGATCCAGCGCTGCATTATAGTGTTCGTTACGCTCCTTACTGCGATCGTTCAGATCAAGGGCGACATGACTGCCCTTATGGGCACAGGCGGCATTCTTAAGGCTTTCCTTTATCCCGGGACAATGGAGCGCGGGCTGTGGATCTACAGCAACGCGCATATGTTCCGCCTGGGACTGGTGTTTCTGGTAACCGCGGCGAACGGGAAGGACTTTAATAAGATCGCCAAGGTCTACTTGATATCTCAGACCGTGCTGATGGTGCTTATCACGGTCCTGTCTCTTACAGGCGTAATTCCCGACCTGGTTTACGAGGTACCGGGCCGCGCCGGCAGGCATTCGCTCGGCATGCATTATCC
>CADAXO010000091.1 GCA_902791885.1 Oscillospiraceae bacterium | reverse complement strand
TCTGCAGTAAGATTACCCGACATATCGTAAACTCTGAGGTCATCGAGACGATATTGATTGAAGTCATCATTTGCATAATCGAAGTCATCGGGCACTTTAAATGAACCCGACAGACGGAACAGGAAATTATCTCCGTACATTCCGACATACATCATGCTCGAATAATCATACTGGGAATAGTCGATATCAGAACCGATCTCGACTGTAGTTACGTTATACCAGGGATCATCGGCAGAGATCGAATCTTCTCCGCCGCCGTGCGCACATGCCGCGAACACAGGTACAATCATCGATAAAGCCAATACCGAAGCAGCAACTTTTGTAGTCTTCTTCATTTCACAAACCTCACCCAATGTATGTAACCCTCTATTATTAAGACAGAGATACAGGACTTCTCTTGATCGCTGTCGTCATCAGAACGGAATTCCTGTCTCCTGCTCTTCTCATCAATATCCTTCCGTTATCCGAAGCAAGACATGCCGAGGCAGTACAGAAATCACCGTCTCCTGTATTAAGCGGAACCTTGACCGCCTTAAGAAGTCTTGAATCAAAGAACGTAACAAAGCATCCCAATTCCTTGGCAATGCCTGCTACCGCTTCGCTTTCTCTCGCAAGAGCGGAAACGGCAACCGTTACGACTGCATCCGGGTTTATACCATGCTTCTCAAGGGACTCGCGGCACACTCTGCCCGCATAATCCGGATCGGATCTTGCCGATACCTCAATGCCTACAACCACGATCTTGGGAACGAGGAGAAGGACCTTGCCGTTTCTCGGGACCTCGCTTATCTTGCCGCAGGTGATGAAGATAGAATACTTATCTTCCTCATTTGCCGCCCGGTAAGCCTGGTCGAGCTGATTCTTCTGATTAGACTGAAAAAGGAAAGTCTTATAGCTTAAAGCATCAAGTACCGGCTCACGCATCTCAAGGGGAAGATCGCTGTAGATATCTACGGAGCCGCCGTTACTTACGTATTCTGCTATTTCCTTCAAAAGAGTCTCATCATCAGCCTTCATCTGGTAGTTCAAGACCATCTTCATCAAGTCCGGAGCGGTATCCTTCCTGTCATCTTCGGAAGAAAGCGCCGTGCAGCCCAAAGCCGATGTGATCTTATTAAGTATCTGGTAGGAATTGTATCCGCCTGCACGGAGAATGCCTGCATACTTGCCGTCGGGGGTGACATTGATTACAGGATATCGTACATCTGCAGGGTAAAGACGTTCGAGGAGAAGCTTAATGCATGCTTCCTGATGCAGAATAAGGACCACGGTTCCGTCCGCCCTGCGGCCGCCAGCGTCATTGGAAGAAACGAACGATTCGATATCATCGATCCATTCGCCCTCTGCCTCTTTCAATAGTTTCTGTCCGGTAAGTCTTGCCTTGTCCGAACGTGCATAGCAGTACAGATACATACGATTTCCCCCGAATCAGTTTATCATTATTATTACATTCTTGTATAATTTATTTTAACACTGTTAAATATATATCAAATACGGGAGATTTATCTATGAATATTGTGATTATGGACGGTTCTGCAGCCAACCCCGGAGACCTCAACTGGAAGCCTTTCGAAGCTTTGGGAAGCGTTACGGCTTATGACATCACCCCGGCAGATAAGATTGTCGAGCACGCCGCGGGAGCCGAAGCCGTCATTACAAACAAGACCCCTTTTACCGAGGAGATCCTCGACAAACTTCCCGATCTTAAGTATATCGGTGTTATTGCCACGGGCTACAACGTAGTCGATCTTGAGGCATGCAGAAGAAGAGGGATCGCCGTCACGAACGTTCCCGAGTACGGTACTTTTGCCACGGCACAGATGACCATAGCTCTCCTTCTGGAGCTTGCTGACAAAGTCGGGCTTCATAACGCGGACGTCAAGAACGGCGGCTGGGTAAGATCCGAGCAGTTCTGTTACTGGCTCGAGCCCCTTACGGAACTTGCAGGCAAGAACATCGCGGTGGTGGGCATGGGAAAGATCGGTTCTCGCGTCGCCCTGATAGCCGAAGCACTCGGCATGAACGTTCTGTCCGTTCCCCACACGATAAAGGATCCTTCCTCGGAATACACTTTCGATGAAGCCATCGAAAAGGCAGACGTCATCACGCTTCACTGCCCGCTTACGGAGGAAACACGTAACCTCATAAACAAGGATGTACTTGCCAAGTGCAAAGACGGCATCTTTGTTATAAACGCTGCAAGAGGACCTTTGATCAACGAGCAGGACATGGCAGATGCACTTACAGCGGGAAAGGTAAAAGGATTCGGATGTGACGTTGTTTCCGTCGAACCCATGAAAGAGGATAATCCGCTTCTTAAGTCACCCAACACGGTGATCACTCCCCACATCGCCTGGGCTCCGAAGGAGACGAGAGCACGCCTCATCGATGCGGCGGCAAAGAATCTTCAGTTGTTCATGGAAGGAAAGACAGGTTCCGATATCAATCAGGTCAACTGATTTTTCCCTAAACTATTGAAGGCATCTCGATTTGTTGTTCGAGATGCCCTCAACATGGAATAAGGGATAGATATAGAAAATTGTCTGTTTCAAGATCGAAGTTACCTTCGATAAGTGAATAATAACAAGTTGTCCGTTAATAATCAACGGCAAAATTGATAATTTTTCGTGACTAATTCAGTCATCCCTGACGATTGCCTGAACTACTATTCCGATGACCGCGATAATCACGAATAATTCAAGCGATAAAGCCATTCTTACAGCATCGTTGGGGAACATCGGAGTGAACGCTCCGGTGAAGGGTTTTGCCATTGTCGTGGCGAATGAAAGAGGCTTAAGGAAGACCGATCCGCAATAGGCTGCCATCCTCGCTCCCGAAAGCGCCGTGAAGATGATCAATGCCCATCTCTGATAAGTAACGGCCATAAATCCCAATGTGAGTCCGACGATACCACCGATAATGCCTCCGACCATGACCGAAGTAAGGTTATCGCCCATAAAGGCCACAGCGATCTTTGCTAATGCGAAAGCTCCGCCGATACCGCCGACCAAAGGTCCCATGATATTGTAAAGCGCATAGCCCAGTGCGATACCGCCTAATACGAACACTGCTGATACGAAAGAATCCATGGCAGACATGTTACTGTCCCTTAAAACTCCGACGCCTTCGAAGTTGTTCAAGAACTTCTCACAAACGATCCTGCTCAACATGTAACCGCCGCCGCCGCTCATGATAACTACGCAGTACCTGTAGATGTTTATTCCGTAAGCTGCAACTACGAGTCCGCCGATCAGAATAACGCCCAATAGCAGATTGTCAATACCCATCAGTTTTTCTTCCTTTCAAACAGTCATCAAGTATCTGTATTACTTCCGTTCTGGTACTGGCCCGACAAAGTGACGCCTTCACTTCAGCTGCGCCCGGAAAGCCCTTGATGTAGCGGGGCATCACGCTTCTCATCTCAGATACGGCGATCCTCTCCCCGACTTCCGTTATCCTTCCGTCAAGCTCAAGTATCAGCATATCACATTTTTCTGTCAGTGTAGTTATTTTATTTTCTTTTATTCCGTGAAGATAATCTTTTACTCTTTTGAAGATCCACGGATCGCCGCAGGCTGCACGTCCGATCATTATTCCGTCGGAACCGGTCACGTTAAGCATCTTCAATGCACTCTCGCCGTCATTAACATCACCGTTTCCGAAGAAATACACACCCGTATCTTCCACGGCTTCTCTCATCTTCCTTATCGCTTCCCAATCAGCGGTACCCGCATACATCTGCTTCGCTGTCCTGCCGTGAACACATATCGCTTCTGCCCCGCTTTCCGCAAGCATCTTCGCGAACTCGGGTCCGCCTTTATCGCGGTCGTCAAATCCGATGCGCGTTTTTACGGTTAAGACCTTACCCAATTCATCGCAGGTCTTTCTGCATTCTTCCGTTATCCTGCGGGCAATATCGGGAGTTCTTATAAGACCCGAACCGGCTCCGGTCTTCACTACTTTCGTCACGGGGCACCCCATGTTTATGTCGAAGATATCGACACGCGACAGCAGCTCATCATCACAGATTATCTTCATCGCTTCGGTAAAATCATGAGGCTCATTTCCGAAAAGCTGTATCGCGGTAACCTTCTCTTTATCCGGATCTATTCTCATGTAGCGGTAGCTTTTGGAAACGCCGTTCATAACGATCGATCTCGCACTCGTAAGCTCGGTGGGAGCGTAATCGGCACCCAAAGAATTACAGATCCCCCTGTATGTCACACAGGAAAAGCCTGCCATCGGCGATAAGGCCACCAGAGGCTCTTTGGTGTCAAATAAGTCCGAAAAAGCTCGTCTCATAAGCCTTTACAGCAAGTATGCCGAGTCCCGTTCCGAGCACGACCGAGAAGAAGACATCGGTAAAAAAGTGAACGCGCAGATAAAGCCTCGAAAGGGCGATCAGGCAGGCATAGAAGAGTGCCACACCGCCAATCTCCTTATCAAGGAAGAACAGTACAGTCGCCGCCGCGAATGAGCTCAGTGTGTGTCCCGACGGGAAGGAATAGTCCCACGGTTGTTTTATCAGAAGCTTATAGTTCTTGTGGAAGAACGGACGGCTTCGCTTAACAACATTCTTGATGATGAGATTTCCTATGGTTATGCACATCAGCAAAGCGATTAGGATGCAGTATCCGATCTGACGCGTCTCAGGTGCCATAAACATCAGAAGCAGGGCGGTAAAGATCCATATAAGACCGAAGTTTCCGGTACTTGTAACGGTTACCATCAGCTGATCCATGAACGGTGAATAGAGATAATCGTGAAGTCTTTTTAGGTTGCTAAGCTCAATAAGGCAGAAGCGGCCGACCTGCTTGTCGGTCTCATTCTCGATCTGCCTTTGGATCTTCTTACCCTGCTCGATATACTGCTGGGGCGACTCGATTATTATTCTTTTCATAGGACAGATTCTAACACAAGCCGACTTTTGCGAGGCACAAAATTCATACATTTGGCACTTGTAATTATTTTTCGCGCGCGTGAAAATAAAATTCGCAAGTTAATAGGGAGAATTATATGGAAGACTGTCTTGTTTACTTTTTTACTGGATTTCTCGACAGCGGTAAAACGACTGTCATAGGTGAGTGGGCAGCTAACGATGCCTTCAGAGGCAAGAAGATCGTTATCCTCTCCACAGAGGACGGCGATGTTGAATACGGCGATCTCGAGTTTCCCGATGAGACTCCCGCTATTATCGAGAAGGAGACCACTGAGGTTAACCGCGACCTGATGTTCAGGATCGAAGCGGAGCACAAGCCCGATGTCGTATTCATCGAGTGGAACGGTTCGGTTTCCCCTTCCAAGTTTTTCGATGAGGTTGATGTGCCTGAAAGATGGGCACTTGCAGCTGCAGTCGTCGTTATCGATGCCACGACATACAGCGAGTACTACAGAAACATGCAGACTTTCTTCGCAGACTACTACCGCTTCTGCGACACCGCGATCTTCAACCGTGTCGATCCCGAAGTGAACAATATTCCGAAGCTTCGAGGTTCGGTCAAGTCGGTTAACCCGAGTGTAAACCTCACTTTCCTTGACAAGAACGATCAGGTCCTCGATATCGGCAACTACCTGCCGTATGACCTGTCGAAGGATGTATGCGAGATAGCTCCCGATGACTTCGGCCTTTTCTGGACCGATGCCCTCGATAACGTTGCAAGATATAACGGCAAAGTAGTAAAGCTCACGGGACAGGCCATGACATACAGAGACCTCAAGGGCAAAGCTTTCGCACTTCAAAGGCAGGCTTATACATGCTGTTCCGCAGACATCGGCCAGATCCACCTTCTGTGCTTCTATAACATAAAGCCGAACTTCCCTGCCGGTATGTGGCTTAACGTAACTGGCCGCGTAAGATATTTCGAAGACACGCAGAACGGACAGAAAGCTGATAACAATAGAAAGAAGGAAATATATATGGCAACCAAAGTAGACGTTTTCTCAGGATTTTTGGGAGCAGGAAAGACTACACTTATCAAGAAGCTCATCGCTGACGGATATAACAATCAGAAGATCGTATTGATCGAGAACGAGTTCGGTCAGATCGGAATCGACGGAGGCTTTCTCAAGGAGTCCGGAATCGAGATCACGGAAATGAACTCCGGATGCATCTGCTGCTCACTCGTAGGCGACTTCGGAACCGCTCTTACCGACGTTATCGACAGATTCCACCCCGACCGTATCGTTATCGAGCCTTCCGGTGTCGGCAAGCTCTCTGACGTAGTTGCAGCCATCAAGAAGGTTGAAGGAACAGAGATATGCGGAACCGTTACAGTCATCGATGCAAGCAAGTGCAAGGTATATCTTAAGAACTTCTCCGAGTTCTACGAGAACCAGATCAAGTATGCCGGTACGATCATCCTTTCAAGAACCTCCGACATCAAGCAGGAGAAGCTCGACAAGGCTGTTTCACTCATCAAGGAGATCAACGATCACTCACAGGTAATTACAACTCCCTGGGATCAGCTCACCGGAACACAGATCTTGACTGCTATCGAGAGTCCTCTCACTGCAGCCGATATGGCAGCAGCTCTTGCAGAGGCAGAAGCTCACGAGCATCATCACCATCATCATGATCACGACGACCATGACCACGATGAGCACGACCATGAGCATGAACACGAACATCATCACGACCATGACCACGATCATGATCACGAGGATCACAGCCACTGCGACCACGAGCATGGCATCTGCCACTGCGGTGAGGAACATCATCACGCCGATGAGGTATTCGACAGCATCGGCTTCGAGACTTCAAGAAAGTTCACACAGGAAGATATCGGTTCCGCACTTAAGGCTCTTGACGAGACTTCAAAGTACGGCATGGTCCTCCGCGCCAAGGGTATCGTAGCAGGCGAAGACGGCAACTGGATCCACTTCGACTATGTACCGGGCGAAGTATCTGTAAGAACAGGCGCTTCCGATGTAACCGGCAAGCTCTGTGTTATCGGTTCCGGAGTAAACAAGGACGCTGTCAAAGAGCTCTTTGGCCTTTGATCCTTATGTTAGAATAAACTCATAATGAAAGCCTCGGATTACATTGTCGAATTTCTTTTAAGTCGTAATATCACCGATGTCTTCGGTTATCCCGGAGGCATGGTCACGCATCTTATGGACTCATTGAGCAAGTCGTCCGTAAGGTCTCATGTCACATATCACGAACAGGGCGCGGCATTCGCGGCATGCGGTTACGCACAGACTACAGGCAATGTGGGTGTGGCGTATGCCACGAGCGGTCCCGGTGCGACAAATCTTCTCACCGGAATCTGCAACGCATATTTCGACTCGATCCCGACGCTTTTCATCACGGGGCAGGTAAATTCTTTCGAATATAAAGGAGACCTCGGCGTAAGACAGAGAGGATTTCAGGAGACTGACATCGTCTCGATGGCATCTCCCGTCACCAAATACGCCGTACGTATAACAGACGCTTCCAGGCTCCGCTGGTATCTTGAATACGCTTTCTATATCGCTATGGAAGGACGAAGAGGCCCTGTTCTTCTCGATATCCCCATGGATATTTTCCGGGCAGACATAGACCCTTCCTCACTTGAAGGATTCGATATTCCTTCCTATGAGCGCAATGCTTCTTACGACGAACTTCTTAAGGTTTTGTCCGAGGCAGAAAGGCCCGTTATCCTTGCAGGCTCCGGCATCAAGACGGCAGGAGTCACACGCGAACTCAATGAAGTCGCACGCCGGCTTAACATCCCTGTTGTAACGACTATGCTTGCGGTTGATGCCGCACCGGATTCTTACGGCTTCATAGGCGCATACGGCAACAGAACGGCAAACTTCATCGTTGCCAAGAGCGACCTTGTGATAAGCCTCGGAGCAAGACTCGATGTAAGACAGACCGGAGCCAAGAGAGAGAACTTCGCTCCCGATGCGAAGATCGTACGAGTAGAGATCGACAAAGGCGAGTTAAGCTTAAAAGCACACGCGAATGAGATACAGATACATGCCGACGTTAAGGACGTGCTGAATATACTCCTTAATGCCGAGGCCAAAGATCTTACGGGCTGGAACAAAGTCTGCGCGAAGATCCGTGAAGAACTGAAGGATATAGATGACAGACTTCCTAACAAGCTGGTAAGTAAGATAAGCGAAGTTATCCCGGGCGATTCCGTTATCACCACAGACGTCGGCCAGAACCAGGTCTGGGTGGCCCAATCCTTCAAGGTTAAGGACGGCCAGAGGATATTCTTCTCCGGAGGACACGGAGCCATGGGTTACTCCCTCCCCGCCGCCATAGGATGTGCGGTCGCGGACGGCAAGGATGTCTATTCCTTCTCGGGAGACGGCGGAATCCAGATGAATATTCAGGAGCTTCAGACAATCGCAAGAGAGAAGCTTCCCGTTAAGATCATTCTTTTCAACAACTCAGCTCTCGGCATGATACGTCATTTCCAGGAGATGTACTTCGAAGATAATTATGCCCAGACTGTACCCGAGGGCGGCTACACTGTACCGGACTTCAAGGCAATATCGGAAGCATATAAGATCCCTTATAGATCTGTAAGGAATGAGGAGGATATTGACGGTAAGCTTTTCGATGTCGAAGGCCCGCTTTTTGTCGAAGTCTCCATAACAGAACCCACTTATGTATACCCGAAGCTTGAGTTCGGAAAGCCTAATCAGGACCAGGAGCCTCTTCTTGATAGGGCAAAATACACATATTTAATGGAATTAGATGAAACTAATTGTTAGCTATTAGTAACAAAAGATTATTTATTTTACTTAACTAAAATGTTACACTAGCGCGTATGAATGAGAGAAAGAACGAAGAATTTGAGATAGATCTGCTCGATCTTTTGCAGGTTTTGCTCAGTAAGATCTGGATAATCATCGTGGTTTCAGTCCTCGGAGGCGCTATTGCTTTCGGGTATACTTTTGCTTTCATCAAGCCCCAGTACACCGCGAGCACACTCCTTTATGTTAACAACTCCAACATCTCAGTCGGAAGTGCTTCCTTCTCCATCTCGAACGCCGACCTCTCTGCAGCTCAGAAGCTCGTTGACACTTATGTTGTTATCCTGAAGTCAAGAAGAGTCTTGAACGAAGTTATCGAGGAATCCGGCACGAGCTACAATTATGACCAGCTTAACAGCCGTATCAGTGCGGCTTCCGTAAACAATACCGAGGTCTTCCGTATCACCGTAACTACGGAGTCTCCTCAGGAATCAGAAAAGATCGCCAACGTTATCGCACGTGTTCTCCCCGATAAGATCTCTGAGATCGTTCTCGGAAGCGACGTTAAGATCGTTGACTATGCTATCGTTCCTTCTACCAAGAGCGCTCCGAGCAACACCAAGAACACCGCTATCGGCGCAATGGCAGGATTCGTACTTGTATGTGCTGTCATTATCATAGGATATCTCCTTGATGACAGCATCCAGAGCGAAGATTATCTCACGGATACATATCCTGATATCCCCTTGCTTGCTGTTATCCCTGATTTAAGTGACAGCCGCAACTCCGGATACGGATATTACGGTTCTTCCAGATCTTCGAAGGAAAGGAGCAAGAAGGCAAATGGCTAAGAAAGAGAACGATAAGGCTGCCAATATCGCTGTAGAGCGTAAGTTTATGATCGGACCGAAGCTTAACTTTGCTTCATCCGAGGCCTACAAGCTCCTCAGAACCAACGTAATGTTCTCATTCCCCGCAGAGGAGAAGTGTCCCGTTATCGGTATGACATCGACATTTAAGGGTGAAGGTAAGTCTCTTACTTCCATCAACCTTGCATATACACTTGCAGAGACCAAGAAGAAAGTTCTTCTTATCGAAGGTGACATGAGAATCCCGAACTTCGCGGCAAGACTTAATCTTAAGCCTACGCCCGGTATCTCCAACCTTCTCGTAGAGCTCAATTCACCTTCCGATGCCATCCAGAAGGCTGTTTTCCAGACTTCGGATCCGAGTATAATGGTCAAGTTTGACGTTATCACTTCAGGAAGCATCCCTCCGAACCCTTCGGAGCTTATGCAGTCCGGAAGAATGAAGCACCTTATTAAAACACTCAGGGAATTCTACGATGTTATCATCCTCGATCTTCCCCCTGTTACAGTCGTTTCCGACGCTCTCATCACTTCCACGTTTATCTCCGGAATGATCGTAGTAGTAAGAAACGAGGTTGCTTCCAAGAGAGGTCTGTCGGATGTTATGAGACAGTTCAGACAGGCTAACGCAAGGATCATCGGCTTCGTATTCACCAACGCCGACTTCTCCAAGAGCAGATCTTACAAGCGTTATTACAAAAAAGGCTATTATAAGTACGGGTACGGTGCTTACAAGAAATAAGGCTTATGCTTGATTTTCACTCACATTTGATCCCCGGTGTGGACGACGGAAGCAAAAACATTGAGATGTCCGTCGCTATGCTTGATATGTGGAAAGAACAGGGTTTCAGCCATGTATGTGCGACGCCCCACTTCTATGCCGACATGATGAGTCCCGCAAGATTCCTAGAGAAAAGAAACGAAGCATACGATTCTTTGATATCTGCATTGGATACTTCTTACGGCGGTGCTGCGAACTATCCGTCTATATTACTTGGTGCCGAAGTATATTACTTCAGGGGCATGAGCACATGCGAGGACATATCCCGTCTTTGCCTTCAGAACACTAAGCTTATCCTGGTCGAGATGCCCTTCAGCAAGTGGAGCGACTATATGATCAGGGAAGTTTCTGAATTAAGTAACCTCGGTCTTATCCCCGTCGCGGCTCATATCGAGAGATATATGTCCATCCAGGGTTCCAAAAAGATCGATGAACTTCTGAATACGGGCATCCTCGTGCAGTGCAACGCCGAATTCTTCTTGTCCGGCATGACAAAGAGGAAGGCGCTTCGAATGGTATCTTCACACACGATAGATTTCCTCGGGTCCGATGCCCATAACACGGCAGGCAGAGCTCCGAATCTTGGCGAAGCCGTAAACTTTATAACGAAGAAGCTCGGTCCCGACTCACTTTCACACATCGAAAAGAACAACTCTTTGGTAATCGATGCATCAAGAATGGCCATGATGGGAGGTGCAGCCGTATGAATATGAGAAAGATCAAACTCATACTCGGATTCATCTTCCTAGGTATCGCGGTCTTCGCCGGGGTCAAGTTCTTCCTCGATACTTACTCCCCTACGGATCTAAAGACTGAGGAATTAGGCCCTGCGCCGGCTCCCGCTATCGAAGGAGTATCCGTAATCCCCCTTGATGCAGACCCCGAAGACCCCGAATCAGGCCGTTTACAGCCTGAGGAAGACACTCTTACGGTCGATTTTGAGGCTTTACAGGCCATAAACCCCGATATCTACGCCTGGATCGAGATCCCCGGCACCGATATCTCATACCCGGTTCTTCAGAATCCTGACAACGACCGCCAGTATTTAAGGACAAATTCCGACGGAGAGTACTCCGCAGGCGGCGCGATCTTCTCTGAAGCGACCTATAACTCAACAGATTTTGACGATCCTGTTACAATTTTGTACGGACACCATATGAACGCCGGAAACATAATGTTTGGGCACCTTCAGGACTATTTTACAGATCCTGAATTCCTGGCAACGGACCCTGAAATCAGGATATATACGCCCTCAGGAGTGCTAGTTTACAAAGTGTTTGCAGCAATACCATTTAACAGATCGCATATTCTGTATTATAATGACATGGGCAACCCTGAAGTTTATCAAAGTTTTTTTCAAACTGTGATGGATATCAGGGAGCTTGGTGCTTTTCAGAACGAAGAGTACGCACCGCAGGATCCGGCCACGGATCGCGTCCTGATCCTGTCGACTTGCCTTACGGGCAATTCAACACGTCGCTTTTTGGTTATGGCAACCCTGTCTGACCAATGAACATAGCGAAATCTTAAGAAAGGAGATATGCTGATGAAGAAGTTAGTCTCGATTTTGGCTGCTGCTGCTCTTGTATTTGCTATGGCAGTTCCTGCTATGGCTGCTGAGAGCCCTTCCCCTTCCGGTGGTGACACTGTATCAGGCGGAAGTGTAGACGGTTACCACATCGTTATCAGAGAAGCAACCCCTTCAGATGCTGCTATCGCTGCTCTTCCTGATGCTGCTGTTGCTGCTGCAGGTGAGGGTGCCGAGTTCTCACTCGACATGGTTGACGTTGAAGTCACAAACGACGCAGGTCAGAATGTAAATGACCAGTATTTTGCATCTAACGGTGCTCTTCTTGTAACATTTGTTCGCGACTCAGCTCAGGAAGTTCTCGCTGTTCTTTACTGGAACGAAGCTACACAGGCTTGGGATTCCGCTTCCTTCACACAGGATGGAAACGTAATTCACGCTGTTCTCAGCCACCTTTGCCCTGTTGCATTCGTAGTTAAGACAAGTGATGCATCCGGCGCTGATGCAGGTACAGATGCTGATGCTGATGCGGCAACAACCGGTGGCGCCACATCCGCTCAGACCGGCTACGAGTCAGTCGTTTGGTTAGTCCTCTCGATAACGGCTCTCGCAGGTGCAGGCATTTGCTTCAAGACATCCAAGAAGTCAGCAGTATCTGCTGCCTGACGCTTGATGCAAATGTAATTTTTATATTTTGCTGACAGCAATGAACCCCCGGATCCTTGGACCTGGGGGTTCTTCAATTGTATTTATCTGTTAAGCAGAGAGTTCATCAGACGGGTTCGTAGAATGTATCGACTACCATCTGCTGAAGCGCGGCTTCATCAACGTAGAACTCCATAAATCTGTCACCCTCGACCGATTCGCCTTCGGGAACAAGGATCGCTTCCTCTTCATATTCGGTGAAGCGGTCGGCGAGCTCCTCGATACGGTCAGTGGTCATGTCACTTAACATCGTGTCTCCGAGCGCCGAGAATGCCCTTACTTCGAAGTCCGGGTCCGCAGCCATAGCAGAACTCAAAGCTTCCATGAAAGCGACCATATACGTCCTCTGACGGCTCATTCTGGCAATATTGGTCGGATCATCCTGCATGGACATACGCGATCTTACGAATTCAAGATGGACCGTCTCACCCGTAACAAAATCATCCTCAACGCCTGCGAAGTTATCCTCGATAACAACATCGACACCGCCGACAAGATCGTTCATGATTGGAACAGCAGCCATCGTTATGGCCATATAGTTATCGACATCGGCATCGTAGAGCAGATTGGACACTGCAAATACGGTATCGCGGCAGCTGTCATCCCCGCCGGTTCCGTAAGTGTGCGATAATGCTATCTGCTGGTCGATAAGGCCCTCATACTGGCCGAACGCATCATACTTACGCGTAGCCGTCATGGTATCTCTGTTGATCTGTATGATCTTATAGGTCTTGTTCGTGTTATCGAATACAACAAGCAACAGGAAGTCCGCCATACTGTTGTTGCGGTGGGTATTTGTCATCTCCTCCGCCTCGAGATCATCAAGACCGATGATCAGCAAAGTGTCGATATCCTCCCTGTAGCGGTAGGTCGAACCGTTAAAGACTATAAGTCTCTCAGCAGTAGGAGACTCGGAATCGGGATCAAAAGTCGCCTCAAATGTAGACTGGGTAACCGAAGTCCCGGAAGTCTCCGGACCGTCTGACACGGAGGGGGTATTCATCTCTTTGTTATGAAGGAATATCGCGACACCTGCCGCAAGAGCTATGACTCCCACTGCAGCTGCAGCCATTCCTATTGTTTTCTTGTCTGCCTTTTTCATAAAAGAGATTATACCATTAAGTGAGCTTTTCCCGTTTCCGCAAAGATCAAATCTCCGACATATACTCTAAAGCTTCCTCTGACATGGTTC
>CADAXO010000090.1 GCA_902791885.1 Oscillospiraceae bacterium | reverse complement strand
CTCCTGTTAATTTATTCTGTTCATAACACGGGAATAATCTTAACACATTTTTTATACAACAAAAACGGCGTGACTTGCGCCACGCCGTTTCTATGCTTACAACTTAATCGATATTAAGTATGAGCGTTCGGATTATAACAATGTCCGTCTTCAGCGAAATGATAGATTACGCCATCAATCCAATAATAACCGGTAACCATATGACTGTTGGAATCGAAGTAATACCACTTCTTGCCGATCTTCTTCCATGACTCTCTGATGGCTCCGGAACTTGTCATATAGTAATAGTAGCCATTGTATCTGAGCCAACCGGTCTTCATAGCGCCGCTGTTAGAGAAGTAATAGTAAGCGCCGGAATAACTTGAAGAGGAATCATAGATATAACGGAAACCTACTACCATATAACCACTGTTACTGGGATCAAAGTAATACCACTTACCGCTGATCTTCTTCCAACCCTGGACTCTTGATCCGTCACCTGAATAATACTTATAGGCTGCTTGACCGTCAGAATAATAATAGAAATTAACCCAACCGGTCTTCATAGCACCAAGGGTTCCGACCTGTCTTCCGCTGGAATCGTACTGATAGGGCTGGAAATAATAATACTTACCGTCAATATAAGTCTCGCCGGTATTCATATTGCCTTGAGTGAAGTAATACCACTTACCACTGAACTTCTTCCAGCCGTTCACACCTCTGCCGCTGTTATCGAAATAATACCAAGCACCATAGTAATTTTCACTGGGCTGAACCCAACCGGTCTGCATAACACCATTCTGATTGAAAAAGTAATTATAACTACTACCGGTCTCGCCACGAATCGTTTTAAAACCAATTGACATAGCACCAGAATAGTTAGGGTCAAAATAATACCACTTCTTACCTATCTTCTTCCAACCTGTAACGACCTCGCCGTTGGACTTACAATAATAATACGTTGTATCTCCGTAATATCTGTAAGGCTGTGCCCAACCGGTGCACATAGCGCCGCTATCACCGAATACATACCTAACGCCTTCAATAGTAGTTACTGTATTATGGAGCATATAATTAGAGTAAGGGCTAAAGTAATACCACTTCTTACCGATCTTCTTCCATCCGGAATAAGCACCCTTGCTTGTGCAATAATACCAGTCTCCGCTGTAATGTACCCAACCGGTCAACATAACACCTTCGTTGTCGAAGATATATACTCCACCGTCGATAGTATATTTTCCTCTGTACATTGCGCCGGAACTAAGATTGAAATAATACCAATTCTTACCGATCTTCTTCCAACCTTTAACCTTCTGGCCGTTAACATAGTAATACCAGTAGCCGTTTTCCTTCTGCCAGCCGCTTGCAGCTTCAGCTTCTTCGAAGGTAATGGTCTCTTCTTCGATCTCAATGATCTCTTCAGCTTCGGTCTCTTCGATGATCTGATCTTCAACGATTACATCCTCATCGATGATAACTTCCTCATCGATAACCTCAACCTCAGCTTCTTCCTCATCTTCAGCTTCCTCAGCAGGCTCTGTCTCATCAACAGGCTCCTCATCGGTAACCTCTTCATCATCGATTACTTCAGGCTCCTCTTCAGCAACAGGACCACATCATCCCCATCCTCTTCATCGATCAGCTCGACTTCGGTCTCATCAGCAACTTCTGTCTGTTCAACATCAACAGGAACATCTTCATCTGCATCAGTCTCGTCAGCAAAAACGAAACCACTTGCAGAGAAGACAGTTGCCATTGCGACTGAAGCACAAACCAAGCGCTTCAAATCAAACTTCTTCATGGATTATCCTCCTGTATTGAGATATAAGAATTTTATCACGTTAAATATAGTTTAACAAATTTTTTCGCGCTACTTATTTCAAATTTGCCACAGGTTCAGAAATTGATAAAAGTCAAAAATACCGTATAATATAAATTCATGAAATAAGGATTGGAGGTGAGAATATATGAATAAATTCTCAAGACTTACCCCCGAGATCATCGAACTAGCCAAGATGTGCGAGGCGAACAAGATTGATACAGAGCTTTACACCAAGAACAAAGTTAACCGCGGTCTTCGCGATCTTAACGGTAAGGGCGTATTAACAGGTCTTACCGAGATTTCTGAAATCGTATCAAAGAAGATTGTAGACGGCGAAGAAGTATCTTGCGACGGCGAACTCTACTACAGAGGTATCGATGTCCATAAGATTGCAGACGGCATTACAGGTGCCGAAAGACATAACGGATTCGAGGAAGTTACATACCTCCTCCTTTTCGGCAAGCTTCCGAGCGAGCGTGAGCTTCTCGACTTCATGATCATACTTGCAAACTACAGGGATGCATTGCCCAAGAATTTCGTAAGAGATGTAATCATGAAGGCTCCGAGCAACGACATCATGAACAACCTGCAACGTGCCGTGCTCACACTTTACTCATACGACCACAATGCGAACGATACTACTATCCCGAACGTGCTGCGCCAGTCTCTTGAGCTGATTGCTATGTTCCCTATGCTTGCAGCTTATTCCTATGCGGCTAAGATCTACTATAACGATAATAAGAGTCTTTATATCCACAGACCGAGAGCAAATCTGTCTACTGCTGAGAATATTCTCTATATGCTCCGTCCGGACAACAAGTTCACTCCTCTCGAGGCTCAGATTCTCGACCTCTCCCTTGTTCTTCACGCTGAGCACGGCGGTGGTAACAACTCCACATTTACAACTCACGTTGTAACTTCTTCCGGAACGGATACTTATGCGGCAATCTCTGCTGCAATCTCCTCTTTGAAGGGTCCCAAGCACGGCGGCGCTAACATCAAGGTTATGCAGATGTTCGCTGATATCAAGAAGAATGTTAAGGACTGGGGCGATGAAGAAGAACTTACCGCTTATCTTAACAAGATCCTTCATAAGGAAGCATTCGATAACGCAGGTGTTGTATATGGTATGGGACACGCGGTTTATTCCATATCCGATCCCCGTGCAATGATCTTCAAGTCTTTCGTTGAGAAACTTTCCATCGAGAAGCATAAGACTAAGGAGTACAAGCTCTATTCCGATGTTGAAAGGATCGCAGCAAGACTCATTACCGAGCAGCGTCATATCTACAAGGGTGTATCTGCGAATATCGACTTCTATTCGGGATTCGTATATTCAATGCTGAATCTTCCTTTGGAGTTCTACACTCCCCTGTTCGCCATAGCCCGTATCTCCGGCTGGTCAGCGCACAGAATCGAGGAGTTGAACAACGCCGGCAAGATCATCCGTCCTGCATACAAGGCAGTTCAGCCCAGACAGGAATACATCCCGATGGATGAGCGTTGAGTGATTATTTCATTCGCGACCGCTTAAAAACCACTCACAGTACCATATCGTGGCTTTCTCGAATATGGTACTGTGTATTTTATTGATTCACAGGACCATATATCATTTTCAATAGTTATGGTACTGTAGTTTCTAAAAATCACAGGACTAATATTGGAATTATCGACAAATGATCCTGTAAATATAGGCGTTTCACAGTACTAATTATTACTTTTTTCAAATTTAATCCTGTAAACAGAACAATGGATATATAATACTGATGAAGCTCGTTAAGATGTTTGGGGAAAGAGGACCAAACATGCTAATAACAAGTCTTAAAAATGCTTTATGCTCACGCTATGATTCACTCACCAAGCTAATTGAATCCTGTCAAAAGTATTTATCGGGATGTCCTGATGGTCGGTTACGAATTAAAAGACAAGACAAATGGCTCTCATACTACTTAGTTACCGACAACAAGAACAAGTTGGGAACTATTATCAAAGACAACAGTTCCATCAAAGCTCTCGCACAGAAATCATACCTCCAGGATCTGGTGAAGTCTGCGCAGTCGGAACTTAAGGCACTTCAGCCTTTAGTTAAGCGATATGAGGACGCAACATTCGAAGATGTTTACCCTGCACTGTCTCAGGATCGGAAAGATCTGATACAGCCGTACATTACACCGGATGATGAATATATTGAGCAATGGATCAACAAGCCTTACACTCCGAAAGGTTTCAAAGAAGGGACTCCGGTATATATGACCATGAAAGGCGATCGAGTCAGGTCGAAGTCTGAGCAGATAATCGCTGACAGACTATATACCAACAACATTCCGTATAAGTATGAATGTCCTATCAGAATTGATGATATGGTCTACCATCCGGACTTCACGATATTAAGAATGCGGGACCGTAAGATTCTTTACTATGAGCACTGCGGACGAATGGATAATGCCAATTACGCTAATGACATGGTAACAAGATTCAATAATTACCATCTTAACGGAATAACGTTAGGTGATAATCTTTTCGCGACATTCGAAAGCAGCATAAATCCGCTCGATGTAAGGATCGTAGATAAATTGATCAGAGAACAGTTCAGCTGATCACATCTTAAGCAGGCCGGCAACTCCGAGGATGATGAACAGGACGCCGACTACGATTCTGTACCAGCCGAATACCTTGAAGTTATGCTTACGGATATAAGCCATGAGTTTCTTGATTACTACCCAGGATACAAGGAACGCTACGACCATACCTATGATGAGCATTGCTATCTCGGCACCTGTTACATCGCCTTCGAACTTTAAGATCTTAAGAAGGCTCGCACCCATCATTACGGGGATCGCAAGGAAGAATGTAAACTTGGCGGCTGCCTCTCTGCTTATACCGATGCAAAGTGATCCGACGATTGTCGAACCGGATCTTGAAGTTCCGGGAAATACTGCGGCTATAAGCTGGAAAGCTCCGATGAGCAATGCCTGAGGATATGTAATCTCATCCAGAGATTTTACATTGGGTTCTTTGTCAGCTACCCAATTCTCGACCACGATGAATGCGATACCGAAGAGGATGAGCATTATTGATACGCACACCCAATTGTAGAACAGTTCATCAAGATAATCGTCGAATACGATACCTACAACGGCAGCGGGCACACAGGCAACAAGGATCTTAAACCACATTACGAACTTATCGGCCTTCACCCATCTTCCGATACCGTCCTTCTTCCACGGGTGCTTATTATTCTTAATACCGAAGGGCCAGATCTCTTTCCAATAAAGAACAACAACAGCGAGGATCGCGCCTAACTGAATAACAACAAGATAAAGTTTGTAGAATTCTTCTGAAACATTAAGCTTAACGAATGAATCGAGAAGGATCATGTGACCGGTAGAACTTATAGGAAGCCACTCCGTGATACCCTCAACGATTCCGTAGATTATAGAAATGATAAAATCAACAATACTCATAAGTAACTCAAATATCCTTTAAGATCTTCAAGACGGCTCTCGCAATCCCTCCTACCAAGATAATATAACTCTCCCAGTTTTTCCATGTCAGTTTCGAGTCTTCCTACGTCATCAATTGGTCTCGACGGCGAGAAAGTAAAGACAGAACGGTGGTTCGTAAGGTAGAAAAGCTCGTCCAGTTCAAGGTTATAGCGCTCGCTTCTGTGGCAAAGAGCATCGCAAAGTGCAGGCTTATCCTTATACATCACACGCGTAAGCATAAGCGACATATCAGACTGCGACGGTTCCCTGTAGTCATCGGCACGGGTCTTGATTACTATAACCTTCTTGTAACCCTGCCTTATAGCCCAGTTATACGGGATGTTAAGGCAGCAGCCACCGTCAAGGTTAAACGTTCCCTCTACTTCCACGGGACTTGATACATACGGCAGCGACGCCGAGGCCTTGATGGCATTAAAGATATCGGCACAATTCGACTGCTCCCAGAAGTGCGGCCTCCCCGTATCGACATCGGTCGTTACGGTAACAAAACGTCTCTTACGGAAGGTCTCGTAATCTAAGGGTTCCACCCCGTCAAGCTCACCGAAAATAAAGTCAAAGCCGATGATACCGTGCTCGGTAAACATCGGCTTTACACCTACATAATTCTCATCATGCCTGTAGCGGAGATTGATTCTTGCAGATCTTCCGATCTGTCCTGCCGCATAATTAACTCCGTTCAAAGCTCCGGCAGAAACACCGAGCACACAGCTCATGTTGATGTCGTTCTCCATCAATACATCAAGTACACCCGATGCATACAGGCCTCTGAAAGCACCGCCTTCAAGAACAAGGCAGCCTTCAGTCAGCACATCTGAACTATATCCCTTAGGAAGGGATTCCCAACCGGAATATATCTTATCCAAGGTTCTTACTTGATCCTTACGCCCTCTTCAAAGATCGCGCCGGGTGCGCTGGCAATAAGATCATCATTAGCCTTACTATACTCACTTCCGCCGCTTGTGGCGAAAGGAATGATCTTCTTGCCTGTAAAATCAGCACTCTCGAGGAATGTGTTGATGATCCTCGGAGCATATCCCCACCAAAGAGGGAATCCGAGATATATCTCATCGTACTGATCGATATTCTCGCACTTGTTAGCCATAGCGACTCTGTATTTCTTATCAGCCATCTCCGCATTGGCTCTGCAGTCTCTGTTCTGCCAGTCAAGGTCTTCACCTGTATAAGGCTCTGCAGGAACGATCTCGAAGATGTCTGCACCTTCGCGCTCTGCGATATTCTTTGCTGCTGCAGCAGTCTTACCTGATGTGGAGAAATATGCAACTAATTTCATATTGAACTACCTCCAATTCACAATAAAACTATAATATCACAAAAAAGCTTATGAGTCTGTCAACTCTTGAATACGAATACTACAGAATCTTCAACTCCCGAAGGAGTTCCCGAGAAGCTTTCATAAGAAGTTGAATACTCCTTCAGGGCCTCGATACGGTCAGATACCGGAACCAGATTGTTGATAAGGTCAGTAAGTCTGTCTACAGCCTGATCATTGAACTCATTAAGACCTTCTTCAAGTCTTCCCGCACCGTCAAGCAATGCGCCTACGCCGTCTGCAAGCTGTGCTGTTCCGTTAGCAAGGTCATTCGCACCTGAGGACAGTGAAGCTGCACCTGTTGCAAGAGCCTGGGCTCCGTCATTTACCTCAGAAACACCGGAAGACAAAGACTGTGCGCCTGTTACAAGTTGGGATGTACCGTTATTTAAGGAAGATGCTCCGGTCGACAACTGGCTGATACCGTTTGCGAGAGTGCTTGTGCTGTTATTAAGTGTGTTAAGTCCTGTGGATACCTGTGAAGCACCCGTAGCAAGTGAAGATGCACCTGACTGTATGGAAGCGACGGCTGTTGCCACTTCACTGAACTTACCGCTCAATGAGACGATACCGCCGTTAATATCTGCGTAAGCTGTATTAAGAGCAGATACAGAAGCACTAACCTGGGTAAGGCTTGCTGCCATTGTCGAATACGCATTGATCAAAGCACTGATGCTTGCTGCCGCTGCGGGATCTTCGATCTCTTCAGAATAAGCCGTAAGATATGCGATTGCATTCTGCAAAGCTGCAGCCTGCTCGGCAGACACAGGTGTTGAAAGAGCTTCATTAAGAGCCGAGAGACTTGTTGCGAATGTCTGTGATCCTTCAACAAGAGCAGTGATACCTGCCTGTGATTCATCAGAAGTAAGCTGACTGTATAACGTATCAACGCCCGTGCTTAATGTTGTCGCGCCCTGCGAAAGCTGTGATGCACCGTTATTAAGATCATTAACACCATTCTGCAGTGCAGGGATATTATTCTGAACCTGAGCAAGTCCGGCATTAAGAGCTGCTGCTCCGTCATTTACCTGACTGATTCCGTTCTGCAAAGCTGTTGCACCTCCTGCAAGTTCTGAAGTTCCTGCGCTTAATGCGTTAGCTCCCGATGCCAGTGAAGCAGCACCGTCAGATACGGCAGATGCGCCTGAATTAAGAACTACGGCGCCCTCATTCAAAGCACTTACGCCTTCGTAAAGCTGCTCAGATCCGTCCACAAGACTTCTCATTCCGTCCGTGATCTCATCAAGATTCTCTTCAACCTCAGTTGTATTTACTGAAGTCTCTATATTATCAAGGTTAAGAACAGATGCGACAGTAAGAACCGACAGATCTTCATAATCATTAACATCACATTCGATAATAACTTCGGAAGGTATATCGATCTGATCGATACTCTCCTCTACAATAGGATCGTCAAGATCGATTGAATCAAGGCCGAGGCTCTCATAAAGGCCCGGGAAACCGATGCCGATTACATAAGTTCTCTCACCGTCATTAACAGCTTCGCCGTTAGTTACTTCGATATTGGAATAAGTTCCGTTATCAAGAAGCATACCGGTTGTCATAACGAAAGGCATATATATTGTGTACTCTGCGCCGTCTTCGGATATGACCTGCTCACTCATATTGTTCTCATAAGAGATATCGATAGTCAGGTGTCCGCTCTTTCCCTGAAGCTCTTCTTCAGTAACAGCGGCACCGTCAAGCTGATAAGTGACATTAACATCTACCGGCAGAGCATCATTCGATATTCCTCTGTAGTAAACGTCATCACCGTTGGCATTCCATGTGATCTGTCCCTGATCATCTGAAGAAAGCTCAGCTGCACCTCTTACAACCTCGATATCACTTAAGTCGGATACATCATTAATAACAGCATCGCCGCCGGGATTACGAAGCCAGGAACTGACATAAGTAGTTCTGCTTCCGTTGCCGTCCGAGATAACATAAACAGTCTCATTCTTGCCTGAAGTAAGGCTGTGATAAGGAGCAGCAATCTCACCTGCTTCCACTATCTCCTGCTCAATCTCCTGCGCCATAACATCAGCATGGCTTCTTTTATAGATCACTGTACCGCCCACGCCGCAAGCCGTTACGGCGGCAGCTGTTGAAAGTGCGATTATCTTCTTTGTATTCATGATTCATTCCCCCTTAAGTAAGTTCAGTTGCAGGTTTTGCTGCGTTCTTTCCTTTGTGATGGTGCTTATGTATGCAGCCCTTCATATCCCATGTAGTCCTAA
>CADAXO010000089.1 GCA_902791885.1 Oscillospiraceae bacterium | reverse complement strand
GAACTGGTTGTTGATACCCTCGATGATCTCGTAGATTCTCGGGAAGAGGAATCTGAAGATGGAGATATCCCATCTCTCGAGAGCCTCCTGCATTACAGTATGGTTTGTATAGCAGAATGTATCCTTTGTGATCTCCCATGCGTCTTCCCATCTGATGCCGTTCTCGTCTACGAGAAGTCTCATAAGCTCAGGGATACCGATAACAGGGTGAGTATCGTTAAGCTGGATAACATTGTACTTAGCGAAATCATGCAGATCGTCGCCGTGTGCCTTCTTGTACTTTCTGATGATATCCTGCAGTGAAGCGGATACGAAGAAGTACTGCTGTCTTACACGGAGAACCTTACCGTCGTAAGAAGAATCGTTAGGATAAAGAACTCTCCAGATGTCCTGAACTCTGTTTCTCTCGATAACAGCGTCATCGAATCTCTGTGAATTAAAGAGATTGAAGTCGAACTCCTGGGCAGGCTCAGCCTTCCAAAGTCTCAGAAGGTTGATGTTCTTCGTGCCGTAACCCGTGATAGGGAGATCGTAAGGTACAGCCCATACATCCATATCGTTGTAGTGGACCTTGACCTTTCTGTCATATCTGGGAAGTGTGAACGGATATCCGTGCTCCATCCAGGAATCCGGATACTCCTTCTGGAAGCCGTTCTCGATCTGCTGACGGAAAAGACCGAATCTGTAAAGGATTCCGTAACCGTCTACAGGGAGATTCAATGTAGCGCATGAATCCATGAAACATGCTGCAAGTCTTCCCAAGCCGCCGTTACCGAGTGAAGGATCCGTCTCCTCCTCAAGGATATCGGTGAGATCTACGCCGAAGGACTTCATAGCTTCCTTAGCCTGGTCATAGATACCAAGGTTAACAAGGTTGTTAAGCAATGATCTGCCTTCGAGGAACTCGGCTGAAAGGTAGTGAGCCTGTCTTACGGGGAGATATGCTCTTCTTGTAGCAAGAAAATCATCCGAGATAAGCTCTACAACAGTCTTGGACAATGCATTCCAGTAATCTGCGGGGGTTGCCTCTGCAAGAGTAAGACCTGTACTGGCTCTCATGTGAGCCTGCATCTTCTCTTCAAGTATCTTAGCTGTTATATTCTTGGCCATAATGACCCTCCTAATAAAAACTCAACTAATTTTATCCAAAACAGGCTTTAAGGTCAATTTGAACAAATGACTAAAGTGTGAATTATATAATATCCACAAATCTTGATAATCTTAACGCGCTATATTAAACTTTACTAATATATATATGATAAGGCGGTCATTTTACTGATGAATTTCTGGGCAGCTGCGATAATCGCAGCGTTATTGGGAGCGGTAATCGGGTATCTTCAGACTTTTGTCTTTGCAAAGATCCCGGAAAAGTGGCTTCAGGACTACGGCGTAAAGGAGACAGACCCGGATTTTCGCCTTTCCAAGAGAATGAAGCTTATCCCTCACGGCGCGCTTTCAGCTCTTTTCTGCGCAGCAATTTACACTTTATTTGTAATTTTCAGCTTTGATACGTATATCAATCCGCCCGCGGTATTCCATATTCTCGCCATTTTCCTGGCAACTCCGGTCATCGTCATCGTTATGATGTCGGACAGACTTAACAGGATCATCCCCGACGAGTGCTCCATCGTACTCGCAGTTATCGGTGTTTTCATGATCGCAGGCGACTTCTTCGAGAAGAACATCTGGTTTTCCGAGCAGGCAGCATGGTGGATTCCGCTTCTTAACAGGATCATCGCGGCTTTGGTCGGCGGCGGCGCACTCTTCCTCATCAACTTCATCTGTGTCTCCTTCCTGGGCAAGGAAGGTATGGGCCAGGGCGACATGAAGCTTCTGGCGGCCTGCGGACTCATCGTCGGCTGCTACGGCCTTATCATCGTCATCTACGTCGGAATCATCGTCGCAGTCTTCTTCGCGATTCCTCTCATGATCCGCAAGTACATGCGCAAGGCGGCTGAGAAGAAAGAGATCGAGCAGGCCGAGGACAAGGCTGCAAAGAGGCTCGAGATCGCGAAAAGAAAAGCTCAGATCCACTTCGCGGACGACCCCGACTACCTCGCATTCGGTCCCTTCCTCGCACTCGGAACTGCCGTTTATCTGGCGCTTGAGCCGGTTTTCTATAACTACATGATCGAGACAATGAGTCTTTTCGGACTTGCATTCTAAGATGAGCGAGAACAAACCGAATACAGACCCCATAGCCATAATCAAGCACAATTTCGGACGTCCCCGCCTTATGACGTGGGGCTGGCCTGTCATGATACTTTCGCTTGCGACGGCACTGCTTTATGCCGTGAGGTGCCTTCTTAAGGACTCTGATCTGCTTTTCCCCGTCACCTCCCTTATCGGATGCTCGATTCTGATGATACTGGGAACGCTTATGGCGCAGGTCTTCCCCGCAGTCTTCTGCGCAAGAGGCATCGAGGACAGACCCGTAGGACGCTACACGGGAGTCGGAACGCTTCTTCTCGCGTTATTCTCAGGCATCCCTCTCATGATGATCCGTGTCCCGCTCTATAACCTTCTTGCCTGGGTCACCTTAAGACTGTCGGGAACTTCCGTTTATCCCGTATTCTTCCACGCAGCACCCCAGTCGAAGTACGGAACGGTGCTTGCGATCTTAAGCGATATCGTAATTCCTTCGTTCGGAGCCGCGCTGTTCTTTTTCGGGCTGCTGTTTACGAGGTTCAAGAGCACGGACAGACGCAAGGCCGCTGTTACCGTGACCATCTTCTTCGTGCTGTTCTCCATGGACTACACCTCGATCCTCGCCACGGCTGCTGCAGGCTTATGGTGCTGCTACTTAAGAGCCAGAGTGCATAACATGTGGGCACCTTTTCTTTGCCTTTTCACAATGAAGCTTTCTGAGATGTACCTTCCCGAGACACTTGCCAGGATCGACATCTTCTCTGTGCAGACATACGCGGACATAGGCTCGACTTTCTTCTACTCATCCCTGCCCGCTTTCTTTATGGGAATGGTGCTTTTGCTGTTCTTTATAAGAGTGCTTGATTCCTTCGCGATCTCCGTAAGACACGAGATCACGGGTGCCGAGGACGACGACATCATCCCGCCTTTTGACAAGAGCATTAACCTGTCTTTATTATTAACAATGGCAGTATTCATCACTGTCTGGATACTGATATTTAAAGGAGCACACCTTTGACAGATAACGAGAGATATATAAGAGACCGCGCGACGGTCATGAGCATAATCAAATACATTCTTATCGCGGCAGTTACGGGTGTTCTTCTGTTCTGTGCGACGAGAGTCATATCCGTACTGATCCCATTCCTCATCGGCTTCCTTCTCGCAAGGACGGCACATGCGATGGCAGCTCCCGTCGTCAGGATGAGATCCAAAAGACCGGGCTTCAACTACAGAAAGAAAAGAAAGATCGAGATCGCTTTCTATATCGTACTCATCGTACTCGTTATCTTCGTAACGGTATTCGGCGTTGTAAGCCTTTTCGTTCAGGGATCCAAAGCATTTACGGCGCTCTCGAACTTCGTAGTCATCATTTCAGACACGAATAAGCTCAACGATTTCATCTGGCAGTTCGCAGAGAGCAACAACGGTATCTTAAAGGACTCCGTCGTAGAGCAGATCGCAGAATACTTCGCAGGAAGCCACGGCGAATTCGCAGAGAAGATCCCCGACTTCATCGGAACCGCGGTTTCTTCCGTCTGGGGCATAATAGGCAACATTCCTTACGGTATCTTCGTTGTCATAAGCGTATTCATGAGCGGATACTATTTCTTAAGTGACGGCCCGAACGTTCTTAGGGCATACATGAAGAGCGTCCCCAACCAGTCATTCAGAAGAACTTCCCTCGAGCTCGTAAACAACCTCTCAGGCACGCTGTTCAGGGCTTTGGGCGGTTACACTTTGCTTCTTATCGTCACCATGGCCGAGTCATGGATCGCATTCTCGATCGCTCACGTCGAATACGCTGTCGTACTCGCACTGATCACGGCGGTCCTCGACTTCCTGCCCGTTCTCGGTATCTCGGCAACAATGGTGCCCGTTATTATCTACTGCATCTTCCACGGAAACTACTACGGAGCGGTCGTTATCATTATCGCGATGACCATCATGACCATAATAAGAAGATTTCTGGAGCCCGCGGTCGTCGGAAAATCCCTGCACCTGCACCCGCTTCTTATGCTTATCTCCATGGCACTGGGTGTTTACATCTGGGGCGCTGTCGGCTTCCTTCTCGGCCCCGTCGTATTCATCATCATCCTCGATATATTCAAGGTATTCGGCTTCGACAGGAAGTTTAAAGCATTCCTGTCGCGCATCCTCGAAAAGATTATGAAGCAGGAGCCGGATCCTAAGAAGAGTTCCGGCGATAAGCCTGACAAAACACCTGAAATCGAAGCTGAAGCTGAGGCTTAAGATTAAGCCTGTTTAGACATCGGATCTATTCCGTTATCCTTGTCTCCGTCCCTTGAGAGGAAAGTCAATTCGGGAAGATCTGTCTCCCTTTCGAATCTTACGTTAAATACTGTTCCCGGGTGCGGCACGCTCTCGAGGTCATTGCCGTCTTCATCCTTTATCGATACGACCTTCAAAGGAGCCTCGTAGCCTACGGGCTTTAATACATTAAGGCTGTCGCCGTTATAAAGCTTGTTCTTCTGCACGGCCTTATAAGAGCCGTCTGCATTTCTGCCTACTATCTGCGCCACAACGAAAGCGGGCTTTACATACGTTCTCTCGGAAGCGATCTTCGCGTCATCCATGGGAGAATCGTAGAAGAATCCCGTATCGTAATCTCTGTGAGTAAGCTTTTCGAGAAGGTCGGGCCAGGCGGGATTAACTTTCCAGCCTTCGGGGTCCTTAAGATACAGGTCCACGGCCTCGCGGTAGACTTTGGCTGTTACTGCGGCGTAGTAGTCTCCCTTGATCCTTCCCTCTATCTTCAAAGAGTCGATGCCCGCGTCAACGAGATCCGGGATGTGCTCGATCATGGAAAGGTCCTTGGAGCTTAATACGTATGTGCCGCGCTCGTCCTCCTCAATCGGGAAGGCGGAATCGGGGCGCTTCTCCTCAACGAGAGCATAACCCCAGCGGCAGGGCTGTGCGCACGCGCCTCCGTTCGAACGACGGCCCGTAAAGTAATTGCTTAAGATGCAGCGGCCAGAGTACGAGACGCACATTGCACCGTGTACGAAAGCCTCAAGCTCCAGGTCTGACGGGATGCCCGCACGGATCTTCCTGATCTGCTCCAGCGACAGCTCTCGTGCGAGTACTATGCGGCGTGCACCCTGGCTGTACCAGAACTTGCAAGCCTCCGAATTGGTCGTGCTCGCCTGCGTGGAGATATGGATCTCAAGGTCAGGAGCTACGTCCTTAACTCTCGTGAATATACCGGGATCGCTTACCAGGACCGCGTCAGCCTTGGCCTCATGCGCGGTAAAGTCGATATCATCGTTAATATTCTCAAGGTCTTCCTCGAGACCCATGATATTCATGGTCACATAGCACTTAACGCCGTGTTCGTGGGCATAAGCTATGGAAGACTTCATCTCGTCGCGGTCGAAGTTATCCGAGAAAGTACGAAGTCCGAACTTTTTGCCGGACATATAGACTGCATCGCAGCCGTATGCGATGGCTGTTCTAAGCTTAACGGGATTGCCCGCAGGAGATAAGACTTCAGGCCTTCTCATCAGTTCGGCTCCCCGTTCTGTTCTTCGCCGTCTCCGCCCTCTGTTGTCTCTTCAGGAGGGTTCGCAGCAGCTTCCAGGGCAGCCTGATAGTTAGCCTGGAATATAGCGACGTTGTTCTCGTGCTCAGCTAGAGTTACGGCAAAGAGCGTTCCGCCGTTACCGTCGGCACAGAAATACATATAGTTGGAGTTCGGCTCCGGATACAAAGCAGCCTGGATCGCGTCGACACCCGGCATGCAGATAGGTCCCGGGGGAAGTCCCTCGTGTGTGTATGTGTTATAAGGGCTGTCGAGCATCATATCGTCCGCAGTAAGGATGATATCAGGATCGAGACCGTTCATTCTTCTTATGAAGTTGATGGTCGCGTCGGAACCCAGATAATGCATGGACTCGTCATCGCTGTTCATTCTGTTTCTGAATACGGAAGAGATGTACATCATGTCGGTCATGTTGGAGGACTCGGCCTGGATGATGGACGCGAGCGTGATGATCTGGTCCATACTCATTCCGAGGGTCTCGGCTCTCTCGTAGTACTCATCGTAAAGCTTGCTCTCGGTATTATTAAGCATCGTCGCGATGATCGTCTCTGCACTGGCATTGACGTCGAACTCATATGTATCGGGGAAAAGATAACCCGACAGGACGTGGTCTCTGCCTTCGGTAAGTGCGATCTGTGATACGAAGCGGTAGTCCGTAAAGAGGTTCGGGCTGTCCATGCACTCGTCAAGGTCCTCGTCTGCGAAGGTAAGGCCCGCCTCGTGAAGTCTCGTCTTCATCTCCTCATAAGTGATGCCCTCAGGGAAGGTTACGGTAACACTGACGGACTTCTGTGTAAGAAGGAACATGATCTCGTCGTAATCGAGGCCATCAAGAAGATAGTGGGTACCTGCCTGGTAAGCGCCGTCGAAGCCGTTGACCTTAGAAAGGAGCGAGAACATGAAGGTGTTGTCGATAAGACCCAGCTCGAAAAGCTTGTCCGCGATATCGGAAGTCATGTCACCGGTCCTTATAACAAAAGGAATGGCTCCTTCGGTATTCATATCAACCATAAAGGAGCCGTCTTCGATCCCGGCCTCGAGCGCGGTGAAGCGCTCTTCCTGGGAAATTACATAATTGTAGCCGACGTAAACTCCCATGATCGCGAAGCACACGAGCAACAGGAGTACGACAAGAATATTAATAACGATCTTAAGTTTCTTTGGCAGCATCTTTCTTCTTAGCTTCGGCCTTGAGACGCTGGTCGGTATTGAGGATCTTCTTTCTCAATCTGATGCTCTTGGGAGTTACCTCGCAAAGCTCATCGTCCTCGACAAACTCGAGACACTGTTCAAGGCTGAAATTAAGAGGAGGCGTAAGGCGCATAGCGTCGTCGCTTCCGGCTGCACGCATGTTGGTAACGTGCTTCTTCTTACAGACGTTTACGGTGATATCATCGGGCTTCGGGTTAATGCCGACGATCATACCTTCGTAAACTTCCGTGCCGGCACCTATGAGAAGGTTTCCTCTGTCCTGTGCGTTGTAGAGTCCGTATGTCATTGCAGTACCGCTCTCGAACGCTACGAGGACGCCGTGTGAACGCGTCGCAATCTGTCCCGCAACGGGCTCATAGCCGCTGATTATGGAGTTCATTATACCATTG
>CADAXO010000088.1 GCA_902791885.1 Oscillospiraceae bacterium | reverse complement strand
ACGTCTTCTCTTAAGGGCTCTTTGTACGACATCTGCGCTGACAGGGGCGCCGACAGAACTCAGTTCTCCACGATCCTGGTCAAGATGGGCTTCACCGGCGACATGCTGTACAGGAACGTTGACGCGCTGTCCTTGGGACAGAAAAAGTTCGTCATGCTGGCTCTCTCACTGTGCGAAAAGGCAGATGTCTACCTCTGGGATGAGCCGCTGAACTACATCGATGTCTATATGAGAAAAGAGATCGAAAGGCTTGTAAAACAAAGCAGTGTAACAATGTTATTCGTCGAACATGACCGTGCATTTGCCGAGGCTGTGGCGGATTATGAGTACTGTTTCTGAGAATCAACGGGGGATCCTTCGTTATGGCGGTAACAGACCGGCTCTTTGGGAGCTTTTCGCTCGGAGTCCATACCATTTTCCCAAAAATCGAAATATAGTATGGACAAATGCCCTGATTTCCATACTATATCGGGAAAAATTCATATATGGTATGAGATTTGACCTTCATTTCCATACTATATTGAGAAAAAACGGCAAATAGTATGAGATTTGACCAAATTCCCATTCCCATACTAAATCTTAAAAAAATCAAAAATAGTATGGGCCACCGTATGATTGAAAAGAAGTTGCCTCAGGCTAATTGAAACAAACTGTGAATTTGTTAAAAATCCCGCAAAAACCTAAAAAATATTATATAATAAAAGTTATGTCGGGGGATTAAGCAGTGGAAGAGATTAAGACCGGTAGAAAGGCCTTTAAATGGTCATCCAGAGAAAGGGGATTCATGCGTCCCCGCGTTTGGATTCTTATCATCTGCGGTATTGCGCTTAATTTCATTCTCTCGGCTATCGTAAGACCCACCAATCTTCCTTTTTACATCGACACGGTCGGAACGATCGTAGTAACGGCATTGGGCGGTGTCATCCCGGGCATCCTGACTGCCCTTTGCACCAATGCGATCAACTTCGTAATGGACGGAGAGTCTATCTTCTATGCGTCACTCAGCATGCTGATAGCTCTCGCGACCACTATGTTCTTCGAAAGTAAGTTTATAAAGACGTTCAGGGGCAAGTTCCTGTTTGTTCTGGTCATTGCATTCATCGGCGGAGGTATCGGATCTGTCATCACATGGTTCCTGTACGGCGAACCGTCCGATTCACCGATGATCGTCAGCATTATGACATGGCTGCACAGTACGTTCGGTATGGGCGAGTTCGGCTGCCATGTAGTGTCTACTTTCTTTACGGATTTCATAGATAAGACCATATCTGTCGTTCTGTCGTTCCTCATAATAACTACTTTGCCTGAGAAGTTTAAGCAGACCCTGATGGTATCGGGCTGGAGACACAAGAGGATCAGTCAGAGCGAACAAAGAAAAGTAATATCCGGTATCAGGGGAAGATTATCCATCGGCAAAAGAACGATGCTTCTTGTTGTGGTATCGAGTGTTCTTATGGCTGTGATCGTTACGGTATTCTCACTGGTCAACTATCAGGATAAGACACGCGAGAGGATCGCAGCGAATGCAGAGCAGATCGCGAAGTTAGCAGCTAATGAGATCGATCCCGAGATGGTCGACCGGTATGTAAGATACGGTTTCCAGGCTGAAGGATATGCGGAGGTCAGGGACAAGCTTTATTCGATCATGAACAGTTCGGATGATATCCAGTTCCTCTATGTATACAGACCTGAGGCGAGCGGATGCAGAGTCGTATTCGATCTTGATGCGACGCTTCCCGACGGTACATTCGTTCCGGGTGTTCAGCCGGGTGCTCTCATAGATTATGAGGTTGAATTCGTTAACTATAAGAATCAGCTCCTCGCGGGAGAAGAGATTCCGACTCTTGAAGTACATGACGAATACGGCGAATACCTGATGCATTATCAGCCTTTGTTTGATAAGGACGGCAATCTCGCCTGCTATGTTATCTCTAACATCAAGTGTTCGATCATAAGCGAGAACACCACTGATTTTATAGGCCGCGTAATACTCCTTTTCGCAGGCTTCTTCATACTCATTGTTGTAGCGGGTGTGTGGATCGCAAGGTACTATATCCTGATGCCTATCGCCGCAATGACGCGCTTTACGGATGAAGTTGCTTTCATGGACGACGAGGAGTACACGCTGAAGCTTAAGAAGATAGAGAGCCTCGATATCCATACGGGCGACGAGCTTGAGCTTCTGTACAAGGCTATCTGCAAGATGACGAGCGATACCGTAGCACAGACTACGGATATCAGGAACAAGTCTGAAGAGATCTCGAAGATGCAGAACGGCCTTATCGTAACGATGGCCGATATGGTCGAGTCCAGAGACTCCGATACCGGTGCGCATGTTCAGAAGACGGCGGCGTATGTAAGGATCATCCTTGAGGGCCTGAAGCGTAACGGATACTACACGGAGAAGCTCACCGACAAATATATGAGTGACGTCGAACTCAGTGCTCCTTTGCACGATATCGGTAAGATCAACGTGCCCGATGCCGTACTTAACAAGCCCGGCAAGCTCACGGACGAAGAGTTCGCGATAATGAAGACACATACCACCGCGGGAAGAAAGATCATCGAGAGTGCCATCTCCAAGGTAGAAGGTGACGTATATCTCAAGGAAGCCCGCAACATGGCAGGTTACCACCACGAGCGCTGGGACGGTAAGGGTTATCCCGAAGGACTTCACGGCGAAGTTATACCGCTGTCGGCACGTGTCATGTCCGTTGCGGACGTGTTCGATGCTCTCGTCTCGCCCCGTATCTATAAGCCCCCGTTCCCGCTCGAAAAGGCTCTGTCCATCATTCAGGAGGGTGCGGGTACCCAGTTCGATCCCAAGGTTGTCGAAGTGTTCATGGAATCTATCGATGAAGTCGTTAAGATCATGAACAAGTTTAAGGAGGAATGATGAAGCGTTACGGCATAAAAGCATGTATAACGATGATCATCCTTTCCCTGTGTATCGCAGGGATGTCAGCTGTATCGTTCGCGAATGTAAACGAGGACGGTTACGACATGACCGGAGGCGGATATGCGGTAACCGGACAGATCCCGGGTGTCGGTTATTCGGCGAGCCTTTACGACGCGACGAACGGACTTCCTACATCTGAGGCTAACTGTGTTCTCGCTGCAAGAGACGGATATATCTGGATCGGCGGTTACAGCGGAATCATAAGATTCGACGGCAATGAATTCGAGAGAATAACTTCTGTTGACGGACTTACGAGCGGAAGAGCGATTTTCGAGGACAGACAGGGAAGGATCTGGGTTGCCACGAATGATAACGGTGCGGTCGTAATGGACGGTTCTTCAAGCAGGCATTATACGAAGGGCGACGGGTTGCCTTCATCTTCGATCAGAGCGTTTGCCCAGGATAATAACGGTACTATTTATGTCGGTACATCTTCCGGTATGGCATGGATAGGATCGGATATGAATGTCTATCCGATCAACGATGACAGGATCAATCAGGAAAGGATCGTCAATCTCGTATCGGATGTCGAAGGCAATGTCTACGGCCTTACGAAGAGCGGTGAGGTTTTCTCCGTATCAGAAGGCGGCATCATGGATTTCTATACCAGCGGAGACATAGGTATAGCCAAGATCAACTGCATTATCGCAGATCCCGAAGTTCCCGGTGTCCTTTATTACGGTACATCAGTCAATGCCGTATATTACGGAGCCTTTGGCGACGGTTCTTCTAACCTCACCAAGATCGATACGGGTGCGGCAGACAATATCAACTGTATGTATTACGGATGCGACAGGCTGTGGCTCGCGACCGGTAATTCCGCAGGTTACCTTGATGAGAACAATGAGTATGTTGAACTTGAGAATGTTCCCGTAACCGATTCATTCGAGATGATCACATCGGATTATCAGGGCAATATGTGGTTCGCGTCGGCAAGATTCGGCGTCATGAAGATCACATCAAATAACTTCCTGAACTACACATTGGTAGCGGGTATTCCGGATGAGGTCGTTAATGCTACTTGTCTTGATGACGGCAACCTCTATATCGGAACAGACCGCGGTCTTCAGATCATCAGCGGAAACGGTGAGCTTATCACCGATACAATGACGAACTACCTTGACGGCGTAAGAATCAGAGATATCGAGCGCGACAGTTCGGGCAACCTCTGGTTCTCGACATTTACCGACGGATTGGGCCTTGTATGTCTTACCAAAGACGGTGAGATCATCTCGTTCAACTCAGTCAACGGTATGCCGAATAATGAAGTCAGAAGCACCTGTGAGATGAGCGACGGATCGATCGTCGCGGCGACCAATGACGGTGTCGCAGTAATAAGAGACTTGGAGATCGTTAAGACATACGGTCATTCTGCAGGCATCGATAATACTGTAATCCTCACGGTCTGTGAAGGCGATAACGGATCTATCCTTGCAGGTACTGACGGCGGCGGAATCTATATCATTAATGAAGACGGCGTAAGACAGATGGGTTCGGTTGACGGTCTTACCAGTGAAGTAATAATGAGAATCAAGAAGGACAATGAAAGAAGCCTTTACTGGATCGTCACTTCCAACTCCATCGAGTATCTGAGGGACGGTACTATTACTAATGTATCTACTTTCCCTTATAACAATAACTTCGAGATAATTACCGATAATAATAACAATCTCTGGGTGCTCTCATCCCAGGGTATCTATGTCGTGAATGCAAGTGATGCGTTGAATGACATCATCGAGGACTACAGGCTTTACGATGTGTTCAACGGACTTACAAGTGTACCTGTATCTCATTGCCACAGCTGCCTTGATGAAGACGGAACGCTTTATGTCGCAGGTCAGTCCGGTGTATCGAGAGTTAATATCAATGATTTCTATTCAGGTTCAACGCAGATCCTTACCGGACTTCGCGGAATCTATTGGAATGATGAGCCCGTATATATGAATGAGGAAGGTGTATATGTACTTCCCGAAGGTGACGGACGTGTGCAGATCATTCCTTCAGTACTAGATTACACATTGTCTAATCCTACGGCCCGCGTATACCTTGAAGGAACCAATGATCCCGGTATCGAGACAAGACAGAGCAAGCTTTCATCGCTTGAATATACGAATATCTCTTACGGTGATTATATTCTCCATGTTCAGATCCTCGATCAGACTACGGGTAATGTAGTGACTGAAACAACTTATAAGATCACGAAGACACCGAAGTTCTTCGAACTTTGGTCTGTAAGGATCATGATCGGTATTCTGATCGTAGCTGCGGCAGGCATCATCGTATGGCGTGTAATGACAAGTACGGTTGTAAGAAAGCAGTATATCGAGCTTCAGGCTGCCAGAGATGATGCCCAGAAGGCTAACGCCGCGAAGTCGGGCTTCCTTGCGAACATGAGCCATGAGATAAGAACTCCTCTTAATACCATCGTCGGAATGGACGAGATGATCTTAAGAGAGGAACTTCATGACGACGATCCGAAGCAGTTCGCGAATAACGTCAAGAAGCACGCGAAGGATATCAAGTATGCTTCCGAGTCGCTCCTGACTCTCGTTAACGACCTTCTCGATATCTCAAGAATCGAGACCGGACAGATGTCCGTTAATGAATTTGAATATGTGCCTGAGGAGCTCTTAAGACAGTCCATCGCGATGACAAGATCAAGAGCTGAAGAGAAGAGACTTTACTTCGAAGTCGATGTTGATCCTAAGGTTCCCGTAAGACTTTACGGTGACGGGAACAAGATCAAGCAGATCGTTACGAACCTTCTTACCAATGCCGTTGACTATACCGAGAACGGCGGTATCAAGCTTGTAATGCGCGTCTTAAGCAAGAACGATGCGACAGTCAACCTTCGAATGAGCGTTCAGGATACCGGTATCGGTATCAAGGAAGAGGATGTTAAGAAGATATTCAATTCTTTCGAGCATTTCGATGAAGAGAATACAGCCTCCATCAAGGGCTCGGGCTTGGGTCTCGATATCTCTTATGAGTACGCAAGACTTATGAACGGCAAGCTTGAGTGCAACAGTATCTACGGTGAAGGAACAGAATTCGTTCTGACGATAAGCCAGAAGATCGTTGATGCCGAAGAGATCGGCGAGTTCGTCGGTCAGGAAACTGAGAATTACGATAAGCAGTATGTTCCGAACTTCATCGCTCCCGATGCGGATATCCTTGTCGTAGAGGACAACGCTGCCGACATGAGGATCATTAAGGAACTTCTGAAGCCCACGAAGATATTCGTAACGCCAGCCAAGAGCGGCGAAGAGGCTATAAAGAAACTCGAGGACGGCAACTATAACATGGTCTTCCTCGACCAGCAGATGCCGGGTCTTAACGGTGAGGAGACGCTCGCGATCATCCGCGAGACGCACCCTGATCTTCCGGTATATGCCATGATCACCAACTCTTCCCAGGGAGGAGAAGAGTACTTCAAGTCCAAAGGTTTCAACGGCTTCCTGGTTAAGCCTGCAGATCCCGAGGAGCTCGAGCGCGTGATCATGAGTAACCTCCCCGAAGAAATGATGTTAAAGCCGAGGAATTAATATGCTTGAGTTTATTCGGACATATCAAACCTATATAATGCTCTGCTTCTCAGCAATCTGCTTTATGCTGGCGCTCCTTGCAGGCCTTACCAAGACTTTGCCGAGGAAAAGGAAGTTTGCGCTCATATATATCGAGATGTCGGCGGGCTTCCTCGTATTCTTCGACAGACTGTCGTATCTTTACAGCGGAGATGTCAGCGATATGGGTCTTTGGATGTCGAGGTTCTGCAACTTCAACGTCTTCATGATGCTGATATTGTTCCTGCACGCGGTCAACTGTTACATAGCGGATCTCTCCGTCAACGAGATGGGTCTTAAGAAGATCCCCGAAAGATTAAGGTTCGCCGAGATGCTCGTCGTTATCGGTCTCGTGCTTCTCATCATCTCGCAGTTCACCGGACTTTATTACTACTTCGATGACAACAATATATATCAGCGCGGTGTCGGCTTCGGAATCTCATATATAGTTCCGTTCCTTATCATTGCTTTGCAGCTCTCTTTGATGGTCAATAACTACAAGCTCCTTAATAACGTGCTCAGGACCTCGCTGTTCCTGTTCTTCATTATCCCGATAGCTGCGGCCGTATTCCAGTACTACGTTTACGGAGTGTCTTTGATCAACCTCGCGATAGTAGGTGCAGCCATCGTGCTTTATATCTTCGCATTAAAGGACATGAACGATCAGGTCGAAAGAGCGAAGAAACTTGAGCTCGATCTTGTTAAGGGTGAGAGAACGAGGATCATGCACGGCTTTGACGAGGCTGCTACAGCGATAGCAACGGCAGTTGACGCGAGAGACGAGTATTCCCGCGGACACTCGGTAAGAGTAGCACGTTACTCCAGAATGATCGCGGAGCGCGCGGGCCTCGACGAGCAGACTTGTTACGAGGTCTACTATGCGGCTCTCCTTCACGACATAGGCAAGATCGGAGTCCCTGACAGCATCATCAAGAAGGGCGGTGCCGATGCTTCCGACATCGAAAAGGAGATTTTCAGAAAGCACGCAGAATACGGTGCCGAGATAATGTCCACGATCACCGATTATCCGTATCTTCCTTATGCTGCGAAGTCGCATCACGAGAACTTCGACGGAACAGGTTACCCCGAAGGATTAATGGGTGAGCATATCCATCTTTATGCGAGGATTGTTAAGGTCGCTGACGTCTATGACTCAATGACTTCCCACAAGAAATACAGAGGCCTCTATCCTCAGGGCAAGGTAAGGGAAAGATTCATAACGGGTGCACATAAGCAGTTCGACCCGAGATTCGCCGAGATCATGGTCGAGCTTATCGACGAGGATACGACCTACTCGTTAAGAGAGAGTGAGGATGAGGCTTTCGTTGTGACAGAGACAGTATCTTACGATCTTAACGAGAT
>CADAXO010000087.1 GCA_902791885.1 Oscillospiraceae bacterium | reverse complement strand
GAAGGGTAAAGAAGAAGCGTCTCCCCCTCATGCATTATGTAGGAAACACCGTCGGACAGAACCTCCATGCTGCCCTTAATCACATGTATGATCTCGGCAAAATAATGCCAGTGCGGCTTTACGGGAAAGGCCTCTTTTGCCGCATCGAAAATGAAACTCTCGATGGGGTTATTCAGGCTGTCCTGTTTCTCATAAAGTTCGCTCATGGAGGATTATCAGATGTCGATTATCTGGAAACCGTATGCGTTGATGATCTTGGTTCCCGAAGGGTGCTCATGCTCCCTCTTGATCCTGCCGTAATTCATATGCACATGGCCGTGCAGCATGTACTTGGGATGATACCTGTCCATGATGCCGTTAAAGGTCTCGAAGCCTCTGTGCGGACGGTCATCGAGATCGCCGTAGCCTCTCGCGGGAGCATGCGTAACGAGCACATCGACGCCGCCCTTGATAAAAGCCTTCGGACGAAGCTTCAGTTCCCTGAACTTCATCTCGCTTTCCGTGTACATATTGCGGCCGGTCCTGTTATATCTTAAGGAGCCTCCGAGGCCCATAAAGTTTACGCCGTTATAAGAGAATACCTTGTCCTCGATACAGATCGCACCGAGAGGCGGTTCATCGAGAAGGCAGTCATCGTGATTGCCCATGACATAGATCATCGGAACGTTAACCATCGTAATAAGAAAATCCATATAGTCTGCGCGGATGTCACCGCATGATACGATCAGTTCAACGCCTTCTACGCGCTCTTTCTTGAAATGATCGTAGAGGATCTTATCCTCATCATCCGCAACAGCCAGGATCCTCATTCGTCAGCGTTTTCCGTCTTCTCAGTTTTATCCGACTTATCAATACTATTGATGATAGGCATACCGTTGGCAAGAACCGTCTTCTGCGCTGACTCCGTCAGTTCATCGAATGTAGGTATTGAACCGACAACATTATCACACAGCCAATTCATATTGATTATCTGTTCGTTATCAAGTCTCGGGCTCAGGGCATCCTTTACGACACCGTCCTGCGACCTCAGCTCTCCTTCGAACGGATTGATTGTATCAGAGGTCAGACCTTTACGCATCATCGATACGAGTTTCAATGTCTCATAAGGTATCGTATCGCACTGATATATATCGATAACACCGGAGGACATTCCCCACCAGTAGTTGATAGCCGAATCCTTGGCATCTGCACTTTCCGCTTCCCATGCATCGTTAAGGATAGTCTGTACGATGAGTTCATAATACTTACCCCAGTTCCAGACCGGGAATGCTATATTGGTTACCGTGCCGTCCTCGCCTATCGTATACAGACCGTATTCGTTATCGGCATTCTTAGGCTTGATAAGGTCAGGACCCGATACAACGCTGAACTTGTTCTCACGCACATATTCACGCCATGTCTCTTCCCTTAAGCACGACCATGTAAGGTGGATCTTGGCATTCGGATCAACCATCGAAGCGCCGATAGCGAAAGCATTGATGTTGGCGATGTTGCCGCAGATAGGGTATGTGGATACATAACCGATGCGGTGGTCCTTGGAGATAGTCGCAGCGATCATTCCGAGCAGGAACTTCGCCTCATACATTCTTCCGTAATAGGTTCTTACAGCCTCATGTGAAAGGTGTACCGAGCAGTTAAGGAACTTGATCTTCGGATACTTTACCGCAGCCTTAAGGGCAAACTCCATCTGGACGGGAGAAGTCGTAATGATGAGATCTGCGCCGTCCTCGGCAGCTGCTTCAACAGCTTCCTCGAACTCCTCTTCAGTATCCTTGCAGTCGCAGGCCAAAGTCTTAACGACGCCGGGGAAAACTTCCTCGAGGTCTTTTCGGCCTTCTTCGTGACCATGTATCCAACGGGACTTCGTAGCGTCACCGTCGTAAAGGAAGAGCACCTTGAGCGGATTTTGCTCGGTGTATGTCTTCTTCATGATGTTGTCGATGATCGGGATCACCGTCTTCTTCTGAAGCTGAGGTTCCTCCGAGAAAACTATCTGGTTACCGTTCGCACGGATACGGATCTCTTTCCAGATAAGAGAGAGGTTCTTCTTGATCTCTTCGGGTACCGGGATCTTCAGACTGTCGTACTTGTACATATCAAGATATACAAGGAAAGCATCTCCCGTTGTGATCGTCGTATAAGCCTTACCGCCTGTTGTCGCATATACCTTGGAGAATGCAAGGAACGCAGACTTCAGGTCCTTAACGGCATCCTCCCCTCTTCAGTGAAAGTTATGCTGTAAATAGATGTGCACTTAAAGAACTTCAGGAACTCATAGTAGATCTTGACTTCCTTATCTTCCTCTTCCGACTGGGGAGGCATAACTCTCGTTACGTTGGCAAGTATCGTAGGCTGCTCAAGATATCTCATAACGGAAACTCTCTTGTTTCCTTCCTGAACATAGAACTTGCCCATGAACTCGATAACCTTGATCGCATCGTTGATGCCGTGCTCAGTCTGATAATCCATGAGACTGATCCACTTGGTTCCGAACTCGGTATCGGGTGCAAGCAAAGGCATGAAGTTTCTCGCGAAAGACTCCTGTCTTCCGGTCGTAACCGTGCCTACGATCAAAGATATAGGAATCTCTATTGTTCCTACGGGAACCTCGTTAAGAGTAGTCCTTTTCTCGAGCATGTGATCAAGCGCGGGAAGGTACGGATAGTGTCCTTCACTGATCGCTTTCTGATACTCTTTAGTGCCCAGCTTTCTGGCCTTAATATAATCTTCCTGTGCTGTTGCTATCATTCTTATAATCCATTCCTTCTATGTTTTCTCTCCCTAACCAACTGCATTGTAACACAGCGTATGCTCGCGTTAGTACAGTCCGCAATTAGGCAGATTGACCAAAGAAGGAAATGTTAAGACTTACTCCTGCCAGTTATCGCTGTCCTCTACAAGTCTCTGATGATTCTTGGCGCCGACAGCTCCTACAACGATAAGAACGATACCGAGGATCAAAGCTGCGATTATTCCTACAAGGATACCGATCGAGTAACCCTGGATCTTCTTGATCATGAGATCGATGATCGCTTCGCCTGTTCTGGACTCTTCCATAACTATTGCAATGAGGGCGAGAAGCACACCCCACAAAGCGAGATTAATACCTTCTGCAATTGTCATGGAGATACCGAGTGCTCTTATGGGACGGAACTTATTCTTGTGGATAACAAGAAGCACAACGAAGCCAATAAGGATCAAAGCTCCGGTAACGCCCATACAGATCATGTTCTTATCTATAAACGCATTGTACTGACCGATAAAGTCGCCGTCCTCAGATCTTCTGAATTCGGTTCTTGCATCATCGAACTTCTCTTCAAGACCGTCTACGACCTCATCTTCGAGTTCTCTGATCTCACTTCTCGACATACCTGTATTACCGAACAGATCATCGCCGTATTCATCGAAGAAATCATGATATTTGTCACCGTCAAACTCACCCTCATCGTCGATTACCAGATTGATGTAATCTTCAAACAATAGGCCTATGAATTCACCCGTAACCTCTTCATCATCAAAATCAAAATCCATTCCGGGATGACTCTCCCGAAGGGCGGACTCGAGGCTGATATCAAGCTCTTCCATAGCAAGCTCTTTAACCTCTTCCGCAGAGAAAAAGTTATGCCAGAAATTCTTATTCATGATGGTTCCCCACATAGCGACATTGCTCGTGAAGATCATGATAAGTATCGTAGCTATTACCGCATAAGTGATACGAAGTCCGTTTACTGCCGGATTCTCATTAAGTTCGTTCATAAGCCCACCCCGAATAATAAATTAAAAACATACTAACACATGTGTATGTTAATATACAAAACAGCCATTACTTAAGGAGCACTTCATGACATACATATTTATCCGTTTTCTTCTGGCTTTACTGGCACTTATACTTATGCAGGCGATCTACAGCGGGATCCTGCTCCTGGTTGCACCCTTATGCCTCGCAGAGCCGAGCAGCGTTAACATCCTGGGTTTAAAGTTCATCAAAGAAAGCGGAAAAGGCTGGCATTACGTGATGTATAAGCCTTCGATCGCGATCAATTCATACACAAGATTTAATCAGGAAAAGATCAAAGGCAAGTCTGAAGCTGAACTCGATTTCAAGGAAAGGACAGGTCTTTATATCAGCGCTGCAGGTTCACTTCTGATATCCGTACTCGTTACGTTTGTACTGCACATTACATTAAACATCCCCGAGGTAACTTACACGGGAATATGCATGATCGCTTTCGCAGCGGTTCAGTCCGTGATCACGATCAGTGCGCTTAACAGAAGCCGCAATCCTTCGGTCCTCAACTACTGCCAAGGCAAGATCAAGCTTATCCGCGCGGGTATCCCCTATCCCAATCTCGACATCAAGCCCCTGAACGAGCTCCCTTACGGGTCTAAGGCCAATTACGAGAAAGTACTTCACTTCCAGCTTTATTTCCACTATCTGGAGTCGGTCAACGACACAGAAAAGCTTCAGGAACTCATGTCCGAATATGATGAATTCTTAAGCGGTCTTTCCGCTGAGCATTTCAACACAGGCGCAATCTACGCGACGCTGTACTACTACTCAAGGTATGACATCAACATCGAAAAGGCAAAGGCGCTCTACAGCAAGATCGGGCCTGTAATCACCAAAGATCCGGATGCCAATTCATTCCGCATAAGGGGCTTTTACACACTCAACATCTTAGGCAACAAAGATGAAGCATTACGCCTTGCAGACACCGCGAGAAGCAAAGTCGACATCTTCTCTTTCGGCTCTGAAAGAGAGCATGAAAGAATGCTTATTGAGGATCTGTATCAGGCGATCTCTTCTTACCAATGAAGTAAGCGATGATTCCTGTCATTATCGCGGAAGCGGCGGTTAATGATGTGCCCATCCAGAAGTACGGATAATGCATGCTGATCTTCGTTGTTCCGGAATCGACATAAACCAGACGGTTCAAGACTTCAAAATCGCCTTCAAACATATCATGCACCGCGATGGTCGTATTGACTCCGTCAACCGGCGATGAGATGACTATATCATCAGGCTCGTATGTGATCTCGAGCGGTATGAACGTTCTGTCAGGAACACTGTAAATTGAATCACCGACTATGCCTTCAAGCATTCTTCCGACTGTTGTATCCCTTGTGACGGAATAGTAATACGTCAGGTTGAATCCGATGAACGTGATATTATCGTTGACAGCTTTACCGAAGAACGGGAAGCTGCCGTCAAGAATATCCGACCAACCCAATACTTCATCAAGACCGTTCATGTAAACAGTGCTCCAATGTCTGTGTTCATTCGGGAACAGAGCAACTTCGTAATTACCCATATACTTGGTCTTCAATGTCGGATAACCGTTATCAAACTGAATCGGATGGCAGTCGACTCCTAAGAATCTGTTGGTCCTGCTCTGCTCATTCTCAGGAACACCGTCGGCAAGGACAAAGACACGGGTTCCGTTCTCGGCTGCCTTCGTTATAAGATCCTCCGCAGCCTCGACATCGTGATATTCGAATCCGTCAAGATAGATGACTTCATATGAGCTTAATTCTTCAAGCGTAAAGTCGTCGATATAATCGCTCGGAGCCTCCTGAACCGCAGGGAACATCATGGTGATGTAATAAGCACCGTTACCTATTGCAAGGCCCGTATAATCAGTGATCGTACCGTAAGTTCCGTTTACTCCGTTAAGATGGTAAACGGCATAGTTTCCTTCGTCCTCCACCTTATCATAAGAGCACTCGTAAGCTGCGCGGTCCGCTTCCTCCTGAACAAACATATAGACAGCCGCAGCGTCTTTACGGACAAGGACCGTATCACATCCGAGCTCTCTTAATCTGTCGAACATGAACCTGTAGTATCCGTTATCGTAAGCTTCGTTGATCTGGGCAATCTGCAAAGAGGTTGATGCTGCCTCCCAACCCTGACCGTAAAGCTGGTTAACGCCGCCTTCGTAATCACTTAGATAGAAAGTGCTGTTGAACAAAGGTCTGCTGCTGTCGATTACTGCAAGTCTGTTGACTGTTATCGACTTGGCCTCATCTATCAGCGTATCGTTCTCCATCATCTCGAAATGGCCTTCAACCGTATCGATCTCGTCACCGTTAAAAAACGTCTTGTAAGATGTTCCGGCATCTATAAAAAGAAGCACGGTAACAAGCGCCAGAACAGGTCTTTTGAGGCTGTCCCACTCGAGTACGGAGAACATCATCATGGCAGCTGCGATCTGAAGGAAACGGAGCATCCACATGAGCTTTCCGCCGGGCAGCGCGATGATGACCGGGAAACAGACTTCCGATGTAAGAAGAACGATGACAAGAGCAGTTATAAATCCCGGCCACGATTTTCTCTTGCCCGCGATGATCCCGAATATGCAAAGAAGGAATGACGCGAGTCCGAAGTAATTAGAGTAAGATCCGTTCCTAAACTTATTAACGGGATCCAATGTGACGAAGATGCTCTGGAAGAAAGATCTCGCCGTCTGCTGAGTGTTATCGGAATTGGAAACAAGTCCACCCTTAACTGCCGGGATGAGGAATATTCCGCACAAAAGGAAGCCTAAGACTATTCCTATAAGAAGCTCGATGATACGGAAGTTTCCGCTTTGAAGTTTCCTTGCTCCCGTGAAGCAGCAAAGCTTATAGACAACAAGATAGATTATGCAAGCGATGGCAACCATTCCCGTGTAACCTACATGGCAGCAGCACATCACGAAGAACGTGACGACGGTTCCTATGAAGTTTCTGCGCCCGCCTTTTCGAAGGTACTCGTTCATGAAGAGGAACGCGAGCGGGAACACGGACATGATAAGGCTTCTGGGCAGATTGCCCTCACCGAAAAGCACATATATGCTCTGAGGCATCAGAAACCACAAGAAGCCGAAGACAGCGCCGAGCACGCGTCTTTTCTTGACTATGCCTGCTATGTTCCATGTAAGCGCACCCAGAAGGTAAATGAAGCCGCAGTAGACCGCGAATCCTTCGAACACATAATTGCAGGTGAATACCGAAGGAAGGCTTCTTGCGATGAACTGGCAGAAAGCCATAAGGTAAGCTGCGGCAGGCGGCCAGTAACGCATAAGCTCAACGCCGTTATACCAGAGGGGATTGTATAAAGGCCAGTTATCGCCGTTCTCAACGGAGTTTAATACCCAGTCTCCCCTGTAGACGTGATACATCGAATCCTGTCCGCTGAACAGGATCGCGCTTCTGCTTACAAGCAGAACGATGACCACCGCGACCGCAATGTTCGCGATGATATTTATGAACTCAAGTACTCTTGTCCGCGTCTTATTTTCCAAAACCTTCCTCCAGGTTTGTAAGTGCGATCTCAACTTCGTCCTCATTGACGGGAACAGCAACTTCGGGGAATCTGATACCGTATGTTCTCACCGGAGTCTCACTTCCCTCGAATCTTCTTAAGCGGAAGTCGAAAGGCTTAACCGCCTCATTGATCTGACTTGCAAAATACTCGGTGATATTCTCAAGTGAAGGTACGAGTTCTTCGAACGGAGGGATCTGGTTAAGAACCTGATTCTGGTACTTCTCGAATACGTTAATGATAGCCTTCTCAGGACCCGAGAACTTGAAGATATTCTCGCCTGTTGTATAAACGGTGGAGACGAACTCCCATGTATGAGGATGTGTCGCTCCCTTCTTGCCGTCGAAGATTACATAGTGACTCGCATTAAGATAAGTTTTGATCCTGTAATACCTGATCATGATTCATCTCCTTGATTCTTGATTGCTCCGGCATAGACCGTCATACAAGGTCTCTCGGCCGTCGCCGTATCTGTTCTTACAATAAGCGGACCTGCTTCCTTAAGTTCGTTCTTGATAAGGGCCGCAGCTTCTTCTCCCGTCATGTTGCCCACGAGGAGAATGTATTCGTCAGTGCCGTAACGGACCCAGATAACGCGGTCGTTAAGCTTCTGCCTGCCCTCCTCGTAGAAATCCATCATCTGCTCTGCACCCGGGTGTACGAAGACAAATGCAATAGGATAATTTCCGCGCTCGTCAAGACGGTGGAAAAGCCTTAAGATCTGACCTTTTCCCGCGATGATCAAAGTGCCGTTACGTCCCATTACAACGCTGTTCAGGAACTCTACATAGCGGTTGAGTTTCTTCTTGATGTGAATCTCTCTTTCGACAGCAGCGCGCTCTTTCTCATAGCGGATAACGAAGTAGATAATGCTTATGGAAAGAAGCGCAATCATCAGCATAAAGTCGATGACAAGATAAAGCTTCGAGCTTAAGTATGTGTTATTCGAAAGCATTACCTCGTAGTCTGTAAGAAGACAGAGTCTGTAATCAGTTCCGTTATAACGGAACATGATTCCCGAGGCGATGTACTTGTAGCCGTCGAGGGTGATGATCCTGTGCGTTACTTCGCCGAACTTCAATTCGGACAGGAACTCCTGGGAGCTTTCCGTGTTAAAGAAAGTATCCGTCGAGAAAGACTTATACACATTAGTCTCGTTTACGCTCTTTACAAAAAGGAAGTTTGATGTGTTGTCGAGCGTCCAGTATCTGCTTGAAGTGGAGTCGAGGAAATTGATCGTATCCTTAACAAAATCGGATCCCGCGACTTCACCGTATCTCGTAATCTGATTGGCTACAACCTCTACATAACCGTCCTGCTCCATGGCATATATCTCGGCTACTCCGAGCTCATAGTTCTTGATCTGCCACCAGGCGAAAGCAGCGAGCACCGCCGCCTCCAGAATCGTTATTACAGTTACTGCCGTAACCGCCATAGTATGTTTTTTACGATCACTCTTCATATCTGTCCTCATAGTTAACCTTACGTCTTATGTTCTCGATGAGATCTTTTATCTTTCCTATACTCTTTCCGGCTTCATCGTTAAACTTATCCCACTCTTCCGAGAGAGTATCAGTCTTCCATGAGCTGGATGTATTCATACTGTTGATAATGCCTGCGAATCTTATAAAGAAAACGATGAAGTTATAAAAAGGCAGGAGCGCGATTACAGGCCACTGTTTAAGGTAGTATTTACGCGTCTCCGGAAAAGGCTTGAGAAGATGCAGTGCGATCAGGAAATAAAGGTAACCGCACAGGATATAGAAAAGGAAGATCGCGCCCAGTGAGATGAGGACGACCTTGCTTGAATAACCGACCATCATGAGGAAGATCAGCGCCAGATACCATATCATTCTCGGGAATGCGAATGTGTGGTCAAAAAGCAGGGTATGGATATTAATATCCTTCGCGAATCTCCATGGACGGAGCTTACTCTGAGGATACAGATTGGCAACCTCAAGCGAACCTCGCTGCCATCTTTGACGCTGCGTATAGAGCTTATCCACGCCTTCGATAGGATCGGTGTAATAGATGGCATCAACGCAGCTTCCGACCTTCTGGTTAAGGTAATACTTCATCTGGAATGTGATCTCGGTATCCTCGGAGATCGTCTGCGTGTTATAAAGATGGGATCTTCCGATAGAACTCATTCTGAATGCGGAGAATGCACCCGATAACGTGTACATCGTATTGGTCTTGGAAGCATAGTTTCTTCCCGCGAGGAATGCCTGCGCATACTCACAGAATTCGATCTTACGAAGAAGTCTGCTCTTGAAGGAT
>CADAXO010000086.1:7501-7962 GCA_902791885.1 Oscillospiraceae bacterium | reverse complement strand
ATACGTTGTAACCTGACTGTGTATTTTGAGGAGCCTTTTTGGGTAGGTGTTTTCGAGGTTATCGAGAACCATAAGATATCGGCTGCGAGAGTGGTCTTCGGTGCGGAACCGAAAGATTATGAGCTGTTCGAATATGTTCTCAGATACTACACAGGACTTCATTTCAGCCCGGCTGTGGACACTGTTGTAAAAGATATCGCGAAGAACCCCAAGAGGATTCAACGCGAAGCGCGAAAGCAGACTTCGGCAACCGGTATCGGTACCAAGTCGCAGCAGGCAATCAAACTGCAACAGGAGCAGAACAAACAGGAACGTAGGATCAGAAGCCGCGAGCAGAAGCTGACTGAAGAAAAGCGTGAGTTTGAACTGAAGCAGCAGAAGAAAAGAGAAAAGCACCGGGGACATTAAGTCCCCGGGCTTATCTTATTCTGTTGCTTTTCCCATAAGTCTGATGATAATGA
>CADAXO010000086.1:0-7427 GCA_902791885.1 Oscillospiraceae bacterium | reverse complement strand
ACTATTGAGACTGTTGAGATAACGGAGCATACGATAGTAACGACAGCAGCAACAACAGAAGAGGTTCCTGAGACTTCTGCTGTGCCGGACACTTCTGCAGACGATGCCAGGTTCCAAGCTTTTTTCGAAAATGAGTATCAGAATCTTTACGACGACCTGATGCTCGGCATTAACGGGGTTCCGGTTCTGTATACATACGAGGATCTTGATCAGGACGGTATCAATGAGCTTCTGATCGGCGATGCTGCAGGCGTCTATGCCGCTGTCTCTGAGGCAGAAGGTCTTTATCATGTGGTCGAGTTCAACGGATGGCGTACTCAGTACGGACCTGAATCTGCCGAGTATATCGGTAACGGATGTTTCTTAAGTTCAATCTATAACGGCAACAACTACGGCGGAGAATTCTCTGTGGAGGTTCTTTGGAGATATGATGCTTCGACAGAAGTCGGCCGTGTGGTTCTGGCAAGACTATCTGGTTCCTGGGATCCTTCGAATCTTAGTGAGAACCTGAGCAAATGGGAACTGTATGTCGCAGCTGATGAGAACGGAACATTGGCTGAGAACTCTGAAGGCTTTACCCCTGATGATACTAACTACACATACACCATGATCGACTTCGGTAACAACTATCAGTTTGAGAACGGCGAGCGTGTATACAACGAGATCGAGCAGCAGTTCTACTCCTACGTGGATGCTCACCGCGCCGGCAATCCTATGGATACGTTAGTGTGGAAGCCTGTATAATCCATCTATGTACGATTTTGACAGCGTAGTTAACAGAAATACACCTGATGATATTAAGTACGAGCGGATTGACGGAATCGATGATCTGATCCCTATGTGGGTGGCGGATATGGATTTCAAAAGTCCGCCCGAGGTTGTTGATGAGCTTGTGCGTGTCGCGTCGAACGGCATCTACGGTTATTCGGAAGCTGATGAGACTTATGATGAAGCAGTAATCAACTGGTTCGATAAACGCTTCGACTGGCACGTGACCTCTGATCAGATCCTTAAGATCCCCGGTGTGATCGTTGCCATTTCCTGCGCTGTCCGCGTGTTTACCAAGCCGGATGATCATGTCATGATCCTCGAGCCTGTCTACGGCCCTTTCAGACGCTGTGTGGAAGGTAACGGGAGAAAACTCACTATTGAGGAGCTGAAGCTCGTTAACGGCCGTTATGAGATCGATCTTACCGAGATGGAAAGAAAGATTGAGGATGATGACGTTAAGCTCCTTATATGGTGTTCTCCCCATAATCCCGGCGGCAGAGTCTGGACTCGTGAAGAACTGCAGTCAGTCGCGGAAATATGCAGAAGACACGGCGTCTTTATCGTAAGCGATGAGATACATGCAGATCTTACTTTATACGGACATAAGCACATTCCCATGGCGAAGGCCGCGGGCGACAACTGCATCGTTCTGACTTCGCCTACGAAGACTTTTAACATTGCAGGCATCCAGGCGGCAAACGCGGTTTCGACTAACGCTGAGGCGCTTTATAAGCTCGACAAAGAGGCTATGGTAACTGGTGCTTTCGGTCTTAACAAGATGGGGATCGCAGCTACAAGAGCGGCATACACATATGGTAAGCCTTGGCTTACGGAACTTCAGGCATACCTCGAAAAGAACATCGATCTTCTCCGCGATACGCTGAAGGATACGGACCTTGTCATGATGGAGCCTGAAGGCACATACCTTGTCTGGATAGACTGCTCCGCTTATGAGAACTTCGCCGGAAGGCTTCTGAAAGAAGCTCATGTCCGTGTCTCTGAAGGAAGCTTTTTCGGCAACGGGGGAGAGAATTACATAAGGCTTAATGTGGCTTGCCCGAGAAGTGTCCTTAAGGAAGCGCTCGACAGAATCATCAGCATCTTATGAAAGAGCAGAAAAATCTTCAAAATGCATATTGACTCTCACATTATGTGAGGGATTATTGTTGTAGTGAGCTCAAGAAAACATCCATGGAGGTAGATACAAATGCTTAAAATAGGTGAATTTTCAAAACTATCCAGAGTAAGCATCAGGATGTTGCGCCACTACGATGATATCGGACTTTTGAAACCGGCAGAGATCGACGATTTTACCGGATACCGTTATTATCGCGAGGAACAGCTCTTTACCATCGGCAGGATCACAGCGCTGAAAGATATGGGCTTTTCGCTTGCGGATATTATCAAGATCCTCGAAAGCTATGACGATAAAGAGAAGATGGATGCCTTCCTGTCGGAAAGACAGGAGGAGCTGTCGAAGCTTTCCAAGGAAACGGAGTACAAGCTGATGCTTCTGGAAACAGCCCGGAAAAGGCTGAGAAAGGAGCAAAATATGAGTTTTGATGTAACAGTAAAGACAATACCGGAAAGATACGCGGCTACAGTTCAGATGGTGGTTCCGCATTATGAGGATGAGAACATCCTGTGGGGCACGATGATGGGTGAGTGCCCCACACTGATCCCGGCAGACCCATGCCTTGCAGCCGCTGAGTTTCTCGATGACGAGTACAAAGATGAGAACGTTGAGATCATAGCGTGGATGACCGTGAAAGGTTCTTATGACGATACGGAACACGTGAAGTTTAAGACGCTTCCTGCAGTAAAGGTTGCAAGCTGCATTATAAAGGGCAGTTACGATCAGATGGGGGAAGCGTATGCCACTGTAGCTTCATGGATCAAGGCAAACGGTTACAAGATGAACGGTCATATGTTCAATATCTATCATGTGAGTCCTGCGCAGACACAGAACCCTGATGAGTATGTGACAGAAGCTTGTTTCCCTGTGGAGTAAGGCTTAACTGAGAGTATATTTGAAGACGGATGTCGTGATGGCATCCGTTTTTGTATGCGAGCAAGTCGGCGCGCGGCTCAATATCTTGGTATAATGAGGGTTAAGAGCGACTATCTTCCGACGGGGGTCACATATGAAGAGAATATTGAGCCTTATTATTTCATGCGCCTTGTTCGGCACAGTGTTGGTTACCGGTTGTTCTTCTGAGCCTGAGCAGACCGCGGCTTCGGAGGTAAGCGGGATTACGCAGGAGCAGATTGAAGAGAATATCGTAGGAATGTGGCTTATGACCGAAGTTGACGGCCACCCTGCACTGACGAGCGAGATGAGGGTTCTGGATATAGTCTCGACTTCGCAGGCCTATTCCAGTATGTCCCGTGTGGGCGTTCCGTACGCACCTTTTGTAAAACGTGCGGAGGCTTCGGTCGATATCAACGGTAACGTTCTGACAGTCACCATTAACGACGCGGAGGGGCATTCGCCGGTACAGGAATATGTTTTATCTGAGATAAATGCGAACAGGTTTACCGGAAGCATCAGCCTGCCTGTCGGTCTGCCGGGTGAATCTTCGGATTCTGAGCCGGTTTACGAGGAGAATACAGTCTCCTTTACGAGGATCAGCGATGACTTCAGCGGAGACATTATAGGTGCCTGGGAAGGTCACTGCACCAGCGAAGGCTCTTACTTTGACGACGGGTATGAGCACCGCTGGGAGTTCAGAAACGACGGCTCTTATGTTTACTATACCCTGGAAGGCGACAGCTGGGTGGCAGCCGAAGACAGCAGCAATGATTATTTTGTAGCAGGAACACTTCTTTGCCTGCGCTGGACCGAAGGCGAGATCGAATACCGCGAGTGGTGGGAGGTCTCGATAGGCGGTGACACGATGTCCTGGGTAGCACGTTGTGAGAACGATGACGGTACGACATATACAGCCACGTTCGAGATGACAAGAGTTGCGGAGTAATCTGCAGAGATGCTGAAAAAGCCCGAAAATACAGGGTTGCAACCGCAGGTTGACAAAGTTCAAGCTAAGGGTGGTGGAGATGTTAAGGCGTATCTTGCTATGCTCGAGACATCAAAACCCGGAGGTGGATTGAATGACGATTGCTGATAGAATCCAAAGTCTAAGAAAATCTAAAGGCATGTCCCAGGAGGAGCTGGCAGACGCGGTCGGCGTATCCCGGCAGGCTGTCTCGAAGTGGGAGAGCGAGCAGGCTACACCCGACCTCGAAAAGGTAGTGATCATGAGCGACATTTTCGAAGTTACTACAGACTACCTTCTGAAAGGAATAGAGCCGGTCAAGACTGACGACCACAAGACCATGGCCGATGTGCTCGACCAGAAGGTGCTTACAGAGAAGAACGGCAGGCGCGCGAAGACGGCCCTTAAGTGGTTCCTCATAGGCTTCGGCGTTTTGCTTGGAATAGATCTCATCTCGATGCTGATCTATTTCCTGATTAACGGTTTCCCCGTCTGATCTGATTATTAAAAGTGTATGAGTTTGGAAGGTCCACGGTGCCGGACCTATGTATTACTGCGCCCTAAAGGAGATTTTTATGAGTAAGATAATCAACTTAATTAAGAATATCAGCCCCTTCAACAACCGAACTGAAATGCCTGTGGCCCTTTATGTGATCAAGGTCATCCTGATCTTTTTTGCCTGTAAGTTCGCGTCGGAACTTGTGGGGGAGGCGATAGTGCTGGCGGTTCATTTCGCCTGCGGGAAGAACCCGCTGCAGGGGGAGATGTTCGAGCCAAAGACAATTATGCTGATGACGTATTTCGGATATGCGTTCATCATCGGCGCGATCCTGCTGTTCTGGAAGATATTTCAGAAGAAGACTGTCAGGGATCTCGGGTTCACCGGTAAGCCCTTAAGCTTTCTTACGGGCGCCGTGCTTGGTGCGGTTCTGGTCGCGGTATCTTCCGTTGCTGCTATCCTCACCGGCGCGATCAGCTGTAACGGCGTGTTCGGAAACATCGACATAACGATGGTGGCGGCCATGCTGATCTGCTTTATCCTGCAGGGGACTATGGAAGAGATTCTTTGCAGAGGCGTTGTCCATCAGCTTCTGATCAGCAAAACTTCGGTACCGGTTACTGTCGGAGTGAGCGCTGTCCTGTTTACTGTTCCGCATCTTTCAAGTATGGAAGTAGGCTCGCCGCTGATCGTTGCTGCCGGTGTGGTTAACCTTCTGCTTATATCGGTTATATTCTCGCTTCTTACGCTCAGGTTCAGGAGTATCTGGGCGGCCTGCGGGTTACATGCGATGTGGAACTATATTCTCTACAGTATCCTCGGTCTTAATCTGAGCGGCAATGATGAGACGGTCGCAGCGGTATTCGATATGCAGTCCGTCGGTTCGAACATCTTGAACGGCGGCGACTACGGCATAGAGGCGAGTGTTATAACCACAGCCGTGCTGGCGGCCGGTCTTGTTGTGCTCTGGGCGGTCTCGCGAAAAATGACTGCATATAAGCCCCTGAAACGGTCCTGTATGTAGTCATCTTATGTAGTCATTTTGTGATATAGTGCTGTTATGATTAGTTTTGAAGAGTTCGCGAAGTTGTTTAATTCCGTTCCGGGTGAGGTGGAGGCGTTTAAGGAAAGATGGATTCCAGGTTAAGGTGTGTTAATTCATAATGGCCTGATGTATAATGAACACATAAGAGGTGTTACCCACTGACGGTTACCTCAGATTAGTTGACAAAAAAGTGACCTAATCCGTGGTCTGGGACGGTCACTTTTTTATGTATTCAATGAGAATAGTCGTAATAATCGCTATAATCGTCAGAATTACTATGAGAAGCTCATAATCACTCATCGATACCACCTCCTTTCTCTAAAGATAGAGAACTGAGGTAACCGCCTTTCCGCGTGGGTAACACCCATAAACAGACTAACAAGTCTATTGCCCCATATCACCTACCAAATGAATACAATTTTCGACAAATTTCGACAAAGCTAAGGCCGCCTTTTAGGTCTCAGTCCGTAAAGTAACTACCTATTTGCCTCTGAAACGGCATTTTGGGTAGTTACTTTGGGTAGTCATTTTTGAAATCACCTGCGAAGCAGGTTGTATATGCAGGTGATTTCCACATAGGTAACGGAGCATCGTCATTTAATTTGACTTCATGAATATCTGTATGTTAATATTCACATGAATAACCGATAACAAATATTCATAGAAATACTTACATATGGCAATTGCATTTACACAGGAACAGAGAGACGAGATACAGGGAAAGCTGATCGAGGCGGGCTTTGAGCTTTCAAGCGCCATCGGCTTTAAGAAGATGACGATCTCGAAGATCACTGAGGCGGCCGGTGTTGCCGTCGGCTCCTTCTACATCTTTTATGACTCCAAGGAAAGCTTTGCTAAGGCTCTGATACAAGAGACGGAAGATCGGTCAATGAGAAAACTGATGGCGAAGCTGGCAGCTGACGGTACGATCGAACTAAGAGAATTCCTGGACCTTTACCGCGACTGCTTCAGACCTGAGAACAACTTCCTTCTTCGAATAAAGCTTGATGACTGGGTATGGCTCAAGACGCATATCACTGACGATTCATATTTCGAAAGAAGCGGGGATGCAGATCGTCTTTATAAGATCCTGCCGCACATAAAAGGCATTCGTAAGGATATAAACCCCGGCGTAGTAATTAACTTTATTAAGTCTATCTATGCGATATATCAGAACCGTGAGACTTTTTTCGAGGAGTCTTTGCAGGAGAATGTGGACCTTATTTTTGACACCATTTACCGCTACATAAGGGAGGAAGAAGCATGAGCTACAGGGAGGAAATAGAGCCCTTTCTTGCAAGGCATCCCTATCAGGAAATGACGGTAGGAAATGCCCATATCCGCTATGTGCTCGCGGGAGATGCTGACAGGCCTGCAGTAGTATTTTTTAACGGCGGAATGAACTGCTCGGAGATGTGGTTTAAGTATGTGGAAGGAATGTCTTCCGAATACAGAACACTCATCTTCGATTATCCTAGGGAGATCAAGACGGCGGAGGAAACTGCTGAAGTCATTCACGAGTTCTTTGTAAGGCTTGGTATAAGCAAGGCGTTTTTCGCAGGGGCAAGCTTCGGCGGCATGATGGCGCAGATCTTTACAAGAAAGTACCCCGAGATGGCAGAGGGACTGGGGTTGTTCTCGACAGCGGGTCTTGATGAGAGCACCCTGAGAAGCCAAAAGAAATCATACCGCTTCCTTCCGCTTCTTCTGTGGTACATGAAGCACAGCAACTACGAAAAGCTTAAACCCAAGGTCATCCGCAGCTGCATTAAGAATTATGCAAAAGACGAGACACCGGAGGATAAGATTTATCTTCAGGAAATGCTCGAGTTTATGTTCAGTGATTACCCCGTAGAGAAGGACATCCATATAAGCGGCATGGTGGGAAAAGTTGTTGATATTAAACCCTGCGTAAAGAGTGACTTCGACCTTGTGCAGGATAATGTTTTGCTGATCTTTCCGGAGAAGGATTTCTTCTCGGAAAAGGAGCAGCAGTCTCTTAAAGAACTGTTCCCGAAGGCTCACGTTGAATACATAAAGAACGGTCATTATGGAACGGTGCTGGAATACGACAGATACATCGGATTAATGAAAGAAAGGATATGACGATGCTTGC
>CADAXO010000085.1 GCA_902791885.1 Oscillospiraceae bacterium | reverse complement strand
AGGTGTATTCGATAAGGTATTTGCTACCAACCTGATCTACAGAAGACCTGAGCTTCTGCAGGCTCCCTGGTTCGCAGATGTTAACATGTGCAAGTTCGTTGCACTCCTCATCGACGCTATCAACCACGACGCTTCACTTTCCAATCTCATCAATCCTACTGAGAAGATCAAGAAGCTCCTCAAGGAGAAGGGCGAGAACATCTGATAACAGATGGCACAGAAGAGAAGTACATCAGGCAAAAGAAGTTCATCATCAAGAGGAAGTTCATCTTCCTCTTCTTCTTCGCGTAAAAGATCTTCTTCCTCCTCCTCTTCCCGTGCATCCTCTAAGGCCCCCGTGTCTGCTTCTCCGACATTTGCCGATTATTTCCACGCATTCACAAAGACCCGTGCCTTCATTCCCATTGCAGTCGTAGTAACACTTACGGTGCTTGTACTGCTCGATATGCTGATCGCATGGAATAACTACGACAGATTCTTCAAAATCTTAGGCTTCGAGCTTCTTATCGCGGGAATCATCTGGGTAATAGGTCTTGTATTAAGCTTCGGTGAATCAACACCGTCTTCCGGAGAATAATCCTCATGCCTTTTGACGGTATAACGTCGCATCTTCTGGCGAACGAGTTAAATTCGATACTTGCCGGAACAAGAATAGATAAAGTATTCCAACCCGATAAACAGACAGTTATCCTCAACATCCGTGCCAATGCCAGGATGGAGAAACTTCTCATATCCTGTAATCCTTCATGCGTCAGGATGAATCTCACGACATCAGACCGTGAGAACCCTAAGATGCCGCCGTCTTTTTGTATGCTTCTTCGCAAGTACTTATCAGGTGCCAAGATCGAGTCTGTCACCTGTCCTTCCTATGAGCGAATTATCGAGATCAAGGCGAGCAATACTGACGAACTTCATGACAGGAATACATACACGCTTATATGCGAGCTCATGGGACGTTATTCCAACCTTATTCTCGTTAATCAGACAGGCAAGATCATTGACAGTCTGGTCCATGTCGATCTTTCCGTAAACCGCTACAGAGAGGTTATGCCTGCGAGGATCTACGAGTATCCGCCTGCACAGGATAAGATAAGTCCCGAAGAGGCTTATGCATCGATATTGAACGGAATAATTCCTGTAAAAGAGGAAGAGACCGGCAGATCCACGGAGAAAGCCCTTCTTAACTCGATTAAGGGCCTTTCCCCTTCTCTTATAAGAAGAATGACGGATAAGTGCCGCATCGACGACAGAACGCCGTTTAAGGCGCTTACAGAAGATTCCCTGGCAAGCCTTAAGGATGTGCTTACTGATTTTCTTCGCGGTGTTACGACTTTCTCCTATACACCGTCCGTTTACTACACGAACGATTCGGAGCCTGTAGACTACCTGCCATTCTTCTATAACGGAGACGGCATCATCAAGAAGTTTGATACGATCTCGGAAGCAATCGACAGATTCTACGAGTCCAAGGACCGTGCCGTCGATCTTGACCGTAAGAAACAAAGACTTAATGTCATTATCGACTCCGCGCTTTCCCATTCCGTAAGAAAACTCGAGATTCACGAGCGTGACTTCGAAGACGGTAAAAAAGCCGACTACTACAAAAAGTGCGGTGACCTCATACTCTCGAACACTTACTGCATAAAAGAACACTCGCAAAGCTTCACCTGCGACGACTACTACGAAGATCCGCCGAAGCCCATTACGATCGAGCTTAACCCCGTCACAGACGCTTCAGCGAACGCGCAGGACTACTACAAGCGCTTTCACAAGGCTAAGCGTAAGTTCGAATTATCCGAGCAGTACATCAAGTCTGACCGCGAAGCAATAGCCTACTTCAGATCGGTTAAGGCTGCCATCTCCTCCGCTTCATGCGAAGATGACATAACAGCTATAGAGCAGGAGATCGCAAGCCTTGCAGGCACATACTCAAGCGACATGAGAAGCAAGCAAACTCCTGTTAACCAGGGTAATCCCAACAGGACTGTAGGCATGTCCAAGTCAGGCAAGCGTGCATCAAGAGCTATGCGTGAAGCTGCAAAGAAAGCTGCGATGAAAAATAAGAAACTTTCTCAGAAGAAACCTTCTGTCGCGCTCTCCTACAGGAAATACACGACTTCAGACGGCTACGAGATCCTCTCGGGAAGAAACAACATTCAAAATGACGAGCTCACCTTCAAAGTAGCGTCCAAGGACGACTGGTGGTTCCATATCAAAGGTCTTCCCGGAACACATGTTATACTCCGTTCTCACAAAGGCGAAGAATTTCCCTCGGATAACGCAGTACTCGAGGCTGCTTCGCTTGCAGTCTTCTTCTCGAAAAGCATAATGGTCGAAGAACACTCTGAGGGCGCAGGCTCCCACGCAGGCGAGATAAAGGCTGAAGTAGACTACTGCCCCGTCTCACATGTTAAGAAGATCCCGGGGGCGAGACCCGGCATGGTAATTTACGAGAATTACTATTCTGTTCTGGTACCTGCAAAAGAGCCGTCTTAAGACTCGAACGACTTATAGATCTTATCCCTGAACTCTGATGACTCCAAAGAGAATATGCAGCCGCAGTATTTCTGACGGTAAAGACCGATATCCCTAGCCATATTCTGCCCCTGCCTGAACCCGGGTCTGAAGTCTATATACTCGAACTTAACACCGTACAGATCAGCCTTCTCCGACGCTGTCTTAACAATAGTCTCATGCTGCTGATAAGGACTAACAAGAAGAGTAGTGCAGAAAGAATCATAGCCGTTCTCGGCCGCAAATCTTGCGACAGCATCCATTCTTATGTCATAGCACATATGACATCTGCTCTCGAATTCAGTAAGATACGTCTTCTCTTCCCAATAATCCTGCATACACTCATCGCCGCCTTCAATGAGATTAACATTGAAGTGGTCGGCACACTTGTGAAGATTCTCAAGTCTTCTGTTCCACTCGAATTCCGGATGAATGTTGGGGTTGTACCAGAAAAGATCCAGCTCTCTGCCTTCATTAAGAAGCAGGTCAACAGGATACATGGCACAAGGTCCGCAGCAGGCATGTAGAAGCATCGACATAATCAGTTACCGTTATTTCCCGTAAGAGAATCTATCGAAATATTCTCGAACGCATTTCTGTTGCGCTCCTTAAAGCTCGCAGGCTCGGCTATACCCAAGTGCTCGAAAGCCCGTGAAGTAAGAACCCTGCCCCTCGGAGTCTTCGCTATAAAACCGTTCTGCAGAAGGAAAGGCTCGTATACATCTTCAATAGTAATGGGATCTTCACCTGTAACCGCAGCCAATGTCTCAAGGCCTACAGGACCTCCCTTGAAGATATCCGCTATGGACATAAGTATTCTTCTGTCTACTGCATCAAGACCCAATTCATCGATATCAAGAGCCTTAAGACCGAAGTCTGATACTTCCTTATCGATCTCATCCTTATCCATATAAAGAGCATAGTCTCTCATACGCTTAAGAAGTCTTATAGCAATACGGGGAGTTCCTCTGGATCTTGAAGCGATATTACGTAGTCCTTCCTCATCGATCTTAATATCCATAAGACCTGCGTCACGCTTCAGGATATTCATGAGGTCTTCCGTCTCATAAAGCTCAAGTCTGTGGATCATTCCGAATCTGTCTCTTAACGGAGCCGAGAGCATTCCCGCTCTTGTTGTCGCGCCGACTAACGTAAAATGCGGAAGATCAAGTCTTACCGATCTTGCCGAAGGTCCTTTACCGATCATAAGATCCAGGCAGTAATCCTCCATCGCAGGATACAGTATCTCTTCCACGCTCTTATTAAGTCTGTGGATCTCATCGATGAAGAGAACCTCATTCTCACCGAGGTTCGTAAGAATGGCTGCAAGATCTCCTGTCTTCTCGATGGAAGGACCCGTAGTTATGTGCATACCTACGCCCATCTCGGAAGCTATAATGCCCGCAAGAGTCGTCTTTCCCAATCCCGGAGGGCCGTACAGAAGCACGTGATCCAATGCTTCTCCTCTCTTCTTTGCTGCATTGATGAAGATCTTAAGATTATCCTTGACCTTGGACTGGCCGCTGTAGTCTTCGAACGTGATGGGACGAAGCGTCTTCTCATCACGGTCATCAAACTGCTTGGAACGTCCTATTACGCGCTCCTCATCTTCATAACTTCCGTATCCGCTGTGCTCGTAATCCATATATTACCTCGCAAGACTCTTAAGAGAATTCCTGATAAGAGTCTGAAGATCTATTCCGTCCTCATAACTGTTATTTACGGCTTCGGCCGCTACCTGCTCTTTATAGCCTAATACGACAAGAGCTTCAACAGCATCAGATACAACACTGCCATCAGCAGCGGGAGCGCTTACGGCAACCTTACCTGTGCTCTTGGAAGAACCTGCTCCTACACCGGACTTCTTAAGCTTATCCTTAAGCTCGAGAACGATCCTTTCTGCGCCTTTCTTGCCCAGACCCTTAACGGAAGTAAGGAAAGTAACGTCGCCGCCTATAACGGCCAATGCGAACCTGTCAGGCTCGACCTGCGAACAGATGGAATGTGCAACCTTGGGACCGATTCCGCTTACCTCTATAAGGCTTAAGAACATCTCCTTCATCTGAACCGATGAGAATCCGTAAAGAGTAATATCATCCTCCCTTACGCTCTGATATATCCAGACCTTCGCCTCATCACCCATAGGCGCAAGATCCTGTGAGATCGATATAGGACATATGATCTCATACCCTATTCCGTTATTCTCGAGTACGAGCTTGTCCTCGCCTTTATCGATTACCGTTCCCTTGATGTAAGAATAAATTCCCATCTTATCTCCTTATCAACCGAATTCATTTCTCTTGCTGTAACCGTAACGGCCGTACTGATAACCTGAGACAGCACGCTCGGCATTGATAGTACCTGTGTTCGCAAGGCATATCGCCATCGCAAGTCCGTCTGCAGCATCATCAGGCTTAGGTATTTCCTTAAGACCCAGTAAAGTCTTAACCATAGACTGAACCTGCTTCTTCTCAGCCTTGCCGTAACCCGTAACCGCAAGCTTCACCTGACCCGGAGTAAATTCATAAACGGGTATATTGGCTCTGGCAGCTTCAACGAGAACAACACCTCTCGCCTGTGCGGTACCAACGGCCGTAGTTCTGTTCTGTGAGATAAACAATTCTTCAACAGACATGTAATCGGGTTTATACAGTTCGAGAAGATACTTGATCTTCTCATTAATAGCCAGAAGTCTTACAGGAAATTCCGTATTGGGCTTAGTCTCTATAACGCCGTAATCAACGACCGAGAGCTTATTGCCGGTCTTCTTGATAATGCCGTAACCCGTGATGGCATATCCCGGATCGATACCGATATAAGTTGTGACCTTAGGCTCGGACATTATCAGCAAATACTACCTTTGAACATTTGTTTGTATTTTACTCTTTATCACCGAGCACGTCAACAACAGGACGAATGCCCAAAGGCCTTGATGAATTTATCTCATATGCCCGGGATACCCTGTCTGCGATAGACGCCAGAGTATCCTCATCATTTATCAACGGAGAATCCTTGCCGACATAAAGTCTGCAGAGAACATCACCGTATCTGACCGGATCTCCCCTTTTCTTCATGAATCTTATGCCTGCGCCAAGGTCGATAACATCATCCTTGGTAACTCTTCCCGCACCGAGTGCTACGGAACAGTGTCCGAGCTCGTTAGTCTTCATCGAGAATACAAAGCCAGATTCCTCCGCCTTTACTTCATATACGCACACGGGTTCCGCCGTATATACAGGTCCGTCTTCATTAACGTGACCTCCCTGTGATCTTAAAAGCTTAATGTACTCGGCAAGAGCTCTTCCGTCATTCATCCTTGCTTTGCACTCTTTAAGAAGCTCCTCATCATTTAATCCGCCGGCCTTTCCTGCAAGCTTGATCATCTTGGATGCAATAGTCGCAGAAACTTCTACAACGTCCTCTGCGCCCCTGCCGTTAAGCGTATCGTATACTTCCTTCATCTCGAGCACATTACCGCAGTATCTGCCCAAAGGCTGATCCATATCGGTAATAACGGCTATGACCTTCTTACCGGCCCTCTCCCCGATCCTGATCATCGCATCAGCGATCTGCCTTGCCTCTTCGAATGTCTTCATGAAAGCGCCGGTTCCTGTAGTAACGTCAAGGACAATGGCATCCGCGCCGCCCGCCAGCTTCTTGCTCATAATGGATGATGCTATAAGCGGGATAGAGCTTACGGTACCCGTAACGTCCCTTAAGGCATAAAGGGATTTATCTGCAGGAGCAAGATCCGGAGTCTGACCTGATAATACCATTCCCGTCTCCTCTACAAGGCGCGGGAAATCTGCTTTCGGAATATCTATATTAAAGCCTTCTATAGAGGAGAATTTATCAACTGTTCCTCCCGTGAATCCTAAGCCTCTTCCGGTAAGCTTAACGATCTTAACTCCGAACGAGTGGCACAAAGGCATAACTATAGGAGTTACCTTATCGCCGACACCTCCCGTCGAATGTTTATCGACTGTAACGTCTCCTACGAAGGAAAGATCATTCTGTTCGCCTGAAGCCGCCATTTCCATGGTAAGAGTCGTCATCTCGCGTTCGCCCATACCGTTAAGTACGATCGCCATGAGCAAAGCAGATATCTGATAATCAGGGATACTTTTGTCAGTAACGCCCTTAACAAAGAACTTTATCTGTTCGTTGGTAAGAGCTCTTCCGTAACGTTTATCAAGGATAATATCAACGATATTCATAGGAAACTCCTCAAGCAGTAGTTATACCTATTATCTCATAACTCCTCGATAAACATACCCGTTAGCCTCGGAACATTAAACCTATCTGTAAACAGGTCGCACTTGCAAAGAAACATATAGAATACGTGCCTGCCCTGATCAGACATGGTCTCGTAGTTTCCCTGTCCCTTGGAAAGTATGACATCAGATCCATCCAGCAGCTGACGGGCACGGGCGGGCATCATGTCATAAACCGTTCCTGCCAAAGCTGCGCCGTTCGTTTCTATTTTTGCCACCTTATCAAGACCAGCATAGACTGCATCTTCTACAGTCGCATCATTCAGTACTTCTCCGCCTCTTACAAGGGCCGTTATATCAAGATGAGGAAATCTCTTCTTAATCTGTTCCAGCAAAAGCTTATCAAGGACGATCTCCCCGCTGTTATCGCATACCAGAAGGAATGTCTTTCCTTTCCCGCACTCTTTAAGGAACTTATCGTAAGTGCGCTTATCTCCTTCGCTCATCGAAGTATCATCAAACAGCTTAAGAAAAACATCTTCCTCGACATTATTCATCGCACCAAGGTCGATGTAATTGCCGATTCTTGACACAACAAGTGCTGTTGCAAGCGGATCTTCTGATTCTTCAATAGCTTGGCGGATTTTATTCTCATGAGAAAGAACAAGGTCATTGAATTCCTTCTTAACCGCACTGTAGTCTGCGCCCTTGCCGAATAGCTTCACATGTTCTT
>CADAXO010000084.1 GCA_902791885.1 Oscillospiraceae bacterium | reverse complement strand
TCCCGCGGATATGGTCTTGCTCGACTCGGGAATGGGAACGGGAAAGACATTTAACTGGGAGATCATAAAGGGCGTAAAGAGACCTTTCTTTCTCGCAGGGGGACTTGCTCCGGACAATGCGGCGGAGGCGGTAAGAACACTTCATCCTTATGCGCTCGATGTGAGCTCAGGGATAGAAACAGAAGGCATAAAAGATACTAAGAAGATGACGGACTTCTGTGAAGCTGTCAGAAAGGAAGATGAACATGACTAATCCAAACGGACGCTTCGGCATTCACGGCGGACAGTATATCCCCGAGACGCTGATGAACGCGGTCATCGAACTCGAGGAGGCTTATAACAAGTACAAGAATGACCCGGAGTTCCAGGCTGAACTCTCCGAGCTCTTTAACGAGTACGCAGGAAGACCTTCGAGACTTTACTACGCCGAGAAGATGACGAAGGATCTGGGCGGCGCGAAGATCTATCTTAAAAGAGAGGATCTTAACCACACAGGCGCTCATAAAGTAAACAACGTTCTGGGTCAGGCGCTGCTTGCGAAGAAGATGGGCAAGACACGTCTTATCGCTGAGACAGGAGCAGGACAGCACGGTGTTGCCACGGCTACCGCGGCTGCGCTTTTCGGTATGGAGTGCGTCGTATTCATGGGCGAGGAGGACACCAAGAGACAGGCTCTTAACGTGTACCGCATGAGGCTCCTCGGCGCCGAAGTTATTCCGGTAAAGTCTGGAACGGCAACGCTCAAGGACGCCGTATCGGAGGCGATGAGAGAGTGGACTTCACGTATTTCCGACACGCATTACTGCCTGGGTTCCGTCATGGGTCCGCACCCTTTCCCGACTATCGTAAGAGACTTCCAGGCTGTCATCTCTAAGGAAATCAAGGAGCAGATGCTGCAGAAAGAGGGAAGACTTCCCGATGCGGTTATCGCGTGTGTCGGCGGAGGCTCCAACGCCATCGGATCTTTCTATAATTTCATTGAGGACAAGGACGTTAAGCTCATCGGCTGCGAGGCTGCGGGAAAAGGGATCGATACTTTCGAGACAGCTGCTACGGTGAACACGGGAAGAGTCGGAATCTTCCACGGCATGAAGTCTTATTTCTGCCAGGATGAGTACGGCCAGATCGCTCCGGTTTATTCTATCTCCGCGGGTCTTGATTACCCCGGTGTAGGACCTGAGCATGCGTACCTTCACGACATCGGAAGAGCCGAGTATGTGCCCGTAACCGACGAGGAAGCAGTACAGGCTTTCGAGTATCTTGCGAAGACCGAGGGCATCATTCCCGCCATCGAGTCCGCGCACGCTGTAGCGTATGCAAGAAAGCTCGCACCCACTATGGACAAGGACAAGATAATCGTAATCACGATCTCCGGCAGAGGCGACAAGGACTGTGCTGCCATCGCCCGCTACAGAGGGGAGGATATCCATGAGTAATATCAGCAAGGCTTTCGCGAACGGCAAAGCATTCATACCTTTCATAACATGCGGCGACCCCGACCTTGAGACCACGGCGCGAGTCGTTCGTGCTGCAGTCGCAAACGGCGCCGATCTTATCGAGCTCGGCATCCCTTTCTCGGATCCGACGGCAGAAGGTCCCGTAATCCAGGGCGCGAACCTGCGTGCACTCGAGGGCGGAGTTACTACCGATAAGGTCTTCGACCTCGTTCGTGACCTTCGAAAAGACGTTACCATCCCCATGGTCTTCATGACATATGCGAATGTGGTCTTCTCTTACGGTGCCGAGAGGTTCATCAGCACTTGTAAGGAGATCGGAATCGACGGACTAATCCTCCCGGATCTTCCGTACGAGGAGAAGGAGGAGTTCCTTCCTTTGTGCCATCAGTATGATGTCGATCTTATCTCACTGATCGCACCTACTTCAGAGAACAGGATCGCCATGATCGCGAAGGAAGCAGATGGCTTCATCTATCTCGTTTCTTCCCTGGGCGTAACAGGTGTAAGATCCGAGATCAAGACTGACCTTGAGTCCATCGTTAAGGTCATCCGCGCGAACACGGACACACCGGTCGCAATCGGCTTCGGAATCTCCACACCCGAGCAGGCCGCGAAGATGGCAGGCATCTCAGACGGTGCGATCGTAGGCTCCGCCATCATCAAGATCCTGGCTCAATACGGCAGGGACGCTGCGCCTCATGTAGGTGAATATGTAAAGTCCATGAAGGACGCAATTTAAAGGTTAATTTCCCCCTCCGCTTAAAAATGTTTTATAATTAAGCGGAATTCATGGAAGGGGGATAATAAATGAAATTCAAAAAAGCTTTGAGTCTGCTCGCTGCTGCGGCCGTGCTTACAGGTACGGTCAGCGGCTGCAGCGGCAAGACACAGGAGACTTCTGAGTCTTCAGCTGAGACTTCGGTCACCGCCGAAGAAACCGTCGAAGAGACTGTTGCTGAGACTGCTGCCGCGACCGCGGCAGAGACTTCTTCGGAAGCTGTTCCGTCCGGGACATTCGAGATCACCGAGCTTACGGAAGAAGCGGCAGCCGCAGCGGTTGAAAGGTACATCAGCCTATCGGCCGAAGGCGACATGCAGTCAGCCATGGACATGACATCGCTTGATCATGCGAATATGTACGCAGAGATAGCAAGCCTTTACGGCGATGTAGATTCCGTTTATGACATCTTCAGCGTTTATTATCAGAATCTCGATTACGAGACATCCGTTACGCCGACAGATGAAGGCATGGAAGTTACGGTCACGGGAACCGCTCCTGACTGCGAGGCGTGCTTTACCGCGGCTACCAACAATTACGATCTTATGGTGCCGATCTACGCTGATTTTCTTGAGTCTACAATTAACGGCAGCCCCGATATGGAGGGCGCTCTTAACGGGCTTTTCGGCATGCTTTCAGAGCAGCTTTCTGAGACCGATACAGTGCCCGTAACAGGCACATTCCTTGTGCATTACGATGAGAACGGAGTTGTCCGTGTAGATCCTATGGATTCCATGGGGCTCGACTTCGAGTTCCCCGAGTCTTTGAACGGCAGCGATCTTATGGAGCCTGCTGCCGAGTATCTTATCGAGCAGGGAAGGATTACTTCCGAGCAGTACGAGATGTGGCAGCAGTTAAGAAACAATCTGCCTGCAGGCTGATCTGATCATCGAAAGGAGGACACGATGAACGCACGTAAGACAATCAGCATTATCACCGCTTCGGCGCTTATGATGGGCACCTTAAGCGGATGCAGCCTCTTAGGGGGCAAGGACAAGGAAGCCGTCACGGAGACGCTTACAAAGTATCTTGAGGCTATCTCGAAAAGCAAGTTCAACAACTCCCAAAAGTACGTAGTCGATTCCGAGGATTACTTCTTCGAGCATGAGTTCGACGGCCAGACATCCGGTGTACTCGAGGCTATGTTCGCAGAGACTGAGTTCGAGATCACTGAAGTCGAAGTTAATAAGAATTCCGCGACTGCTGAAGTTGAATTCACGATTCCTGACATTGAGGCGCTCGCTGAAGAAGGATATTCGTATGACGAGTTCATCGATGCGATCGCCGATGCCGACAAGACGACTGAGACACTGGAGTTCGAGCTTTCCAAGGAAGATGACGAGTGGCTCATCGAGCCCGATTCCACAGAGGATTACTTTAACTTCCTCATGGATCTTGCGGGAGACCTTGAATTGTCAGCTCTTTCCGAGGCCTCTGCTATGCAGGCAGTAGATACGTTCATAGCTTTGCTCGCGGCAGGAAATGTCTCCGAAGCAGCAGCTATGAGTTCCAATTTCACCAATGAGGTTGAAGACTTTGAAGAGGCTTTATCTGTCGATAACCTCGAATTGATGGGAGATGTCATGGCGGCATATTTCTCGCATCTTGATTACGAACTGGAAGTAACCGATTCTACTGAAGATTCGATCACGGTCACAGTAACGGGCTCAGCTCCCGATGCCGAGACTGCAGTTAATGCAGCTTCCCACGATACTACGCTTCTGGCGCCCGTCGCGGCAGATTATATCGAAGCTACATTAAACGGCAATGTGGATATGGAAATGCTTATGGGTGAGCTTTTCGATGTTGTTGTAAATGCCATCGATAATGCGAATATCATTCCTTATTCAAGCTTTGCAGTCGTAACCTGTGATGAGTACGGAAATCTTATGGTAGAACCCGATTCGGAGTTCATGCAGACTTTCGATTTCCCGGGATTCGCGGAGGGCGAAGAAGTCGTCCCTGCTGCTTTGGATCTTCTTCTTGAGCAGGGAAGGATCACGCAGGAACAGTATAACCAGTTCTCGGGTATTGATACGGGTTCCACGGGTTCATCGGATTACGATGTAACGGATATCGTTGTAAGTGAGGGTGATGATTTTTACGCATACAATGTATTTGTAAGCGCGAATGCGGTTGAAGTACATGTTCAGACATGGGATTACTACAACACGGGTGATGTGTTCAATTACGACGTTTCCGTCAACGGTTCGTCGGCAATCTTAACAGGTGATTACGAGATCTCAACCAACAACACTGATATCGTCGAGATCGTTATCCCGGTTGATCCTTCCGAAGGACCGTACGGCAATTATCAGATCACGGTTTACGATGAAGGTTCGAACACGACTTCCGTATTGTGCCAGCTTGAGGTTATCGTTCTTGAGCAGGGCGCTCCGACCACAGGTGATGTAGGATTCGGCACATCGATGACATTTGACGAAGTATCGAATGATTTCTATACATTCCGTTTCTTAGACGGCAACGGCAGATCGTTTAATGATTCCGTATATCCGTCGAACAGAGGCGCGGTCAACTTCTATGCAATGACTTGGGCTTACTACGATGCAGGTTCCGTGATGAACTGCGATGTTTATCTCAACGGACACCGTGTTGACAGTATCTCGAGTGTAAGCGAGAACGACAGCAACGATACATTCGAGTTTGAATACGAACCTGCAGGCGGACTTGAGAACGGCAATTACACATTCGTTCTTTATGATGTAGATGACAGCTCGGTATTCGCTTACGCGTATGCGACTGTCGATGACGTTGATTAATTTTATTAATGAGAAGTATTAAGAAAGGAGTTTTTCGCACATGAACACAAGAAAAACAATCAGCATTATCACTGCTTCGGCGTTGTTAATGGGTTCGGTCAGCGGCTGCAGCCTTTTCGGCAAGGATAAGAAGCTCGTTACCGAGACACTTACAAGCTACATCGAAGCTATCCAGGAGGCAAAGTACAAGAATTCCAAGAAGTACGTTGTCGACGAGGAGGATTACTTCCAGGAGAACGAGCTCGACGAGGTTACTGCAGGCATCCTCGCAGCAGCATGGGATCTTTCCACGTTCGAGGTTGCCGAGGTGGAGACAGATAAGGAATCTGCTACAGCAGAGGTTGTATTTACGCTTCCCGATCTCGAGTCCATCTCCGGCGATGACTTAACTTACGAGGAGTTCGTAGACGCTATTGCCGATATCGAGGATACGGTTACAGAGTCCGTTGACTTCGAGCTTTCCAAGGACGGCGACGCGTGGCTCATCGAAGCTGATTCGACAGAGGATTTCTATAACTTCCTTACAGACCTTACCAAGGATCTTGAGTTCGCAGGTCTTTCCAACGCAACTGCAATCGCTGCAGTAGATCAGTTCATCGATTACCTTGCAGCAGGCGATCTTCAGTCAGCTATCGCTATGTCTTCTGACAGCGACGGATCAGATGAGATCCTGTCTGATCTGGGTGACAGCGAAGAGATTTTGACAGAGTGTCTCCAGTCTTTCTGGTCACGTGTTGAATATGTACCTGAAGTAACTGCTTCCGATGATTCTTCGATTACTGTAACGATCAGCGGAACAGCTCCTGATACAGATGCTGCTCTCATTCAGCATTTCTCTAATACAGATGAGCTTGCTCCGATCTTTGCAGATTATTTTGAGGGAATGATCAACGGTGATGCCAACTATGATTATACGAGCTACATGTACAGCATGTATGAGATCGTAACTCAGGCTGTTAACGAGTCTGATCTCGGAGATTATCAGGGAACATTCATCGTAACTGCCGATGATGACGGCAATCTCTTTGTTGATCCTCAGAATGACGTAATGTCTGAGATCTCCATCTACGATCTTGATATTGATAATGATGCTATTATGACTGCTGCTTTGGATCTTCTCCTTGAGCAGGGAAGAATCACACAGTCTGATTACAATCTTTACATGGGTATAAGTGATCCCGGAGCATCTGCATCCTCCGCATTCAATACTTCATCGGTAATCGATTACGAAGGCGATGACTATTATTCAAACTTCTGCTATGCATACGATGATCATGTAGAGCTCGGCGTTGTTACATGGGCTTATTATGACCAGGGTTCAACCTTCGAGTATGAGATCGTTATGAATAACAGCAGCACGGTAAGCGGAACATATGTAATGCCTAACGACAGTGAGGACCATATCTATATTGATGTTCCCACTGACAGCCCTGCAGGCACATATGAACTTACTATCTATGATGAGGGTTCATCAAGCAGCGTATTGGCAGTAATCACTTACATCATCGTCAGCAACGACGGTTCCGTAACACCTGATCAGCTTCCTTTGACAGGACCTACGGGAAGAACACTTGACTTCTCTGATGACTGCTATTCATTCCACTTCGAGAATGAGGATGGCGAATACATCTATCCTGATGAAGGTGACGAAGTAGAGGGTGAGATCCGTTTCGTAGCAAGAACTTGGGCTTACTACAGCAACGGCGAGCAGATGGAGTGCGCTATCTTCCTCGACGGCGAACTCATCGGTAACCTCGCAGTTCAGTCCGAGTCCGGAGCTACAGATACATTCGTATTCACATATGCTCCTGACGACCTCGAGTCCGGCGATTATGCATTCGTTATGTTCGATGTCGGTGCTGACTCCGTTTATTCCATCGCTTATGTGACGGTAGATTAAAATCAGTACTTCCCATAAATATAACGCCGTTATATAATGGCGTTGGTGAATACTGAGACAAGGAGACAAAGACATGGAAGTAACAAAAGATATGCTTATTACAGAGATTCTCGATAAGGACCCTGAGATCGCAGGTATCCTCATGAATCTCGGAATGCACTGCATCGGCTGTATGGCAGCAAGCGGCGAGAGCCTTGAGCAGGCCATGGCAGTTCACGGTTTCCCTGAAGAGGCTGTGGATAAGACTGTTGAGATGATCAATGCGTTCCTTGCCAACAAGAAGGCATAAGTAAAGCATAACAACGGCTTTCAAGAGAGTCCGGCTTAACCGCCGGGCTCTTCTATTTTGCGCGGAAACTTCTTATAATTAGGGCAATTATGTTATGAAAGGGGATAACCATGAGACTTCGAAAAGCTATATGCATGGTGACTGCCGCAGCTGTTCTTATGGGTTCATTCGCAGGATGCAGCCTTCTGAACGGTAAGGACAAGGAAGCGATAGTCGATGTAGTCGGAAACTACCTTGACGCTATCAAGAAAGGTAAGTACAACAACTCCAAGAAGTATGTTGTAGATGAGGAGGATTACTTCCAGGACAATGC
>CADAXO010000083.1 GCA_902791885.1 Oscillospiraceae bacterium | reverse complement strand
GCCGTGGTAAAGGCTACAAATACAGGGAGTGCCTTATAAGGGAAAAGCAGCGCGAGAAGATTCAAAGGACTTGCGCAGTAGTTCGCGAAGACTGCGTAATACTCGTTGCCGAGGCCGCTGTTCCATGAATAGAAAAGGGACCTTCCGCCTAAGATCTTGGCGCGAAGCTCATAGATGAAAGGCATGTACTGATGATAAAGATCTACCGTAAGCATCGTCTTCGTGCCTGCGGGATAAACGCCCATGAGGGCGAATACAAGAAGGATGATAAGGAACGGAAGTGCGAAAGTAAGGAACTTGAGATTTGTCAGAAATCTTAAGCCTTTCATTGCTGTTTCCTTGATTTTGCCGTTTTTAACCATAGGACTTATAGTACCATATTTTGTAGCATTGCGGTAATAAAACACGCGCATATATATGCTAAAGTATTATATGTATGGGACTTAGGCTTAGAATAATCATCAACCCTTCATCGGGAAGGGAGAAATCACTTACCGATCTCGACAGCATACTCATGTATCTGTCGGGTACGGGCGACCTTACTCGAACCGACATCTGCTATACGGCAGGAAGGTTCGATGCGATGAACTACGCCATGCAGACAGACGCGTCGCAGTACGACGCCATCGTTGCTTTAGGCGGAGACGGAACAGTCAACGAGGTCGTAACGGGAATGATGAGAGGCGGGATCGATCTTCCCCTCGCCATCCACACATCGGGCACGGTAAACGACTTTGCCACGATCAACAATCTGCCCCAGGCCCCTTCCGACTTCGCAAGAATGCTCCTTAAGCCTTCGATAGTTAACGTCGACTGCGGCAAGGTAAACGACAACTACTTCCTTAACGTTGTTGCAGGCGGACTTCTTACAGACGTCGCATACAAAGCAAACTCGGATGTTAAGACTCTGATAGGTCCCGCCGCTTACTGGCTTTCCGCCATGAAGGACATTCAGGACATAAACCGCACTATCCCCGTTAAGATCACCGCGAACGGTAATACTTACGAAGAGGACATAATCATGTTCATGATCTCCAACACCAAGAGTGTCGGAGGCTTCAGAAGTCTCATGACCAAGGCGGACATCACAGACGGCAAGCTCGACCTTCTCGTATTAAAGAAACTTGAAGCACTCGAGGTCGTACCGCTTCTGGGAAGCCTCGTCATAGGCGACCACATCAATAACGAGAACGTGATCTATGTTCAGTCGGACGACATCTTAATCGAGTCGCCCGAGAAGATAACACTTGATATCGACGGCGAAGAAGGCCCTGACCTTCCCGCCCGCGTCAGCTGCATCAAAGAAGCCATTAAACTAATTGTTCCCGGCAAGGAGGAACCGCTTTGAAAAAGAACAGAGAAAACAAGAATAAGATCATAAGAACTCCCGACTTCGATACGAATGCCGGCGATAACAATACTGAGATACTTCAGGACTTGAACGGCAGCCCGGACTTCGATCTAACGGGTGAGACTTCCGTATCTTTGGAAGATCAGCTCACATCCGAAGCCCCCGCTCCCATGAAGGAAGATATCAGGAAGAACGATATCGCTCCCGTAAAGCTCGACCTCGCACCCGACAAGTCGGACATCACATCGAGAACACCCGTTACGAAGGGCACCGTCAAGAGCATCACATTCCTCGTGATCGCTTCAATTGTTGTTCTCGCGACCGTAGCGGCTTCGCTTTTCTATAACGCGGGTATCAAGGAGAAGCTCCAGAGTCCCCTCTCCATCGGCGGCACTCCCGTCGACAGCGCCGAGTTCAGCTTCATGTACCACTACATACTGATCGATAACGGTGTCGACATCTTCGCCTCCGAGACTCCCGAGATGCTCTCCGGCCCTTCCGTTGACGCCAATTTCGCGACAAACAGGGATTACTTCCTCGACTTAACGGCACAGCAGATGCAGCTCACACAGCTTCTTTACGACGATGCCATCGCACACGGTCTCGAGATCGAGTCCAAGCACTACGACCTCGCCAGAGCTTACATCGACTGGCTCCGTTCCAAGGCTGACGAGCTCGGTGTCGACCTTACGACATACATCAGAGGCGTCTTCGGCGACCAGGTCGACGAGCAGGTCATCCTCTCCGCCCTCGCGAAAATGTATTTCACGGAAGACTACTCTTCCGGCGCCAAGCTTCAGGAGCTCCAGGCTACCGACGAGCAGGCTGAGGAAGCTTACAACAACAATCCGAACGCATACGATGAAGTCTCCTACAAGCTCCTTCGAATCCGTTATGAGCAAAGAGATCAGGCTTTCATCGATACGGCGAACCTTCACGCGAACCAGATCATCGAGCAGATGGGACAGGATCCTTCCATGTTCGAGGCTATCGCAGCCCAGTATTTCTCGGGCGAAGCCGCTGCCATCCTTCAGCTTCCCGACTCCTGCCTCACAACAGGTTCGAGATACGATGACTTCACACACACAGACTTCAGAGACTGGCTTTTCGACTCATCAAGAGTTCCGGGCGACTCCGTCATCTTCAACGATGAGGACGGCTTCCCGATCATCCTCGTATTCGTCGAAAGAGAAAGACAGACAGTTCCTTTAAGAGACGTCCGTATGGTTGAGGTCCTGATCAACACTTCAGGCACCGAGGACACTCCCGGCTACGACATCGCGAATGCACAGCAGGTAGCCCAGGAGATCTACGATACGATCGGTGTATTCGGTGAGGAGACTGACGTTCAGACGATCGAGAATCTCTATAACGACGATATCATCAACGGCAACATCGTCATCACACACAGCCAGGATACATATCCCGGCAAGTACGAGGGAATCCTCGACGAGTGGATCTTCTCTGATACGAGAGTGGCAGGTGATAAGGCATTCCTCGAGACCGATACAGGTTACTATATCGTCTATCTCGTCGGAATATCCGAGAATCCCGAGTGGTATGACAGGGTTAACTCCTTCGTTCGAATGAGAAACTATCAGGCCTTCCTGAATGAGACATTGAGTGCTTATGCTTATGAATTCAATCAGACAGGTCTCGACAAGATCGCCGACGTACCGTAAACCCTTAACGGATGAACATTTATCTTACAAGACACGGACAGACCCTGTGGAACACCGAGAAGCGGATGCAGGGCATGAATAATTCGCCCCTTACAAAAGAAGGACGGGAAGGTGCGGTTAAGCTCGGACGCGAGTTGTCCTCGATGCCCGGCCGCATAAGCCGAGTCCTCGTAAGCCCTCTTCCCCGCACTCTTCATACGGCACAGCTCATCCTGTCTAACTGTGACTATAAGATCCCGCTCACGATAGAGAAGGATCTTCGTGAGATGTCTCTGGGGATATTCGAAGGCATGGTCACCTCCGAAGCTTCGAAGCTGTATCCGGATACATACGACAGGTTCGTTAACGATCCCGATAACTACGTCCCCGTCGACGGCGGCGAGACATTCGCGGATGTAATAAGAAGGGCCCAAAACATAATTAACAAACTCAAGGCATATGAAAAGGAGGACAATGTCCTCCTGATCTCACATATGATTATGGTCGAGGCTCTGCTCTTCGTAACGGGAACTTCAGACGTTGAAGATCTTCGTAAGACCGGTCCGATCGAGCAGACGAAGCTTTATAAGATCACCATCTGACAATAATCAGATTCCTGCGATTATAAGACCTACGATAGATACAATGATGGATCCTCCGACTGCGAACGCTAAGATCGCTGCCATGATCTTGATGCCTCTGCTTCTCTTTCTGCTGTAATTATAATTACTGTTCTGCGTCATTTGAATCTCCGATAACCAATGTTAATTCGCGCGTACGTCCGTCTCTTTCAACGACCACGGTGATCTCATCACCGGGTGCGTGTGTGTCACGCACACTTATAATATCATCAGACCTCTCAATTTCAACCCCGTCTAAAGATATAATGCGGTCGCCCTCTCTTAATCCGGCCTGATCGGCAGGTCCGCCGCTCTCGACAGTCGCTACGAATACGCCCTCGACGGCTCCGTAGTATTCATCAGATGCGACGTTGGCGACTGTGACTCCGAGATAAGGACGGTTGGCTACATAGCCGTAGTTGATTATCGACTGGATGATGTCGCGGACATCGGATATCGGGATCGCGAATCCCAGGTTATCGGCTACTGTGATCTTCGCATTGGTAATACCTATTACCTCACCGAATGAATTGATCAACGGTCCGCCGCTGTTACCGGAATTGATGGAAGCATCGGTCTGGATAAGATCCATTGTATATCCGTTGTTATTGATCTGACGCTCAAGTGCCGATACGACTCCGACCGTTACAGTACCTTCAAGTCTTCCGAGAGGATTGCCGATAGCAACGACCAGTTCTCCTACCTGCAGCATATCGGAATCGCCGAGCGTTACATAAGGAAACGGATCATCCTGCTCCTCAACCTTAAGGACGGCGACATCCGTCTGGACATCCGTTCCGACGATTTGGGCATTGATCGGGATATCGTATCCCGGAACATCGACGATAAGACTCATGTTCTCGTTATCAAGAACATCGCTTACTACATGGCGGTTCGTAACAACATAACCGTCATCGCTTATGAAGAATCCCGTTCCGGAGAACATCGGGGTAGTTACGTTATTGACCGTACCCATGACATAGACCGATACGGTCGCGGGACTTACGAGTCTTACGATCTCGGTGGTGCTTAATGTCTCCTTGTTCGGATCATATACGCTTGCGGCGTTCTCGAGCGAGAACTCGGGATCAGCGACGGGAGAAACCGTGCGTTCTTCATCGTCGTCACGGCTTCTCGAGCTTTCTTCGTCACGCACTCTTCCTTCGGAATAAGTCATATTTCCCACTGAGCCTGACGCGAGCCTCAAGATATAGACTGTCTGGAGCATCGAGAAGATTACCGAGCAAACGGTGATTATTACCAGTATCGGAACGAGCATTCCTGTCTTTTTCTTTGTATTGTTTTCCATATGATTCACCTCTTTGCCAATGATACTCCGACAAAGATTATATATTGGTGCAAATATTAGTCAAAATAGGATCAATCTTCCGTCAATTCCGTCCTGATAAGATCCGTGCCCTCTTTGACGGCTTCTGCCCTGCCGAAGCTTCTGTCTTTAACGAACGCCTGAAGTTCCTCTCCTTTAACTGCAGGACAAACGACTCCGACCTTAACGCACTCGCCGTATTCGGGATCCTTGACGCACCAGCCCGCCTGGGTCAACGCGTAGATAAGCTTTTCGCTCATGTCGTAGCCCATGGAGATGCTGTATATCTCGCCTTCGGTCACGCTTACCAGGCCTGAAGCTTTGACTGCCTCTGCCGCGGAATCCGTGTAGGCCCGGACGAGGCCGCCCTTACCCAGAAGTATCCCGCCGAAATACCTCGTCACCGTGATGACCCCGTTGGTTATCTCCTTCTTGTCGAGGACGTTTAATATCGGCATGCCGCCGGTACCCGAGGGTTCGCCGTCGTCGCTGTACTTTTGCATGAAAGTCTCACCCGACACGCGCCATGCGTAGCACACGTGTCTGGCATCGGGATACTTTGCTCTTATCTTGGCGACGAATTCTTCCGCTTCACGCGCACTTTCCACTTCCGCGGAATTACCGATGAACACGGACTTTGAGATCTCTATCCTGGATTCTCCTTCGCGGGCGAAGGTTATGTAATCAGAAGACAAATCAGACTATCTCCTTATACTTCTGATAAGCCATGAGAAGCAGGGATTTATCCTGGCTGTATGTGACCTTGTTCATGGCAGTCTCGACCTCGAAGAACTTCGCACTGATGATGTTCTCTTCCCGGTTCGGAACGGCCTTGGTGTCTTCCGCCTTCATTATGAACCACGAGATATTGTTATGTACGGGCTTTCTTCTTGATATCGAATAGAACTCGTAGTGAGTCTTGCCGCAGGGCGCGAGGACCTTAGCCGATACACCGGTCTCGTACTGAACTCTTCTTACAACGACATCGGTGAGCTTCTGGTTAACTCTTATGACACCCTTGGGGAATGCCCACTCGTGCTTATCATTCTCGATCATGAGGACCTTGTCCCCACAAAAGACGATACCTCCGGTGCAGTTTCGTATGAGCATATGCAATCCCTCACTAATCAAAAGTTAAACATATTTTATCATTAAATAAGGTATAATTTCTATTATGATAAATGACAACAGAAAATATGATACTTCAGCCTTCATAAGAAGCGAAAAGGGAGGCAGCGGAAGAAGGATAGACGCCCTCCGTAAGCTTTTCGTTACGCTGGCAGTATCAGCTGTTGTAATGGGTCTCGTGCTTGTGGGCGCCATAATAGGAAGGCGCAAGGCTTTCGGGGAGAATGCGGAGACGACTCCTTCCCTCGTAGGAGTCGCATCCATAGGCACCATGGAGACCACGGCTGAGACGGAAGCTTACCATATCGAAGAATACCTCGAAGACTCCGACCTCGCTCTCGCGATGTGGGGACCTTTGGAGCCTGCCGAGAATCCCGTTCCTTACGAACACTACCCTGTAAGGGGAATCTACGTAGGACCTGCGGCTAACCTCGAGGAGTGTTTCGAGCTCGCGGCTAACTCCGAGATCAACACTTTCGTAATCGACCTTAAGGAGCAGGACGGTGCCCTTTACGACACGACTAACGAGCTCGCGCTCGAGTCCAGCCTTGTTTACGGCTACTATAACCTGAACGAGGTCATCGAGCAGTGCCACGAGCACGGCATAAGAGTCATCGGACGTATCGTGTGCTTCAAGGACCCGAACCTCGCGACTGCAGAGCCCGAGCGAGCTATAAGAGACAGCGAGGGAAATGTCTTGTACTTTAATTCCGAGGGCGGACGTGCCTTCTTAGATCCCTATAACCCCGATAACTGGGAATACCTAATTGAGCTTGCCGAGGAAGCAGTCGCGAGAGGTGTCGACGAGATCCAGTTCGACTATATAAGATTCCCGACCGGCTCCACCACATCGGGCAACGAGCCTTATTTCGGCGTCGAGGGCACGGTACCCGAGAGGACCGAAGCTATCAACCGCTTCGTAAGGACCGCGAGAGTCCGCATCCAGGATACGCTCGGAGTTCCGATGTCTGCCGACGTATTCGGTATCATCCTAACCTCCGATTACGACGGAAGAAACCTCGGTCAGGACTGGTATTCTATAGGACTTGCGGGCGAGGACTCAGTCTGCCCCATGATCTACCCTTCACACTACGCGCTCGGCACCATGATCGGCGGCATCACTTTCGATAAGCCCGACATCTACCCTTACGACATCATGATCGCAGTATTGTCTTACGGCAGCTCCGCGTGGTATCAGGAAGGATACTGCACGGTAAGGCCTTATGTTCAGGCCTTCACGGCGTATTACTTAGGCGAGGGCAATTACCTCGAGTACGATTACGACGCGATCAATGCCCAGATCAGGGCCATTCAGGACATGAGATTAGACGAATATATCCTGTGGAATGCGTCGGTTCTTTACCCCGAAGGAAATTACGGCCATCGTCAGAGAGAATATCAAGAAGAAGTTTCAGGATGAGAAGCTCCCCCTTGTAGACGAGGTCATCGCACTCGACAAGGAATTCAGAGAGGCTAAGCAGAAGGCTGAATCTCTCCGTAACAAGCGTAACGTAGTCTCCAAGGAGATCGGTATGCTCATGGGCCAGGGCAAGAAGGACGAAGCCATGGCCAAGAAGACTGAGGTCACAGACATGGCAGCCGAACTCGAGGCACTGTCCGTTAAGGAGACAGAGCTTGAGGGCGAGATCAGAAAGAGAATGCTCGTAATCCCCAACATCATCGATCCTTCCGTTCCGATCGGCAAGGACGACTCCGAGAACGTAGAGATCGAGAGATTCGGCGAGCCTTTCGTACCTGAGTTCGAAGTTCCCTACCACGTTGACATCATGGAGAAGCTTGACGGTATAGAGCTTGATCCCGCACGTGATACATCCGGTAACGGTTTCTACTACCTGAAAGGCGACATCGCTAGACTTCACTCCGCATGCCTTTCCTATGCAAGAGACTTCATGATCGATCGCGGCTTTACATACTATATCCCGCCTTACATGATCAGATCTTCCGTAGTTACGGGCGTTATGTCTTTCGCTGAGATGGAGAACATGATGTATAAGATCGAGGGCGAGGACCTCTACCTCATCGGTACATCCGAGCACTCCATGATCGGCAAGTTCATCGATACCATCATCGATGAGGACAAGCTTCCCCAGACACTCACATCCTACTCCCCCTGCTTCCGTAAGGAAGTCGGTGCTCACGGCATCGAGGAGAGAGGCGTATACAGAATCCACCAGTTCGAGAAGCAGGAGATGATCGTCGTATGTAAGCCTGAGGAGTCCAAGAAGTGGTACGATGTGCTCTGGAAGAACACGGTTGATTACTTCCGTTCTTTGGACGTTCCCGTAAGAACACTCGAGTGCTGCTCCGGCGACCTTGCAGACCTTAAGGTTAAGTCCTGCGACGTAGAGGCATGGTCTCCCAGACAGCAGAAGTATTTCGAGGTAGGTTCCTGCTCCAACTTAGGCGACGCTCAGGCGAGAAGACTTAAGATCAGGATCAAGGGCGAGAACGGAACA
>CADAXO010000082.1 GCA_902791885.1 Oscillospiraceae bacterium | reverse complement strand
AACAGCATCACGCTTGACATGTTCCTTAAGGAAAATCTTGCAGGAAGCTGTTTTATCACAGATATCTCGCAGATCGATACTTCCGTGCCTTGTTCATACGGCCTTAAGATCAGAAACTTCGGCTTTGAAAGAGATGTTGTCCTCGATATCGTGGATACAACGGCTCCTACGGGCGAGGCTGTTCCTCAGCAGATCTTCCAGGATGACGTTCCCCCTGCATCGGAGGTCGTTACGAATGTATATGATCTTGCCGACGTAAGCATCAATTATGTCGATGAGATGATCCCGCCGATCCCCGGAGGTTCCTACGATGTTCCCGTAAGACTTACGGATGCATACGGCAATGTGACTTTGATCGATGTGCCTTTCGATGTGACGGCAGATGTAACTGCTCCCGAGCTTACGGTGCCCGAGTGCATCTATGCTTTTGTCGGAGGCACCACGTCTTATTTGGAGGGCGTCGAGGTAAGCGATGACTACGATCCCGATCCTTCCGTAGAAGTCGATCTGTCCAATGTTGTACCGGATACTCCCGGAGTCTACGTAATCACTTATACTGCTAAGGATGCTCACGGCAACACGGCTTCCGCGACGGCAGATCTTATCCTCGAGAATATGCCTGAGGTATTCCTTGAAAGAAGCGAAGTCTATGGCACTGCCATGGATGTTCTTTATAACCGTGTCCTGGACGGCGAGCCTGCTGAGAATTTCAATGATATCGAGATAGCATTCAGGATCTTCGACTGGGCTAACCGCAATATCGGTTACACCGGAACTTCGGATAAGTCCGACTGGACTATAGCTGCCATGGACGGTTTCAATACGCATACGGGTGACTGCTACACATACTATGCGGTCTGCAGGGCGATGCTCGATGTTGCAGGCATTGAGAATGTAAGAGTCGAGAGATCTCCCGTTACGACATCGCCTCACTATTGGAACCTCATCAAGATCAACGGTCAGTGGTATCACTGTGACGCATGTGACTTCGCGGATACTTCGGGTTACGTGTTTATGCAGATCGATTCGGAACTCGATCATCACCATGAGTTCAACGGGGCTACGGTCCCTCCGAGAGCATCCTCGTCAGTTCAGGACAGGCTCGATTTCACAAACTTAACGATAACGGAAGAATAAGGGGATAAATGAGAAGTCACGAAGGCGAACGTAAGCAGGTCAGAACTCCTGCAAGGGTCAGAAAGGCCAGAAGAGCGAAGGTGATCTATACGGTCATCGTTATCGCGCTCCTTGCATGCTGCGGTTATATGGGATTCAGACTCTACAGACGTCACCTTATTTCCAAGATCCTTCCCGAAGTTACGATCGAGACGGGATCTGCCTTAAATGCGGAACTATTTACTCAGAATAATATCCCGAACGGTGCGTTTATAACCGACATCTCGGGTATCGATACGACTGTTCCCGGAAGCTACGGCCTTAAGGTCAAGGCAGGAGATTACATTGAGGTCTCAAGGGAAGTAGTGCTTAACATTGTCGACACTACTCCGCCTGTTGCAACGGCTGTTCCGCAGACGGTCTACACTGACGGACTGCCTTCGCCTGAAGCTTGTGTAACGGGTATTTCAGATCTTGCTTCAGTTACTGTAGCGTATGCCGAGAGCATGCCTGAGATCCTTGAGGGAGGATCTTATAACATTCCCGTAAAGCTTACCGACGCAAGCGGAAACGAGACTGTTATTAACGTGCCTTTCACGGTAATCGACGACCACACGGCACCCCTTATCTACGGTCCTCACGACTTCGAAGCATTCATTGGTGACGCCATCGTTTACATGGACGGCATCACGGCAACCGACGACTATGATGAGAATCCGGTCCTTGAGGTTGATACTTCGGCGGTGAACGTCACGGAAGAGGGCTACTATCCCGTCACTTACACGGCTTATGACGAAGAGGGAAACACGTCTTCAACTACTGTTACGCTGCACCTTCGCGTTAAGCCCGAACGCTACTACGATCCCGAGGAGATCTACGCATTAGCACGTCAGGTTATCGAGGACAACGACATATGCGACGACTCCATGAGCGACATCGAAAAGGCTTTCCGCATAGTCTCATGGGTCAGCACACATATCCACTACATGATGGAATCCGACAAGTGCGACTGGACTGCAGGAGCATATGATGCATTGACCACCATGTACGGAGATTGTTATAACTACATGGCTATGTGCCGCGCCATGTTCGGTGCGGTGGGAATAGAGAGCATGACAGTGGAGAGGTATCCGATCTACGAATCGAGCCACTACTGGAATCTTATAAAGATCGACGGTTACTGGTATCACTGTGATGCTTGCGTATTCTTAAGCATGACGGATATATCGTTTATCTTCATGTATACGGATGCGGAGCTCGACCCGTATAACAACAGTTACGACCATGACAGCCTTCCCGAAGGCGTTATCGTTGCTACGGAGTCTGTACAGCCGATGCTCGATTATGAAACTTTGACGGTAAGAAGTGAGAATTGATGGATAAGAGAACTAAGATCAGAAGATTATTGATTTTTGCGTTCGCGGGTCTGCTCGGACTTGCGGCCGGTGTTGCTCTGTTTATTTACGGTTATATGAATCTCGAGAGAGGGAAGATCGTAGGTCTTGTGACCATTGAGACCGGATCGCCTATAGTGTTTGACGACTTCTTCACAGAACCGGTTCCCGATTCGAGTATGATCACCGATATCTCGGCTATCGATACGACAGTTCCCGGAACATATCAGCTTAAGATCAAGTTCTGGAAGTTCAGACAGGATGTCATCCTGAATGTTGTCGATACGACTGCACCGACGGGTACGGCTGTTCCCCAGACCATCTTCACGGATAAGCTTCCCGCTGCATCAGATGTCGTTACCGATGTCTATGATCTTTCCAACGTAACCATCGCATATAAGACCGAGCCTGATGTATCTGTTGGCGGTGAATATACATTCCAGGTTTCCCTCACGGATGAATCCGGAAACGAGACGGTTCTCGATGTACCGTTCACGGTCGTCGATGACCATACCGCTCCATTGATCTACGGTGCACACGATCTCGAAGGATTCGTAGGTGAGAATATATCTTATCTTGACGGCATAACCGTTACGGATAACTACGATGAGAACCCGGTTCTCACAGTTGATAATTCACAGGTCAACACCCGTATCTCATCGACCTTCCCGGTCACATATACAGCTACGGACAGCAACGGCAATTCATCTTCCGTTACAGTCAGCATTACACTCCGTGTTAAGCCTGAAAGATATTACGATCCCGAGATCGTTTACGATATGGCAAGAAGAGCTATCGAACAGAACAGTATCTACGAAGACGATATGACTGATGTTCAGAAGGCTTTCAGGATCTTCAACTGGGTACATAACAATATCCACTATATCGGAACATCCGATAAGTCAGACTGGACCGTAGGTGCTTTCGACGGATTCTCAACACATCAGGGTGACTGCTTTACTTACTATGCATGCTGCCGTGCGATGCTCGATGTGGCAGGAATTCCGAATCTTCTTGTCGAGCGTTACCCGATCACATGGTCGCCTCACTACTGGAATCTGGTTCAGCTTGACGGCCAGTGGTATCACTGCGATGCCTGTTACGCATATTATCATGAAGGCTATTACTTCATGTATGCTTATAACGATCTTAACCACAGCGATCACGGATATGATACCGAAGCATACGGCCCTGAGATCAACATCGCTCAGGACTCTGTACAGCAATACGTAAACTACTACACACTTGAAGTGGAGGGCTTCTGAACATGATGAGGACCGTTCTGGATTATCTTGATAATACGGCTTCCCGCGTACCTGATAAGGTCAGCTTCAGGGATGAGAAGACGGCGCTTACATTCGGCGATCTTGCATCGCAGGCAAGATCCGCGGGGTCAGTTCTTCTTAATGAAGGCATTTCGAAAGAGCCTGTTGCGGTCTACATGAGCAAGACGCCCCAGCAGATCGCGGCTTTCATGGCGGCTCTTGAAGCAGGATGCTTCTATGTTCCCATCGACGACGAGATGCCTCAGATGAGGATCAGACTTATTTTCGAGAACTTAAAGCCCCGTGCGGTTATATGCGATGAGTCTACCAAGGCTAATGCGGAAGAACTTGCAGGCGATGCTTCTATTTTTATTTGGAATGATATAAAGGATGCAGCGGAAGATGCAGAAAAGTTAAGTGCCGTCCGCGCTTCCATGATTGACACGGATCCGTGCTACATCATGTACACATCAGGTTCGACCGGAATCCCCAAGGGTGTCGCGGTCTGCCACAGAAGTCTTATCGACTACATCGAGTCTTTCTGCGATGTAATGAAGTTCGATGAGGAGACTGTCTTCGGTTCCCAGACTCCGTTCTACTTTGATGCGTCACTCAAGGATATCTATCCCACGATCAAGCTCGGATGCGAGACTGTAATTGTTCCGCATACATTATTCATGTTCCCGATCAAGCTTGTCGAGTTTCTGAACAACTACAAGATCAATACATTGTGCTGGGTAGTATCGGCACTTACCATGATCTCCGCTTTCGGTGCGCTTGACGAGAATCCGCCCGCCTACCTTAAGATTGTTGGCTTCGGTGGTGAAGTGTTCCCGATAAAGCAGTACAGGAAATGGAAGAAAGCTCTTCCCGATGTAAGATATATCAACCTTTACGGACCTACCGAGACTACCGGCGTATCGATGTACTATGAGGTTGACAGAGACTTCGAAGACGATGAGGCGATCCCTTTGGGCAGGCCTTTCGAGAATGTCGATATCTTCCTTCTTGACGAGAATGACAAGGAGACGGATGAGGGCGAGATCTGCATGCGCGGTACCTGCGTCACTCTGGGTTACTACCAGGATCCCGAGAGAACTTCACAGGCTTTTGTCCAGAATCCTTTGAACAACAGATATCCCGAGATCATCTACAGGACCGGCGATATCGCGAGAAGAAACGAGAGGGGCGAGCTCGTGTTCGTATCCCGTAAGGATTTCCAGATAAAGCACATGGGGCACAGGGTAGAGCTCGGCGAGATCGAGGCTGACGTCAACTCGGTAAAGGGTGTTGTCGCATCATGTGCAGTCTATCTCAAGAAAAAAGACCGTATTGAGTTATACTATGAAGGTAAGCCCGAAGAGAAGGAACTTCTTGCTTACCTTAAAGAGAAGCTTCCGCGCTACATGGTGCCCACCAAGGTGCATAAGCTCGACAGGCTTCCCCTGACGCCTAACGGCAAGACAGACCGAAAGGGTTTGACCGCCCTTTCCGAAGGAAAATAAAGGAGAAAACACAATGGATGAATTAATCGAGATCTTGCAGGACCTGCATTCTGACGTAGACTTTGAGACATGCACAACACTTATCGACGATAAGATCTTAGACTCTTTCGATATCGTATCGATCGTTTCCGAGGTTAACGACAGGTTCGATGTAACCATCCCTGCGAAGGAACTCGTTCCCGAGAACTTCAATTCCGCCAAGGCACTTTGGGATCTCATCACAAGACTTGAGGAAGATTAATGCTCTTTACTTCGCTTGAGTTCATAATCTTTGTCACTGTACTTATTCTTGTATACTACCTCTTCGTCCCGAGGACAGAGAGGTGGGGACTTCTTCTTATCGCATCACTTGCTTTCTATTTTTTTGCAGATCCGAGGTATCTTATCTACATCGCTTTTACTGCACTGACGGCATTTGTGTTCGCGATATTGAGCGAGGATTATCAGGTCAAGCGCAAGACCTATCTTAAAGCCAATAAAGAATACTTCGATACCGAGAGCAAGAAGAGCTACAAGGCCCGGACGACGCGTGTTACAAGACTCATGCTGGCCCTGTCTCTTATCATTAACTTAGGGATTCTCGCGACCACCAAGTATACGAATTTTGTTATCGATACTATTAATTCGATCAGAGGCGGCGAGCCTTTGTCATTCGTGAATGTCATCATTCCGATGGGTATCTCATTCTATACTTTCCAGACGGTTTCTTATTCCATAGATATCTCAAGAGGAACTATCAAGGCTCAAAGAAGCTTTTGGAAGTTCCTTTTGTTCGTATCATTCTTCCCGCAGCTCGTGCAGGGTCCTATAAGCAGATACGATGATCTTTCCAAGACTTTGTATATGCCGAAGCCTTTCGATCTTCAGGGCGTAAGCTACGGCTTCATAAGGATCCTCTGGGGTTACTTCAAGAAGCTCGTTATCGCCGACAGACTCGTTATCGGACTTAAGACTCTGACCGAGTCGCCCGATGAATTTAAGGGCGCGTATGTATTCGTGGTAATGATGCTTTATGCCGCACAGCTTTACTGTGACTTCACGGGAGGTATCGACATCACGATAGGTATCGCGAAGATGCTCGGCGTCACCGTAAAGGAGAACTTTGACTTACCTTACTTCTCCAAGAACATCAAAGAATATTGGAACCGCTGGCACATTACCATGGGTACGTGGTTCACGGATTATATCTTCTATCCTTTGTCAGTCTCACCTAACATGCTTAAGCTCTCGAAATGGTCGAGACAGCACTTGGGCAACGCGATAGGAAAGAGAGTAACGGTCTATATCTCATGCTTCTGTGTATGGCTTGCTACAGGTATCTGGCACGGAGCTGCTTGGCATTTCGTTGTATGGGGTCTTATGAACTTCGTTGTCATCATGGCATCCCAGGAGCTCGAGCCTTTGTATGCCAAGTTCCACAATAAGTTCGGCTTTAAAGGACAAAAGTGGTACGGTGCTTTCGAGATCTTAAGGACATTCCTTCTCATGAGCTCTCTGAAGCTTTTTGACTGCTACAGGGATGTAGGTCTTACATTCAAGATGTTCGGATCTATGTTCTATACATTTAATATCGGAAGTCTTTTTAACGGCTCTCTTCTTGAGCTGGGTCTTACCAGGGGTGATTACACGATAGCGTTCATCGCTGTTGTTATCGTGTTCCTCGTAAGCCTTTATAAGAAGCTTAAGGGCAGAGACTTAAGAGAGTGGCTGTTCGACAGATACCATCTGTTCATCTTGTGCTGTGCAGCCCTGATAATCGCTACAGTGGTATTCGGCGCGTACGGCAAGGGATTTGACGCATCGCAGTTTATCTATAACCAGTTCTGATGAGGATCGTATGAAGAAAAGTTGGAGACATGAGACCAGACAATATAAGATCTTCGTAACCCTGTGCGTCGTGCTCGGGGCAGCCATTGTGCTGGCAGGACTTTGGACTTTGCAGAAGCTTCTCGTTCCCAAGTATCAAAGGGGAGTAGTGGAAGGCGCCATGATCGAAGAGTACTACGACAGTACAGTTCCTCATGAGGTTATCTTCTTAGGTGACTGTGAAGTGTATGAGAATATCTCGACTGTTGCTCTTTACGAGGACTACGGCATATCTTCCTACATAAGGGGAAGTGCCCAGCAGCTTACATGGCAGTCTTATTATCTTCTTGAAGATACGCTCCGTTACGAGACTCCGAGAGTCGTTGTTTTCAATGTGCTTGCGTTAAAGTAGTCTTCAAGCAAGTGGGATGCGATAAACGCCTCCATGACGGAAGGGGAGCACATGGTTGATTATGTTTTCCCGCTTCTTCGTTACCACTCAAGATGGAATGAGCTTACGATCTTCGTTACCACTCAAGATGGAACGAGCTTACGAGCCAGGACTTCGAGTACTGTTTCAGAAGAGACCGCGTTACCATAAACGGCTACTACATGAGAACCGACATTAAGCCTGAAGGTGAGTTCCCGTCACCGATGCCTCTTGCTGATTACACACTGCCGGAGACTTCAATGGATTACCTTCAGAGAATAGTCGATCTTTGCCGCGAGAATGACATCGAGCTTGTTCTTATCAAGGCTCCGACTCTGTATCCTTACTGGTATGAGGAGTGGGATGAGCAGGTCAGGACCTAGGACCTTCGCGCACGATAATAACGTTCCTTATATAAATTATATCTACTTAAGAGATAACATCGGACTTGATATGTCCGTTGATACATACGATGCCGGACTTCATCTTAACCTTACGGGTGCTGAGAAGTTCGCGCGTTACATCGGAGCGTTCCTCGTTAACCGCTACGACCTTACCGACTACAGGAATGTCGCCGATGTTGCAAGAGAATGGGAGAATGATATATTATTCTACGATCAGTTGGAAGCGGCCCAGAACGCCGAGCTAGCCCAGTACGGTGAGCTCATGTCGTGGGGCGCGAACGCAATAGAGAACTAACATCGAAAGGGTATTATCTATGAATAAGAAGATCTTATCAGTATTGTTGACAGCAGCTTTTGTAATGTCCGCGGCAGCCTGTGCTTCCGATAACGAGGATACGGCTCCCGTAGTTTTATCAGGCGGACAGACGGCTGAGCAGGCTGAAGGCGGCAACGGAGCACAGAATCCTGATCAGACTGAAGCAGCTGCTTCCGATGCTTTTGTATTTACATACAACGGCGTAACGATCCCCATGAACGCTCCCGCAGATCCTATCATCGAAGCTTTGGGCGAGCCCGTTAATCTTTTCTCCGCTCCTTCCTGCGCTTATGAGGGAGAGGATAAGGTCTATACATATAACTCAATCGTAGTACGTTCCTACACAATGGACGGTGTTGATTACATCGCTTCCGTTGAGCTCAAGGATGATACAGTATCCACTGCAGAAGGTATCCGCATCGGTTCTACAGAGGACGATGTACGTGCAGCTTACGGCGAAGACGGAACACCCGGTACTGCAGGTATCGAGTACACAATGGGCGACAGCTTCATCTCATTCATCTTTGAGAACGGCCAGGTAACTGCGATTACTTATACTGCCATCGTAGGATAAGAGAGAATAATCGCGATTTAAGTCGATTATCGGAGTATTCCGAACTTTTTTAGTGTGAAGTATTGACTTAGGTATTCTAAGCAAGTAATATACTTGAGCGCTTTGGAGCGCTTATAAAGAAATAAGGAGTTAAGTCATTATGAAGACATTTGTTGCTACACCTTCAAATATCGAGAGACAGTGGCTTGTTATCGACGCTTCCGGTAAGACACTCGGACGTCTTGCTACAGAAGTTGCTAAGCTTCTTCGCGGTAAGCATAAGCCCACATATACACCTTTCGCTGATACAGGTGATTATGTAATCGTTGTCAACGCATCCAAGATGGTTCTTACAGGAAAGAAGCTTGATCAGAAGCTTTACCGTCATCACTCCGGTTTCCCGGGCGGAATGCGCGAGATTGATTACAAGACAATGATGGATAAGAAGCCTGAGAAGGTTCTCGAGCTCGCAGTTAAGGGTATGCTCCCTAAGAACTCCCTCGGCCGTCAGATGTTCAGAAAGCTTCACGTTTATGCCGGTGCAGAGCACGAGCAGGCAGCTCAGAAGCCCGTAGAGTACACATTCGAGCAGTAATTCGGAGGATAGACAATGGCTACAAAGAAATCAAACAAAGTATATTTCTATGGCACCGGCCGTCGTAAGGACGCTACAGCTTGTGTACGTCTCGTACCCGGATCCGGTAAGATCACAATCAACGGTAAGGATATCGACGAGTACTTCGGTCTCGATACATTGAAGCTTATCGTTCGTCAGCCCCTCGTTGCTACAGAGACAACAGGCAAGTTCGACGTAATCGGCGGTATCTCCGGTCAGGCAGGCGCTATCCGTCACGGTATCGCTAAGGCTCTCGTAGAGGCAGATGCAGATGCTTACAAGGCAACACTTAAGTCTGCTGGCTTCCTCACAAGAGATGCACGTATGAAGGAGAGAAAGAAGTACGGCTTGAAGAAGGCTCGTAAGGCTTCACAGTTCTCAAAGAGATAATCTTTCGAGATTCAAAAGTATTTACAAACCCCGGAAACTTGTGTTTCCGGGGTTTTCTTTTGTCTAATCAGGACCGTCAGCAGTATTTCAGTCAACTATTATAAATAACTCTGAAAAACCTGTGGTATCCAGGATTTCCATGATAGGCGCTTCAACATTACTGAGGATCAATTCGTTGTCCGGAAGGGCCTGCTTGATCATGAGCAGAACTCTGAGTCCTGCAGAGGATATGTACTGAAGATCTGCACAGTCGATTATTACTGAATCAACTTTATTATTGTTAAACTCATCTTCCCACGCTTTCAGGAAAGCGGGTGCCGTGATGGAATCTATACGGCCGCAAAGCTTAATATGAAGCTTTCCTGAAGCATTCCGGAATGTGGATGAAAAATCGCCTTCTTCGTACGAGCTTTGCTTGGAATCATCAAATGACACATTCGGATCAGAAGTAATCTTCCAAATGTTAACCTGTTTGATGAGTGCCTTAAGCTTTGCAATCTGCTCCGGGGTAAGTACTGAGAACATCTTCAGTTCAAGATCGTCGCGATAATAAGGTATCCGCTCAACTTTAAGGCCAAACGAATTATATAACTTTTCTACGGCATCCAGATCAAATCCGCCGCTTAAACCGGATGAGTTGCCGTCTTTCTTTTCAACCAGAACAGTTCCCATAATATCTGAGTCGGACTGAGTAGAAAAAGCTTTTAAAAAAGCATTTAACATCTGCTGTCCTTCTTCCCTGGTCTGTGCAAAGGCACCTATTCCGGCACGGTAATACGCCATTGTCTCAACATCGGCAGCAAGCCAGCATCCGCCTTTCTTAGCCAATAGACGCTTCATATTAGTAAATAATCTGGTCTTTTCTTCCTTGTTCAGATATGGTGTAAGGCCTTCCATAGATATGCAGACAGGTCCGTCAATATGTTCAACAGCTTTTTCAAGTGATTCATAGCTGGTAACATCAGTCACCTTAAAGGAAGCTCTCTTTTTCTCTTCATCAGTAAGCATTTCATTTGCCACGGGTACAAAGCTGTTGATTACAGCCGGAAGATCACCGCCCACATATGTCTTTCCGAGATCCAGCATTTCAAATACCCGCTGCGAGTAACCGCATGGAAGATCGAAAATGTTATTGATACCGCTTTCTTCGATCGTACGGTTCATTGCCACATGCCTAAGCTCGTGAATCAGTATCCCGACATTCCTGACACGCTCATCTGTTATGGCACTGTTTTTGTAGTAATCCATATCGACATTGAGCCGCCTGAGGATCTCAGCAGCCTTCTCATACCCGGCAGCTGCTCTCTGAGCCAGAGTAGTTACGGCTGTCTTGGAAACCGGGTTAGCACGCTCGAATAGTTCTTTGTCAGTTGTCATTTGTTTTACCCTCCATTTATACTATGGATTGTCTTATGTATCATGTTATCATTACTGCGAAAAGTAATTTTATAATTGAAGATAAATAAGAATTAAAAAAGAATGAACAGAATTTGACTTATGGATCTTAGGCATACATTCGTTATCCCCGCATATAAGGAGAGCGCTTATCTGGAGGACTGCATCAAGTCCGTTCTGGATCAGACCGTTCCGGGTGAAGTCATAATCGCTACATCGACTCCTAACGCACATATAAGGGATCTCTCCGCTAAGTACGGTATAGAAGTTCATGAGCATGAGCCGGGCGGTATCGCAGGCGACTGGAATTATGCACTTGAGTGCGCGAAGACACCTCTTGTCACCATTGCACATCAGGATGATACATATGACAGAAACTTCAGGGAAGAAGTGATCAGGGCCATGGAAGAAGCCGAGGATCCTATCATATCTTTCACCGACTACGCCGAATTAAGAGGTCAGGACCGCGTTACGGATAACCGTAACCTTAAGATCAAGAAGATGCTGCTTTTCCCTTTAAGGAGTAAGAGCGCGTGGAGGAGCAGGTTCTTAAGAAGACGCTCTCTGTCCTTGGGCTCCGCGATATGCTGCCCTTCGGTTACCGTCAATACGGAAGCCGTCGAAATGCCTTTGTTCCTTAACAACATGAAGAGCAACATCGACTGGCAGGCATGGGAGATGCTTTCGAAGAAGGAAGGCTCATTCGTCTATATCAACAAGGTCCTCATGTGCCACAGGATACACGGGGAATCGACGACTACCGAGATCATCGGACAGAACAAAAGACGCGAGGAAGACATCTTTATGTTCAGTAAATTCTGGCCACTTTGGGTTGCGAAGTTTATCGAACATTTTTATATTAAGAGCGAGAGTTCTAACAATCTTTGACGGGAGATAAATGAAGGTAATCATAATCATACCGGCTTATAACGAGGCCATGAATATCGAAAGGGTAGCGGATAATCTCATTAAGAATTATCCGGAGTACGATTATGTTATCGTAAACGACGGTTCTACCGACGATACTTCCGCTGTCTGCAGAAGAAGGGGATATAACCTTCTTGATCTTCCGGTCAACGTAGGTCTCTCGGGTGCTATCCGCGCGGGTATGCGCTATGCGGATTACTACGGATACGACTATGCTATACAGCTGGACGGTGACGGACAGCACGATCCCATGTACATAAAGAAGATGCTGGATCATATGACCGGGACTTCCTGTGATATCGTCATAGGTTCAAGGTTCGTCGAAGAGAAGAAGCCCAAGAGCATGAGGATGATGGGCTCCAATGTGATAAGCGCTCTTATCCGCATGACTACGGGAAAGAAGATCAATGATGTTACTTCCGGCATGAGGCTTTATAACAAAGCCATGATAAGAAAGTTCGCTTATGATTCGCACTTCAGTCCCGAGCCCGATACGCTGGCATTTCTGCTTAATCAGGGCGTAAGGATCGAAGAGGTTCAGGTTAATATGCATGAGAGGATAGCGGGAACAAGCTATCTTAATTTCTGGAACAGTCTTTGGTATATGACCAAGATGGGTTTCTCCATCCTTTTGTTCCAGTGGGTCAGAAGGAGGGAATGAAATGTCGTTAACGTTGAGGATCTTGCTTATAGTCGCAGCAATTGCCTGTGATATCTGGATCTTGTGGAAGATAAGAAAGCACAAGGTGAAGCTTGAGGATGCGATCTTCTGGATCATATTCGCTTTCGTGCTTGTGGTTATCGGTATCTTCCCGCAGATACTTTATATGCTCACGCATCTTCTCGGAGTCATGTCTGCGGCTAACCTCGTATTCCTGATAGTTATCTTCGTCCTTATGGTCAAGATATTCACGATGTCGATCACGATATCGCAGCTTAAAGAGAAGGTGGAGGTTCTTTCCTCTGAGATAGCTCTTGCCGAGCATGCGGCCAAAGATGATGATAATAAGGAAAAATGATACAATTATAAGAGGGTCTTATGACCCTTATTCTATTAAGTAAGGATAAATGACATGAATATTAAACCCCAGAAGGGCATGCAGGAATATCTTCCCGATGCCGCAGCGAAGAGAGATCTTCTGATGAACATCATTCTCGATACTTACAGGAGCTGCGGTTTTACGCGTATCTACACACCTGCTGTAGAAAGTGCGGAGAACCTCGATAAGAGCGACGGCGGAGATAACCTGAATCTTATTTTCAAGATCTTAAAAAGAGGCGAGAAGCTCGAAGCAGCACTTAATAAGACTCCCGTCGATGAGAAGGAGCTGAGCGACTTAGGCTTGAGATACGATCTTACGCT
>CADAXO010000081.1 GCA_902791885.1 Oscillospiraceae bacterium | reverse complement strand
ATTCTCGTTAACGACATTATAGGCTTCCCCGTCTTCACCCTTGGTAAGAAGACAGAGGATTCCCCTTACAACATCTGCGGTATAGCAGTAGTTACCCACGGACTCGCCTTTAGTGTGAAGCACGATATCGGTGCCGTTTATTACGCTTCTTGCAAACTGCGCGAAAACTCTCGTATCGCTTGAAGGCACACCCGCACCGAAAGTCTGGGCAAGGCGCGCCATCTTAACGGGTACTCCGTACTCGGAAGCATAGGACGAGCACAAAAGCTCGCAGATCCTCTTACCTTCCGAATAGGAACTTCTTACGTTATGGACATTTATAAAGCCGAGCTTATCCTCGGTTATCGGGTTATCCTCTTCCTTCGTAGATCCGTAGACCTCCATGGAAGAAACATAGACCATGGACTTAACCTTCTTATCCGCGGCAAGCTTTAACATCTGTCTTGTTCCTTCGTATGAGATATGAAGCGTCTCGACGGGATTTGATACCATGTACTTCGACGTTGTGTTGCTTGCGCAATGGATGATGTAATCGACATCACCATCCACCTTGGGTTCTTCGGTAATGTCGCCGTAGATAAATTTCACATCTTTAAGGTCCGTGTCCTTATAAAGATCATCGGCTTTATTCTTATTTCTTACAGGCAGGACAAGCCTGATCCCTGCATTACAGGCTGTGTTCATGTAGATAAGGGACTTTGCAAGGAACATTCCCACAAGGCCCGTAGCACCTGTGATAAGGACAGTCGAACCGAACAGTTCATCTTTATTGAAATCAGAAGAATTCGCTATATTAAGATAATCCTCTTCAAGAATACCCGGCATTTATCAGAAATCCTCCTGTCCGTTCTGCTTAAGTTCGACCATGGCCTTGAAGATGTAGTAATCCATGGGAGTTGTGATCTTGATATTCTCCACGGGACCCTCGACTGTATGAAGGACCGCGCCGTAATAACGCATGAGCATCGCGGAGTCGATCATCTCTTCTATGCCCTCTTCGATGGACTTCCTGTGGGCTTCAAGGATATCGGCAAGATAGAAACTCTGCGGAGCTCTTGCAAGCTTGCAGTGGGATCTGTCAGCCACCTTGGTGATATGCTCATCGTCATCGATCTCAATTATCGTCTCGATAGCGGGAACCACTGTGATGGCATTTCCAAACTTATGAACTGTCTCGATATTATCGGTAATTAGCTTCTCGTTAATTAGCGGTCTAACACCGTCGTGGATAAGAACCACCGTATCCTTAGGGTCACAATCCACCTTATCGCGGATCTCATAAAGACCGTTGCGGATGGATTCCTGACCTGTCTTGCCACCCGGGATTACGGATACGACCTTCGTTATGCCGAACTCTTCCAGCTTTCCTTTAAGGAAATCGATCCAGTCGGCTATACAGACTACAACGATCGCGTCGATCATCGGATGCTTATCAAAATGCTCGATAGTGTGGATAATAATGGGCTTGCCGTTAAGTTCGAGGAACTGCTTGGGGACATTGCCCGAATGCATTCTCTTTCCGGTTCCTCCGGCAAATATGACCGCCGTATTCATCAACGAATATCCTCCGCTATTAATCTATCTTCGATTATACCATTCATGTGCATAAGTCACTTATGAATTTGGCGGCCTTCTTGTCCGAATCCGGGGCTTCGTAACAGCCGCGCGCCTCAAGGAATTTACTTACATTCTCCTGATAACCTTCTTCATCGAATCCTTCTATCCTACTGACAAGTTCATCAGTTGAAGAAGATATCGGGAACGGCGTCTCGGTCAAAGGATAATAAAAACCTCTTGAAGTGAAGAAGATATCGGGAACGGCGTCTCGGTCAAAGGATAATAAAAACCTCTTGAAGACTCATATTTACTGATATCGGGAGCATATATAAATCCCGGACGGTTAAGAAGTATATAGTCGTAGATCCAGCTCGAGTAATCGGTAAGCGCGATATCGGAAGCGATCATGAGTTCTCTTATATCCGGGAACCTTGATACGTCAACTGAGCATTCGGAATCGGGGCTTACGCCGTCCTTGAAATGGTATCTTACAAGCACGGTCCACTCTCCCTGAAATCTCGCACTAAGCTTTTCCGTTATGGCCTTATAATCAGGAGGCACTATCTTGGATCCGTCATCCCTGAAGGTTGGAGCATACAGGATAAGCTTCCTGTCAGAAGGAAGTCCGAGCTTATTCTTTACTTCAGAGGAAACAGAATCGAACAGTTCTTCGCGGAAAAGAACGGCATTACGGGCATGTCCGAACTTAAGATAATCCACGCCTTTCCAGAAGGTCGTCGTGAAGACATTTTCTTCGAAAGTGCTGTTGGTGATGCAGTAATCCGTCTTTTTCTTACAGGTAGAAGCGCGAAGCTTCCACATGAAATTACCGCTTAACTTCTTTATTCCGAGGCTTCCGTGCCATGTGTTGATATAGATCTGGCCTTTACGCTTCGGGTAGAAGAACCAGACGCAGTTAAGGCCGTTATCAAGCCAGATATGCGAACTTCTCATCTCCTCGAACATCTCAAGGCTTCCGCGCTTAACAAGCTTTACGGAAGACGGGAACTCGCTTCGGTCAATCTTATCTTCGGTAGCCCAGACGATCTTAAGATCAGGGTAACTTACAAGGACCTCTTTGATGATAGCTTCGGGATTACAAGAGAATCTGTTATCCATCGTCATTACGAAGACCTTATCCTTAACTATGGGAGGTCTTGTAAACGAAGTCTTGAGGATCGAAGTCAGGATACTAAGCTTGCCGGACATCACTTATTACCCGATTCTGCTGCTCTTTTCTCCACTTCTTCCATATTAAGGAGATTGGAAGAATTCTTCTTCAATATCCTGATGGCGGCATCCACCGCACTTTCCTTATTGCCTTCCTCGATAATCTTCTCGAGCTTGCTTACTTCCTTCTTCCTCTTCTTCTCCATCTCGGCGCTCACGCGGTCAAGATAAGCATCGGACATTCTGGCGAAGTCCTCGGGGGTCTTCGGAAGCACCTTGGTATTAAGGAACTCTTCATAAGCATTGCATGTGGTCTCTACGTCATCGGAGAATGCGATCTGATTGCCGTGATCAAGCCACAAGATCTTGTTGCAAAGCTCTCTTACCTGCGAAACGGAGTGTGATACGAGAAGGCCCGTGACACCGCTGTCCAGGATCTCCCTCATCTTATCGCCGCTCTTCTTACGGAAGGCACCGTCACCTACGCTTAAGACCTCATCAAGGATGATGATATCGGGATTTACAAGGCAGGCGATCGAGAAAGCAAGTCGGCTCTTCATACCGCTTGATAACTGTTTGAAGTTATAATCCTGGAACTCTTCAAGCTCAGCAAAAGCTATGATCTCCTCGTACTTCTCATCAAGGAATGCCTTTGTGTAGCCGAGCATCGCTCCTCTTAAGTAGGCGTTCTCTCTTACGGTCATGTTGCCGTCAAAGCCGCTTGCGAGCTCCAATAAAGCTGCGATATTGCCCCCTACGATGCCTAACATGTCGCCCTTTTCGAGAGCGAAAGTGACGTTCTTATCGGCCCAGAACTCCTGTATGTGGTAGTTTCCGGTAAGCTTACGCATGACGTATTCCTTAAGACCGATCGCCTTAAGGTCGCCTACTATGTATCTTATGCTTACGTCCTTACACTCAACTACTGCCATAACGGATCCTTAGAAATAATATACGAACTTCTGGTTCAGTTTCTTATAGAAGAAGCTTCCTATGAGGAAGAACAGCACCGCATAGCCAAAGCAAAGCAGATGGTACTCGGGAGACGGCAGATGTCCGTCAATTACAAGCACACGGATATACTTGATGATGCAGTAGACCGGGTTAAGCAGGAAAAGCTGCTGCACATCCGGGCTGAACTTATCGAGCGTATAGAATACGGCGGAAAGATATGTAAGCAGAGTCAGGAAGACTTCGTAAAGATACGAGATATCCCTGAAGAATACATAAAGCGCCGAGAGTATCATACCCATACCGAGGTTCATTATAAGAAGACACAATATCGGGTAGATCAGCATCACGAAATTAAGATGGAACGTGATGTGGTCGATTATGCAGAAGAAGAAAAATACGATAAGGCAAAGCCCGAAGTTAAATAAAGCGGACACGTTCTTCGAGAACAGGAACAGATACTTCGGGACATTGATCTTGGTAAGTATCGAGGAATTATCAAGAAGGCTCTTCATGCCGTTCTTGGTGGCTTCCTTGTAATAGTTAAGGACAAGGTTACCTGCGAAAAGGTAGATCGTATAGTGCGGGGTGCTCCTGCCGAAGAAACCCGTGAAGACTATCTTCATGACAAAAAGCTGAAGTAAGGGAAGAAGAATGCTCCACCCCATTCCGAGTATCGTTCTTTTATATTTCTGCTGGAAGTCTCGCTTGACCAATTCCCTGAACAGAAAGCTGTTCTTGGCAATGGTATGAGCCGTCCGCGACATTGATTTACCCGTTTTTCCCATGTTCGATATTATACTTCAAAATATAGATTATTAAAATGCGTCAGCGATAATATCACATGATTATGCTATACTTCAACTGTCGGAGGTGGGTGTTCAGGCTATGATAAGCCAGAATCAGAAGATACTTAACTGGATAAATGTAATTACTGACGGTATGATCCTGTTCGCATCATACCTGATTGCAACCTTTATCAGATTCTACATAATGTACGGTGCCAAGCCGGCATTGCAGATAGCGTGGAACCAGGAATATTTCACCGCTGCATTTGTCTTCACCGCAATTGAGCTTCTTGTATTCTCATTTGCCCACCTTTACAGTCTGACGAGACGGAACAGGCTTTATACCGAGATCATCCGGATCATTTCCGTAGGAGCCCTCGCGATCTTAGGCCTCATGGCTTTCCTGTACTTGACCAGAGTAGTTGACTTCTCGCGTATCGCGATGGGTATCTATCTCGTATTAACGACCGTCTTACTGTCCGTAAAGCGTATCATCCTGAGGCTCATATTAAGGTACTTCAGAAAAGAAGGATATAACCAGAAGCACGTACTTATCGTCGGCGACGGCAAGCACGCCTACCAGTATATCGAAGGCATCAACCAGAATCCGCACTTGGGATTCACTATCGACGGATATGCGAGCCGCGTTGATAAGGAAGGTCTCGGCAAGAGGCTCGGAACCTACGAAGACCTCGACAGAATCCTTACAGAGCGTGATATCGACGAAGTTGTCATTGCTTTGGAGATGCATGAGGTCAATTACATGAGCACCATCATCGCAGCATGTGACAAGACAGGCACCAGAGTATCGATCATCCCCTACTTCAACGACTACATCCCGGTTCATCCCACGATCTATAACATCGGCGAGAGCCGTATGATCGACATGCGTGCCATCCCTCTCGATAATGTACTTAACGCATTCCTTAAAAGACTTCTCGATATCATCGGAAGCCTTATTCTCATTATCCTCACCTCCCCCATTATGCTTATCGTAGCTATCGGAGTTAAGATCTCGACAAGAAGCACTGTGTTCTTTAAGCAGAAGAGGATCGGTAAGGATAAGAAGGTCTTTACTATGCTTAAGTTCAGGTCCATGCGCGAGAATTCTTCTGAGCAGACCGGCTGGAGCCGCGATGAAGACAACCGTAAGACCAAGTTCGGAAGCTTCATAAGAAAGTTCAGCCTCGATGAATTACCTCAGTTCTTTAACGTCCTTATCGGTGATATGAGCATCATAGGCCCGAGACCCGAGGTTCCCTTCTATGTCGATAAGTTTAAAGAAGAGATCCCTCTTTACCTTGTAAGACAGCAGGTCCGTCCCGGAATCACGGGCTGGGCCCAGGTGAACGGTCTTCGCGGCGATACGAGCATCGAAGAGAGGATCAAATACGATATCTGGTATATCGAGAACTGGACTATGGGTCTAGACCTTCTTATCATTCTGAAGACAATATTCGGCGGCATGATGAACAGCGAGAAGATAGTGAAGTAATATGGTCTTACTCAGGATTATTCTGTTTCTGTTCATAATCCCTGTACTTACAGGTACCGCTGTATCCTATAAACTTCTTAAACTTAACTCATTCACAAGGATCACAGTATTTAAGGCCTTCCCCATCGGCTACCTTACGATATGGGCAATAACAGAGATCATAAGCATACCGGTAACTATATTTAAACTCCCGTTTACTGCCGATATTGCTATCGTCGGCATGATCACGATTCTTCTGTCCGTATTAGGACTTATCCTTATTCTAAAAAAGAATGCTTGGAAGAGGCGGCTTACCACCGACTTGAATCTGATCAAGAAGATTCACATTACCGACTGGTTCTTCATCCTCCTGTTCATTGCAGCATTGGGCTTTGTAATCTATAAGATGTATTTCACGGTCTTCTACGATGCCGATGATTCAAGATTCGTAGCTGAAGCCGTCGATATCCTTAAAGACAACAGGATCCTCGCATCTGATCCCGTAACCGGTCTTCCCCTTACTGCTAATTTCCATGATTTCCATAAAGATCTCGTATCCCAGTGGGCGGCTTTCCTTGCTATGGGCGGAGTCCTTATAGGCAAGAATCCCACGATCTTCGCTCATACGGTCTACCCCATCGTTGCACTTCTTATTCTGGTGTGCCTCATGTACATGCTCCTTGAAGCAGTCCTTGATAAAAATGAGATATCTGTCATCTTCCCTTCCATGGCTTTCCTTCTTGTCGTACTCGTATACGGCTACTACACTTTCCAAAGCTCGGAAAGATTCATCCTGAGCCGTGTATGGCAGGGCAAGGCAAGCATCGCAGGCATAGGCATCATCGCCGTGATACTGTCATTCCTTTATATCCACGGAAAAGAGAAGTTCAACATCAGGCTTTTCGCAATGCTTCTTATAAGCAACATCGCCATGTGCTTCATGAGCAGCATGGGTGTTATCCTCGGAGCCGTGCTTATCACGGCTTACGGCTTCGTTACTGCTGCATACAGAAGAAGCTTTAAGCTCCTTTTCCTCGCGGCATTATGCTGTGCTCCTAACTTCATACTGTTCGCACTCGACAGGCTTTATACGATACAGATGTATCTTGGGGGCGGGATCTGATATGGAACAGCTAAAAGAGATCACCGCCATAATCTACGAGATGTTTAACTTCTACTACGGAAACAAGATCTATCTTGTTATCGCTTTGGCTGCTGCGGTTTATGCTGCCATAAGAGGCACGAAAAGAACCCGGATCATCGTAGGTGCAAGCCTAATCATTATGCTCGTGATATGGAACCCTCTTATCTACAAGGTTCTGTTCAGCGGCATCGTATTCTGGCGTCTGTTCTGGCTCGTCCCGACATTCCTTCTCATAACACTGGGCTTCGCGGTTGCGTTAAGCCGTCTTAACAAGAAGGTATTCCGTCTGATCTTCACCATTGCCGCGATGGCCGTCATAATGTTCCTCGGCACGAATATATACAAGGAACTTTGGAGCGACACCTACAGGGATTACTACAAGCTTCCGAGAGGAACGGCTTCCGTGGGACAGATCATGCTCGATATAGACGATCACCCGAGGTGTGTTCTTCCCCAGGCATTTATCTCCTATATGAGAGAGTTCAACGGCGACATCGAGCCTATGTACGGACGTAATGCAGACGGTTATATTAACACTGCAGAGCCGTATGTATTGAATGTCTACAACAACATGATAAGCGACGCACCCGATTACGATTATGTCTTATTCACATCAAGACTTAACGGCTATAACTTCGTGATCAATAACGACTTCCGTCCCATATCGGAAGTGTTACTTAACAAATACGGATATGAGCTCATCTATATATCCGAAGGATACTGCATCTACTATAATCCCAATGTCTCGGATGATATGTTCGAAGATCCGTCTTATGAAGGAAGCAGTCTCAGGCATGACGGTACAGGATGGTGGCTGCAGCTTGCCGAAGGCGGTTATGTCACTTCCGATGTAGTCAATATCTACGGATACGATTACTACTTCAATCCCGAAGGATACCTCGTAGACAGCGTATCAAGCGAAGCTGCTTCTTCCTTATCTGACGGAGACATCTTAATCACGCAGTACGGCCGCGATTACTACGGCGGACCCACGATGTTCTATACGATCGACGATCTGAAAGGTCACTTCATCGTTATCGACGGCGGCAACCCCGATGAGGCTGAATATGTGATGAACAGGATCAGGATGTACGGCAATCATGTCGATGCATGGATACTTACCCACCCCCACTCCGATCACATCGGCGCCTTCAACGAGATCTACAGACGTTATGTCACTGGCGAAGGAATCCCGAACGAGAACGGCGTCCGCGTTGATTCAGGAGAAAGACTTACGATTGATAATATCTTCGCCATAGACCTTGATGAAGATTACTATGCAGAGATCGCGCGTTCGTGGGACGGCATCGAGACGTATTACGACTTCAATTCACTTGCTGAAGACATGGATAATCTTACCTATGTGGAAAGAGGTTCCACATATGAAACTGCCGGAATAACATTCAAGGTCTATAACACATTCACGGATGAATCATATGACATCTACACGGGAAGTCTTCCCAATGCGGCATCCATGGTACTGGAAGTCTTCGGTCCTTCAGGTGAGAACGGCGAGAGTATGTTGTTCCTCGGTGACCTTGAACAGGGCAATGCCGATCTTATTAGTTCATTGTTCGGTGACGAATTAAGTGCCGATTATGTTCAGGCAGCTCATCACGGCCAGAATGTCGATTACGATTTCTATGAACTCATAGGCGCACACACGGCATTTGTCGATGCTCCGGGCTGGTTAAGACTTGAGAATCCCGACACACATACATCATATGAACACCTCGTATGGTTCAACGAGAACGGTTATGATGTATTGACATACGATACAACGCCGAATACGATAGTGCTTCATGCAGCGGAGTAAGTTTATGGATATTAAGATAATTGTCGCAACACACAAAAAATATAAGATGCCTGATGACCCTATGTACATCCCGGTACATGTCGGTGCCGAAGGTAAGACCGATGAGAACGGCAATCCTCTCGACCTCGGATTTATCAAGGATAATACCGGCGATAATATAAGCCTGAAGAACAAGAACTACTGTGAGCTTACGGGTCTTTACTGGATGTGGAAGAATATGTCCGCAGACTATATGGGACTCATGCATTACAGAAGATATCTCGCATCGTCAAAAACGGGTCCGAAGGAAGAACGTATCATAAAGAAGGCAGAACTTGAGAAGCTTCTTAAAGATTACGACATAGTCCTTCCTACACCCAGGGATTACTTCATTGAGACAACGTATAACCAATATGTTCATACACATCATAACGAGGATCTGGACTTTACACGAGACATCATAAGCGAGAAGTATCCGGAGTATCTTGAAAGCTTCGATAAAGCCATGAAGAGCACCAAAGGCCACCGCTTCAATATGTTCGTCATGAGGTCGGACATACTTGATGAGTATCTTACGTGGCTGTTCGATATACTTTTCGAGCTGGAGAAGAGACTCGATATATCAAACTACACCGACTACGATGCGCGTGTGTTCGGATTCGTAAGCGAGCGTATCCTGGATGTGTGGCTCGATAAGCAGGACTATAAGCGCACGGACTGTCCTTATGTTTACCTCGAGAAACAAAACTGGCTTGTAAAAGGATCCAAGTTTCTTCTTCGTAAAGCCGGTATCAACAAGAAGGATTAATCATTTAAAGGTTCCTTGGAAGCCTTGAGTGTGCTGCTTGCGCTGTCGAGAAGCATCCTTACAGTCTTGAATACACCGACTCTTATATCGGAATCCATATTCCTGAAAGTCTTGATCATAAGACCTAAGCTGTTCTTATTGGATGAAAGCTGTGCCAAAGTGCGCGCATCCGAACTCATCATTATGCTGTAGACCGCATCAACGAACTGCTCGCGCTGCTCGTGGCTTAAGCCCTCAAGCCAGTTCTTTAAAGTCTTGTCGAAGAACCTGCTTCCCTTGCTTACCCTCTCCCTGTAAATGAACCTCGGACCCTCAACGGCCCATGTAAGCAATTCATGCTCCATAATGCCCGACTGCTCGGACAAAACGACGGTATAATCCTCAAGATGCTCGAGTATCATTCCGACGATGGAGAATTCCGGGACAAATGTATGTATATGATCTTCGATCTTCATAAACTCGGGCGTCTGCATTATCTTCTCGGCAAATCCCGGACCGTCGAAGTTATAGATATCGACTATAGGGGCATTGAACTTCTCGTCACAGAAAGTAGCCGAATAAACAGACAGATTGCCGCCCTTCGAGTGGCCACCGATCGTAAATGTTCCGTCTTTATATGCAGTGAGGACCTGCTCCAAGTACTTTAATGCCATTTCCTGGGCAGGAACCGGGAATTCGAATCCCATGTTCAGATCCTCTTTCCAACCGACCAAAGTATTATCCGTGCCTCTGAAGGCAACATAGTAATTCTGCTCACCGTCAAGATCGATAAGACATGCGGCGAACTGTGTCTGAAGATCAAGGTTGACCTCATTTACGAAGCCCGCGATCTTCATATTCTTAAAGCGCTCGGATTTACCGACAAGTCTTACGAAGTTATCATTATGCTTGGGGTCGGTATCAGCCTCATTAAAAACAGGATTGTTGATAAGCTCCTCACAGACCTCGCTGAAGACACGCCATTCTCTTAAGTTACCTGAGACTATACCTTCAAAAGGTTCATAAACGAATCTTGCCAGTACAGCCGCATCGACTTCATTAAACGGCGACTGTGAAAGCGTAAGATCTCCGCGCCATACCAAATAATCCGTTATGGTATTCATATCAGCTGCCCCCTGCATCGTTATCGAACGAGATCGGATACAGTGAAGGATCAAAGTCCTCCATAACCTGTCTGAAGATCTCATTGAGATAAGATTTCTTAGTGGATTTTAACATAAAGACATTACGGTATCTTCCGCGAAGCTCGTAGATTGGAGCAGGAACCGGTCCGTAAAGCTCGAATCCCAGAGCTTTATCCTGATAAGACAGGAAGTCCTTAAGATACTTGCCGAGATCGCGGGTCCTTTGGGCAAGCATATCCTCATCCGGGAGCGAGAGTACGATCTCACCTACAGCCTTGAACGGCGGAAGCTTCATTACTTCCCTGTAATTGATCTCGGACTCGTAGAAAGCCTCATAATCCTGGTTCGCGGCATACATAAGAAGCGGATTATCGGGATCGGGTCTTAAGCTTTGAAGGTATACGCGTCCGCTGTCTTCGCCTCTTCCCGCTCTTCCTGCAGCCTGTGTTATAAGTTCGAAGCCTCTCTCGGAAGACTTATAGTCAGATGACATAGCGATAAGATCCGCCCCGAGGACTCCCACAACAGTAACACTCGGGAAATCATGTCCCTTGGCTATCATCTGGGTTCCCACAAGAATATCGGCCTCGTGTTCCCTGAACGCATTGAGAATACTCTCGTGAGACCCGGGAAGCATCGTCGTATCCTGATCCATCCTTAAGACCTTACGGTCGGGATAGAGTTCCTTAAGCATCTCTTCAAGCTGCTGGGTACCGATACCCGCACGCTTGAACTTGGTACCTTCGCACTCACGGCATTGAGCTTCACTCGATGGAATCGTGAATCCGCAGTAATGACATATAAGAAGCCTTCCCGCATCGCGCTTATTGTTATGAAGCGTCATTGCAACCGAGCAGGACGGACAGTATACAGGTTCACCGCATGTGCTGCACACCAAAGTTCTGGAATAACCTCTTCTGTTAAGAAAGAGCATTACCTGCTGATCCTGCGAGAATGCCCTTGCCATAGCCGTTCTTAACGGTCCTGACAGAAGATCGCCGTAGCCTTCCTTAACCTGCCTTTTCATGTCGATTATCG
>CADAXO010000080.1 GCA_902791885.1 Oscillospiraceae bacterium | reverse complement strand
CTCTTCTTCAAGCTTATAAAGATCCGGCATAAAAGTGTCGGCCCACAAGGTCGAAGCTCCCCTGAAGGACCCCGAAGATAATTGGTGAAACACGAATCTTCTGCCGTCACTCATATCAACGGTATGGCCCGCCTGGGCACCGCCGTTATGACGTATTACGAGCGAATCGGAAGGACAGGAAGTCCTTTTTAAGACAAAGTAATCTGTCGCAAGCCCCTTGCCTTCGTCTCCGTAATTCTTTCCGGCGACTGCGTATACCGGGATGTCAGAATACAATACTCTTCGATCCTCCGTTGAAGCCGCTCGATATGATTATCTTTCTTGCAATATCCGCTCTTGCGGGAGTGAATGAAGACAATGCTTCATCAACCGTTTTACCCTGAAGGTTGCCGATAAGAGCCATGATAAGTTCGGGAAGAATACTTACTTCATCCTTGTCGATCGATACGACTCTTCCGGGGAGCGCCGAAGCCAAAACCTCCGGCGTCGCAGAGTTCGGCGAATGCTTTATGTTAATGTGAACAAGCTCATACTTCTCACTTGCCGCTTCCGCGAGATCCTTGCTCTTTTTCTTAATTCCGAGAAGCTTGTCTCCGAACACATCCTTGAATACACCGACAGATGTCGCGGGATGGCAGTCCGCATCTCCTATGGTTACGAGGAAACCCTTCTTGCCGCGCTTCTCGAAGCTGTCGATATGTGTATGCTCCGAAGCAAAGTACCACAGAAGCTGATAGTCCTCGGGAGAGTCGCCTCCTCTTCCCTCAAGCCAGAGGTCCATGAGCTGCTCTGCGATCCTGATATCGGACTCGAACTGCGTTACCTGAAGCGGTGCCTTGTCGACCTGATCGCCCATAGCCGCGAACAAAAGCTGAGGGTCCTTTACGTCGTCTGTGGAGTACAGCTTCATCATGAGTTCGTTGAGAGATTCTTTCGCGATCTGTGCCGCAAGGTATCCCATGGAACCCGTTACATCGAAGCCGATTATTATAGGAGTGGATTCGGGATGCTCCTCGCTGTCGAGAGAGTATCTTTTGTCGATGAACTTAGGGTCATATTTCTCTTTAAGAGACCCGCTTTTAAACAGATCGTTATGCGAGGAAGAAGATGTTATTCCCCTGCTTTTCGAAAGCTTAGCCCAGTCACTGCTCTTGTAACTACCCGAACCCATTTAAGTCACCTCATTTCAAGTTGTTGTCTATGTCGAACTTGGCGAAACTTCTTCCGCCGAATCCCTTGTCTATCACTTCATCCCAGTAAGCGAAGTCGTCGTAAGCCTCGCCTTTGGGTGCGCTTTCTATAAACTTTACGAACGCTGCAGGAGCTTCATTAATCCTGTCGCCCATTATCATTCCGGCGGTCTTTCTTACTGCCTTAAGATCGGCTGCGCCGTCGCTTACGCGTATCATCTTACCCGCGTTCCACCATGGGCCCATAAGCATTGCTTCGTGTGTCCTGGGGTTAATAAGAACGCTGTCTATGCCGATGCCGCCGGAGTAAAGCTCGCTGAACCTTAACACGGCACATATATTCTCCATTCTCGACACGATCCACGCCGCATCACGTGCATTTAAGTTGCCGAACATCGCGAGCGGATACTGCTCCTCCGACTTGCCGAAGACAAGCATCTTCCTTCCGCCGATATCGTATGAAGCCGTAAGCTGCGGGAAGTTCTTGGGAAGGTCCTTAAGATCCGCTTCAGGGTATCGAAGAAGCCCGATATTATCGAGCATAAGCTTGGCATAGGCCTCCTTGCCTTCCCCGAAAATATACACCACGGAGTTTCTCGCGATATACATCGAAGCTTCTTCATATTCTCTTTTGTAAAGGTATTTGATCTTAATGTCGGTTCCGCCTTCGGCTTCAAAGGATTCGGTCTCCGCCATGCTCCAAAGCTCCTCAGCCTTGACGTGTGCATCCTCCGATGATTCCGCGACAGACTTAAGGTACAGCAAAAGCTTGGACCTGAAATTCTTATACTCGGCAAGATCTTTGTCCTTAAATTCGATCTTGCTTCCGCAGTAAGGGCAAAGAAGTCCGCCGCTTATGCCGACTCTCATCTCGCCGCCGCAATTATCGCATTTATAACTTAAACCTTTATGATCCATATCCAACGTTTCCTTTATTCTGCGGGAACCTCTGTAACGACACCGCCCAAGGCCGTGACATTCTCGCGGTAGCACTGGTCCTGATCCTCAAAACTGTAGGCCATCGACCATCCCCATGCAGCATCGCTTCTCATGATCGTCTTGGGGCTGAAATCGCTTATGATGCCGCCGTTGGGATTGATGCTTAAGCCTTCGAAATATACTGCGTCATAGCAGATCTGATCACCCATATTGTCGTTATGCCAGGTAACCTCATATATGAGGACAAGTCTGTTCGACTTATTCTCTCTGACATTGGGAATATCCGTAACGATATATGCTCCTATGAATACGGCATCGGTCTTGTGGAAATACTTTACCGAACTGACTCCATCCCAGTAAGCACACTCGTCGATATTCATCTGCGCGATACGTCCCGCCTCGATGAACTCACTCATACTGCCAGCCACATCTTCAGGTGTGATGTGATAATCCGGAGCGGGCGTCGGTGTCGCAGTTATTGCATTCTCAGATGCCGCCATATGGGAGACCTGTGTCTTAATGAACATGTATATGCCGAACGTAATGACGCCGAACATAATGAACAGGATGAGCAGGATCGCCATGCCGCTCCTGGCAGCCTGTTGTTTCTTTGCTCTGCGGACCATTTGCTGAATCTCTTTATCACGGTCATACTGCCTTTCCATGCGGGCCGCCTCGCCCTGAAGTCTTTCATACTCGACATCGGATTCATCATAATCCACGGCAAAAGACGCACCGCATGAATCACAGACGAGATAATCACCTTCTTTTCGAAGTTTTCCTCCGCAGTTCTCACACTTAAGATCTACTATCCTCACCTTATTCCTCCTGTATCCGCTTAAGGCTTTAACAAAGGATTGGCATTGCACCTGCCTATCCATTCCTGGGAACCCAGGAAGCCCCTGTAGACCTGCTCACGCGTCATCGCGCCCGAATCAAGCTTCTGTATCCAATAAGACAATCCCGTACCGTCAGGCTCACGTCCCAAGATAGTTATATACATACGCCTTACGAACTGTTCACTGCTCATGTTGGCACTCATCGCCGTGAATTCATTCGAGAAGAAGAAACCGTCCGCGAGCGTCATGCCGTCTACCGTGTTGTTAACCAGTCTTTGATACCAGTAGTTCTTGCCTGAAGGATCTGAAGATCTTCCGAGCATATTCACATACAATCGCTCGATGAAGTCCAAAGCATACTGCCTGTCTTCCTCTGTGGGACTAACATTATTGGGGTTAGTCTGCGGTGATGTGTAAGTCACGGCACCCGAAGATCCCGTAACCGTCACGCCGTTAGATCCTAACTGTATCTGGTGATCGAGACCTATGAATCTTCCGGATGAAGTCTGCCAGAGCGTGGGTCTTACAAGTGCGTACTTCGCCTCATCCCAGGTCTGGAAATCATAGCCTACAAGTCCGCCTGTATCACCGGAGTTGGCATTAAAGCACCAGAATGTATGGCTTAAGCCGTATCGGTTGATCATCTGTGCTTCACAGTTCATCCACTGCTCGTTCGAGCCGCCGTCCATGAATCCTCCCCACTCACCTATAAGAAGCGGAGCTATGTTATCTTCCTTGATATAAAGGAACATATTGCGCCAGTACTCTGTATAAAGAGTGTTATAGGAGAAGTCTCCGCCGTGGAACCATGGCTGGTTATAAACAGCAGGACCGTAGTCGTGAGGTGAATAAACTATCTGATCGTTCCTGTCGGCATTACCGAAGTTAACGGGATAATTTCTGACACCCTGAAGGTTGCCGCCCCAGAAAGCCGTCTGACCGTTACAGGTCTCGATACCTTCAATGACGATAAGGAGATTGGGATTGATATCAAGGATCGCATTTCCCGCTCTTGTGGCTGCACGTCTCCAGTTATTCTGTGCATTGCTTCCGTCCCAGACGGTTCCGCCGTGAGGCTCGTTCTTAAGATCGATAGCGAGCACCGTATCGTTGCCGTTATAGTGAGAGGCAAGCCAAGTCAGCGACTCGATCCAGCGGTCCTCCGAATAGGTTCCGTTGTACCAGTACTCGTACATGTGACCGCCGCCGTTGCTGTCCAGGCTGTGAAGATCGAACATGATCTTGATCCCGTACTCTCTGCACTTAGCGACTGCATAATCCAGGATCTGAAGACTGTTCATTCCGGAAAGCTCCGGATTAGTATACGAATTGTAGTTCGCCTGCGGATACTGTCCGCTCTTCCATGCCAGGATAAGCTCGGAAGATATCGGGATCCTCAGAAGATTGAATCCGTGATCCGCGATGGCCTTAAGGCCGGACGCCATATTGATGGACCAGCATCCGTCGAAGATATTCGTTCCGGTGTTATAACCGAACCAGTTGATGCCCGTAAGTCTGACCTCACGGCCCTGAGCATCCACTATCTTTCCGCCTGATGTATGAAGCCAGTCATCACCGTCAACTGCCGTTGCGGCATAGACATCTTCCGCATAATCAATTTGCGTAAATACAAGTGCCGCTGACAGCGAAGCTGCCAGCGACACAGTAAGTACTAATGAAATTAGTTTCTTGAAGATCACTCGAAGATAACCTCTACCTTATGCGTACCGCCGTCTGTAAATACCGGTACCTTGCAGTCGGGAAGCGCCTGTCCGTCGCATGAGACCTTAACGCCCTCATTTGTACGGCGGAAGCCTTCCGGCTTGCTGATATTGATATCGTAGATTGCAAGTCCGCTGTTGACCGTTACGTTAAGTCCTGTATCGGATTCTCTCAAGAGAGGCTCAACGATCAATGCATCTGATGTGAACTCAACACCGAAGCATGAGAACAGGCAGAGCAGGAGCCATGTGGATGTACCGGAGAGCGTAGGTCCGATATTCTCACCTGTGCTACTGTTGTTGTACTGTGTGCACCACCTGGGGTTACCGCATGAATCGAACGGATGCTTCAATGTTCTGTAAGGAAGGATGCAGTCGATTACCCAGTAAGCTGTCTTTGCGAGTCTTGCTGCAAGCTCAACATCGGATACTTCCTTAGCTGCCTTGAGCATAGCTGCTGCAGCCATCATGTTAGCGTGCTTGAATACACCGCCGTTCTCACGGTCACCGGGATAGTACAAAGCAACGTCGATCGAAGGAGCGATCTTCGGATAGTCAACCGTGGAGCAAAGTCTGAAGCCGTAAGGTGACTTGATGTACTTGTCCATGGAATCGAGCATTGTGGAGATCTGCTGCTCGTCTGCGCATCCGGAGAGAACAGACCATGAGAAAGCATTGAGGAAGTATGTTCCGGGAGCGTCCTCAACCTGAAGCTTATCGCCTGCAGCACCGAGGTACTCGAGCTCCGGCTTATTCTTTCTGTTGAAGAGAACTCTTGCGAAGAAGTCATTCTTCCAAGCGTTGTCTCTCATTGTCTTCTTAACGGACTCGGAAAGCTCACCGAGTTCAGCAGCATAAGCAGCATCACCTGTCTTCTCGAACATACCCTTAGCAGCATCGATAGCAACCTTGAGGAGGAAGCCGTTCATTACGGACTCTGAATACTCGGACTCGAAAGGTACTTCACCGAATGCCTTGCCCTTGGAAGCAAGCTGCTCCTTATATGCTTCGAGCTTCTTAGCTGCAGGGAGGAAGTCGGGATCTACTCTTAAGCAGTCGTTCCAGTCAGCTCTGTCGATAAGCGGGATACCGTGTGATCCGACAGAAACCTTTGCGCTGTATGTGATGATAGCCTTGATCGTCTCGAGGATGGTTCTCTTCTGGCCCTTGCCCTCCTTAACAGCCTTCATGGCGATGTCGGGAGTAGCATAAGTCTCAGCCATTACTACCTCTTCCTTGAGGAAGTCGTAGTCGCCTGTAAGACTTACATATCTGTCGAGAGCCTGGAGGAGCCAGAGTCCGTCATCAGACCACTGACCGGGCTCCTTGCCGTACCAGTAGAAGTTGTGGTTTGTATAACCGTCAGGGAATACGTTGCTTGTCCACTCTCTTAAGAGCTTCTTAACGAACTCCTGCTGACCCATACCGGCGAAATAGTACATGGAAGCGAAGATGTCCTGGATCTCTCTGAAACCGATCTCACGGTAACCCTTCTGTGTCCAGTCGAGTGAACGGCTGACGAATGTCTGGTAGAAGACCTGGAAAGGAAGGTTGTTGTTAACGTAAGACTCAAAGTTCTTATCGTCGTGGGAGATCTTCATGTACTTAGCATAGTCATGTGTGAAGTTAACTACCTTGTCATACATAGCAGGGAGAGCCTTCTCGTCGCTGTAGTAAGCGATGAGGTTGGAGATCTCCTCGTTAGTTGTCTTATCAACAACATAACCGTCGTTAACAACGTCTGATGTAAGACATGTGAAGTTGTCGGCTCTTACGCTTCCGCCCGCCTTAACTGTGAATGCAGTAGCGAGTGCGAAGAATCCGGGGCCCTTTCTGGACTGCTTGTCGGAAAGGAATGAGATGAACTCAGGGTTTGCAAGTGTGCCGCTTCCTACGAAATCAGCATAACGTGCGCAGTACTGTGTAGGGAGCTTAGCCTCACCGTTCTCGTGAACGATCAATGTGTTCCAACGGATGTTGCCCTTGGCGTTCTTAGGGTTGGGATCGTTACAGATAGCCGTGATGTTATCGTTCTCGTCATAGTAGACTTCGGACTCGCATACGACTGTCGTGAAGATAACGTCCTCACTTAAAGCGTGAACCTGCTTGGTTCCGAACATACCTGTATATACGATACGGAGGTCTCTGTCCTTGGAACCTGTGTTCTCGATGTTGATCATCTGAGCTTCTGTAGCAAGAGGCATATTGTCCTGCGCGGGAAGGATGAAGATCGTTCTTGTGATCTTAAGGCCATCCTCAAGCTCATAGGAGATGACTGTTCTGTTCTGTGAATGTGTTGTTGTAACCTTCTTCAGGCCCTCTGCCTTAGCTGTACCGGACCAGAAGATCTGCTTGCCGTTCTCTGTTAAGTAGAACTGTCTGTTAGCAGGGAAACCGTTCTCTTCAGGAAGGTAGTCCCATCTTGTAGCAAGAACCTGTGTGTCAGCATGTGATCTGAAAGAACCGCCGCCCAATGCGTCTACGGCACTCTTAGGTGTGCTCTGCAAAGGTCTGTCGAAACCGATTCTGTTACCGATCAGCATGTTGGTGTAGTAGTGAGGTCCGGGAGCGGGTGTGGAAGGATCGAAAGTAAGCTCGCCTGATCCGTTAAGCTCTCCTCCCCATACCTTGGCGCCTTCGATCGCAGCCTTGATCGCTGCCTTCTGCTCGGCACTGATTGCTTCAGGTGCACTTGCACCCTCTGTATAGATATCGCCGTCAGCAGTAAACAATACGCTCTTGCCCTGCTCGAAAAGCTTCGTCAAAAGATCATTGATTTCACTTAACTGGAGAACCACCGAGATAACGGGTGATTCAAATTCAAGTCCGCAGACAGCCGCAACGACGGGTGTCTTTGTGAATCCGATATACTGGGCACTTACAGATCCGTTAATAATGTCACTGAACTTTCCCAGTGCGATTGACTTAGCGGAAATCTGCTGGTCTCTGGCCTTAATGCCACTAATGATCTTGTTTGCCATAGGGGATAACCTCCGAATGATAGTTGGAAAATCTACTTAATAATTTTACAGCAGACCCCGTCAACATTAAAGTGCTGACGGGGTCTTACCGCAAATAATTTCTGATAATTTAATTCATCAGCCGAGGACTACCTCAACCTGGTGAGTCTTGCCGTCGCCTGCAACGGGAACGATGCAGCC
>CADAXO010000079.1 GCA_902791885.1 Oscillospiraceae bacterium | reverse complement strand
GCGGACGACCTCACACTCGCGAGCGCGCTTAAGGGAAGAAAGCAGGTAGGTTCCTAATGGCTGACGAAGGCATGAGGCTCGACAAATTTCTGAAAGTATCCAGGATCATCAAGCGCCGCCAGGTGGCAAACGACGTATGCACTGCGGGCCGTGTCACTGTAAACGGGCGCCCCGCGAAGCCGTCGGTGAAGCTTAAGGTCGGCGACGAGGTCACGATCGAGTTCGGTAACGGTACCGTGGGCTTCCGCGTCCTGTCGATTGCCAACACCGTGCGAAAAGAAGACGCCGAGTCCATGTATGAGTTGATGTAAGCTGTCTCGCTAAAGTCCTCCGCGCTACGCTTGTGCGGAAGTCCGCTCGACAAGCTTACACAACTCTGAAGAGAAGGCTGTCTCGCTAAAGTCCTCCGCGCTTCGCTTGTGCGGAAGTCCGCTCGACAGGCTTACACAACTCTGAAGAGAAGGCTGTCTCGCTAAAGTCCTCCGCGCTTCGCTTGTGCGGAAGTCCGCTCGACAAGCTTACACAACTCTGAAGAGAAAAGCTGTCTCGCTAAAGTCCTCCGCGGAAGTGCACCTCCGGGAGGTTGGCGGCAGGAAACCGGGAGATTGTATCATATTGGGAAAAACTCGAAAATGATACAAGAATTTTGCCGGATTCTTGTATCAAATCTAAGAAGAAGCGTTTTTGATACAAGGTTTGAAGAGAAACCTTGTATCATTTTTTATGAATCCTCGTTTTGATACAAGAAAAGCTCCAAAACCTTGTATCAAATTCCAAAAAACACAAAAATGATACAAAACGCCCCCTCAACAGCGCCCCGTAAGGTTTGAAAACCTTCTATTATTAATATAAAATAAAGGGAATTTGGTTTTATGCGGAGGAAGTTATGGGAAAAATAATCCTGACCGGCGACAGGCCGACCGGAAGATTGCATATCGGACATTATGTCGGATCATTGAGAAGAAGAGTGGAGCTTCAGAACTCCGGAGAATACGAGAAGATCTTTATAATGATCGCCGATGCACAGGCGCTCACGGATAATGTCGATAATCCCGAGAAGATTAGAGAGAATATTATTGAAGTTGCTTTGGACTACTTGTCATGCGGATTGGATCCCGAGAAGTCCAACATTCTTATTCAGTCTGAGATCTCAGAGCTCACAGAGCTTACGTTCTACTATATGAACATGGTTACGGTCTCAAGACTTCAGCGTAATCCTACAGTTAAATCAGAGATACAGCTCAGAAATTTCGAGGCTTCGATCCCCGTCGGATTCTTCTGTTATCCGATCAGCCAGACAGCTGATATCACGGCGTTCAAGGCCACAACAGTTCCTGTCGGTGAAGATCAGCTCCCGATGCTCGAGCAGGCTCAGGAGATCGCTCACAGATTCAACACGATCTACAAGACTGACTGTCTCGTAAGACCTGAAGCACTTCTGCCTACTAATGAGGCATGCTCCAGACTTCCGGGTACTGACGGCAAGGCCAAGATGAGTAAGTCCCTGGGCAACTGCATCTATCTGTCGGATCCCGCAGACGTTATCAAGAAGAAAGTTATGGGCATGTACACTGACCCGAACCACTTAAGAGTTGAAGATCCGGGATCACTTGAGGGCAACACTGTATTTACTTACCTTGATGCTTTCTGCAAGCCCGAGCACTTTGAGAAGTTCGAGAATGAGCACAAGAGCCTTGATGAGATGAAGGAGCATTACCAGAGAGGCGGCCTCGGAGACGTTAAGGTCAAGAAGTTCCTCATTAATGTTCTCGAAGATGAGCTCGCTCCGATCAGAGCAAGAAGAGAAGAGCTTCAGAAGAATATCCCTTATGTTGTTGATGTATTGAAGAAGGGTACGGATGCTGCACGTGAAGAAGCGGCAAAGACTCTTGCAGATGTTAAGAATGCCATGAGGATCAATTACTTCGAGGATGAGGCACTGATCAAGTCCTGGCAGGATAAGTTCAACGGTTGATCCGTAAGCCATAGATAAAGGGGGAGGCGGTTATGGATTATACGGCACAGTATGAAGAACTGAATGAGATCATCAAAGAATCCAAGCATATCGTTTTCTTCGGAGGCGCAGGCGTCTCCACCGAGAGCGGTATCCCCGATTTCAGGTCCAAGGACGGACTTTACAATCAGCACGATGTAAGGTTCGACGCATATACGCCCGAGTATCTGTTATCTATCAACTGCCTCATGGATGAACCCAAGGTCTTCTATGAGTTCTACAGACAGAAATTAAACGGCGAGGGCATCGAGCCCAATGCCGCACATATCAAGCTCGCCGAGATGGAGAAGGCGGGCAAGTTAGACGGTATCATCACGCAGAATATCGACGGTCTTCACCAGAAGGCCGGAAGCGTGAACGTTCAGGAAGTGCACGGTTCCACATTAAGGAACTACTGCGCACGCTGCCACAAGAAGTATCCGGCGGATTACATTTTCAAGAGCGATGAGGCTGTGCCGAAGTGCAAGATCTGCGGCGGCCTCATAAGACCTGACGTTACGCTTTACGGCGAAGGGCTTCCTTCCGATGCCTGGAACAATTCGCTGAAGCTTGTGGCGAACGCGGACTGCCTTATCATCGGAGGCACGTCGCTTGTGGTTAACCCCGCGGCTTCACTCGCATATGCGTTCACGGGCAAGAACCTCATTATCATCAACCGTGATGTTACGTCGGCCGACAGGCTCGCGAAGCTTGTCTTCCATGAGAATATTTCCACTGTTCTGGGTAAGATAAATCTTTAATTTTGAGGAGGGTATGATGTTCAGGATCGGTATTATCGGCTGCGGCACAATGGCTGCAAGAATGATTGAGAGTATTAAGGAGCTCGAGGATATTGAGATCGTAGCGGTTGCTTCAAGAGAGAAGTCGAGAGCTACGAAGTTCGTTAAGAAGAACTGCCCCGACGCGAAGCCTTTGGGCTCTTACGAGCAGATGACAAGGCAGAAGGACATCGATCTCGTTTACATCGCGACACCTAACACATTCCACTACGAAAATGCCGTAATGTGCGTTAAGAACCACATGAACGTGCTTGTAGAGAAGCCTTTCGCCATGAGCCGCGATGAGGCTGACAGTATCTTCACCGAGGCCAAGAACAGAGGCGTTTTCGTATGCGAGGCCATGTGGACATCCTTCATGCCCCTGCATAAGAAGATGATGGGCTGGATCAAGACAGGCAAGATCGGCGCCGTAAGATACGTTCAGTCCAATCTGGGCTACAACATCGAGAACGTTCAGAGGATCACGGATCCCACTTTGGGCGGCGGCGCTCACCTCGACCTCGGCGTATATCCCACGAACCTTGCGGTAAGCATCTACGGCGAGAACCTGGAACCCGTGTCGGTATATGCACATAAGTACTCCACAGGCGTCGAAAAGGATGTCAGCTGCGTCCTCGAAGTTCCGAACGACGGCGCTCTTGCAGTATCGTTCGTAACGGTAGCTTCGCTTACCGACAGAGACGGTTCAGTCATCGGCGAGACCGGATATATCAAGATCAAGAACATCAACGATTACGAGAGGATCGAGCTTTATAACACTAACGGCGAGCTCATCGAAGCCGTTGACCGCGAAGGCATGAATTCCTACGCTGTCGAGATGCAGGCTTGCATAGATGCGATCAAGAAGGGCTACATCCAGTGCACTGACATGCCCTGGCACAAGACCGCCACGATCGCGACACTTAACGATAAGATCAGGAGAATGATCTGATCGTGACCAACAAAAAGAAGATCTACATGATAGTATATTCGGGTATTATCGCGGCGCTCTATGTCGTGCTCACATACCCGATGGCCCAGTTCGCTTTCGGCCCGATCCAGTTCAGACTTGCAGAAGTCATGACGATACTCCCGGCTTACGGATTCGCATATGTTCCCGGAATATCGCTCGGATGCTTTCTTGCAAATCTTTTGAACCCTTCGAATCTCGGACCCGTCGATATAATCGGCGGAACACTGGCAACGGTCCTTGCAGGAATCTTCTCTGCACGGCTCGGGAAGAAGAATAAGAACCTCGCGATCATCCCGCCGATATTATTCAACGGAATAATCGTCGGAGGATATCTTCCTTTCCTGCTCGTGGATGAATCAAGCGAGATAACGGTCGGGGCTGTCCTGATATCGATGCTCGAGGTAGCGGCTTCGGAGGCTGTGCTCCTCGTAGTGCTCGGACTCCCGCTTCTCCTGCTTATAAAGAAGTCCAGAAGACTTAAGGAACTTATTGAGAAGGTAAAATAAATGCCGCAGTATTTTGAAGCAAATCCCGACACACCGTCCAACAGAAGAACAGTCGATTACCGCATCAACGGTATCAACTTTACATTCATGACCGACACCGCCGTATTCTCCAAGACTTCGGTGGATAAGGGAACGGATCTTCTGCTTCAGACAGTAATCGATGACATCAAGGCAAGGGGCGCCGGCAGAGACGAGAGCCTCCTTGACTTGGGATGCGGCTGGGGCGTTGTCGGCATAGTAATGAAGACGGTATTCACGCTTTTCGATGTCACTTGTGTTGACGTTAACTCAAGGGCAGTCGAACTAACCAAAGAAAACGCCAAGCTTAATCTAAGGGCTCCCGATACCATCATGGTAAGTGATGTGCTTAAGGCGGTGCCTGAAGACAAGCTTTTCGATACAGTTATAACGAACCCTCCCGTGAGAGCAGGAAAAAAGACAGTGTTCGAGTTCTACGAGCAGTCTTATGCCCACATGAAGGAAGGCGGAGCGATCTACGTCGTGCTGCAAAGGAAGCAGGGCGCGGATTCCACAAAGAAGAAGCTTAACGAACTGTTCGGCAATTGCGTAACGCTCGATATTAAAGGCGGATATCATGTAATGAAAGCAGTTAGGGGGTAAAACATGCTGCCGTTTACAATCACAGAAACACTGTTGATGTTCTTTATCTACGGATTCATCGGCTGGATTGTAGAGGTCATCTACTACGGAATCACAGAGGGTAAGTTCATTAACCGAGGCTTCCTTAACGGAGCTATCTGCCCGGTTTACGGTATCGGTTTCTACTGCGTTATCTGGCTTTTCAGACCGTACCTGAATTCGTTCCCGATCCTGTTCTTCGGATCGGCGGCCGTATGTACCATAGTCGAGCTCATCGCGGGTGCTTTGCTGTATGCGATATTCCACTTGAGATGGTGGGATTACTCCGAGTACAAGTTCAACCTGCACGGCTTCATCTGTTTAAGATTCTCGATCTACTGGGGTATCGCGTGCAGCCTCGGAATGTACATGCTGCACCCTGCGGTTATGGCCTTTATTCACTGGATGAGCCCGCTGGCACGCCAGATTCTGCTTCTTATTCTTATCATCAACACTGTAGTCGACATCATCGTTACGGTAACAGCGATCGTAGGCTTCAACAAGAAGGTAAAGATCCTGAGCGATGTCTCCGATGTTTACCGTATGCCTTCCGAGAAGATCGGTTCTTCCATCTACGGTACTGTAGATGCAGTCGTTAAGAACACGGCACCTGCACTGCAGATGACACAGAGCGACTACAAGGAGTTCACTGAAGTTTACACGGCTCACCGTAAGGCGGAGCGCGAGCTTGCCAAGAACAACAGAGCTGAGGAGCGTGCTCTCATCATGAAGTATGCTAACGAGGGTAAGCAGGAGTTCGCAAGAGTTGCAGACTCGGGTAAGGAAGGACTCAAGAAGCAGTCCAGAGCTGCTGTTGCCATGACTAAGAAGACTGTAAGAAAGGCAAAGAAGTTCCTGCCTGAAGCAAGTCTCGCTTTGAGGATCCGAAGCAACATCAACGACGTGAACGCCGATTCCGTAAGAGTTCTGCAGCAGCACTACGCTGACGTGCTCGGCAAGGAAGTAGACGACAAGGTAGTTGAGACCGTTCCCGAGGACGAGCCTAAGGCAGTTTGATAACAACGAAAAGAGGTGTTTTAAATGTCATCAGCATGTGAAGGATGTGCTAAGGCCGGCAGCTGCAGCGAGCAGGATACCTGCTCCAAGAAGAACGGCATCGAAAAGCTTACATGCAACGACGCATCTTCGATCAAGTGCGTCATCGGTATCGCGAGCGGCAAAGGAGGCGTAGGAAAGTCTTTTGTAACGGCTTCTCTTGCAAGTAAGCTTGCCAAGGCAGGTCTTAAGGTCGGCATCATGGATGCTGATATCACAGGTCCTTCGATCCCCAGGGCTTTCGGTCTTAAGGGGATACTCGAAGTCGGCGGCCAGGACAGGATCCTTCCCGCAGTTACAGAGGGCGGCATCAAGGTCGTAAGTATCAACCTTCTGCTCGAGCAGGAGGATTCTCCGGTTATCTGGAGAGGCCCCGTTCTTTCAGGTCTTGTAAGACAGTTCTGGAGTGATGTCGAGTGGGGAATGCTCGACGTCCTTCTCATCGATATGCCTCCGGGCACAGGCGACATCCCGCTTACATTGTTCCAGTCGATTCCTCTTGACGGACTGGTCCTCGTATCGACTCCCCAGGAGCTCGTATCAATGATCGTCGCGAAGGCCGGCAACATGGCATCAATGATGAACGTAAATATCTTAGGCCTCGTCGAGAATATGGCATATACGGTATGCCCTCACTGCGGCGATAAGATCTCCTTGTTCGGTGACGACGAGGTTCTCATTAAGGAAGCTTCTGAGGCAGGTATTGCCGTTCTTGATAAGCTTCCGCTGGATCCTTCGATCACAGCTTTGGTCGACACCGGCAAGACCGAGAGCGTCGACGTAAGTTCGCTTCTTACCAAGACTTCGGAGGCCATTCAGGCTTTATTATGAGAAAAGTTTCTGAAGGAATGATCGCGTTGGCTTTATGTGCATCGCTTCTTACCGGATGCTCGGGAAGTACGGCTGAGTCTTCCGGCAGCGCTTTGGCGGCGGAGGCAAACGTCGATCTGACTTCTTCAGGCTACTATCAGTATCTCGGGAATATCGATTATTCGACCGACGCTGCCGCACTTGTCTGGGAGCAGGTCGAAGGCGAGGATCCGGGGTTCTACGGTATCCAGTACAGGGCGATCACCGACTTTAACGGATTGACTTCACAGGAGGAGATCCCGGTCGTTCTGTATTTTTATTCCAACGCCGCGAGAGGTTCGCAGAGCCTCACGGCGGGAGTTGAGGATCTCGCGCAGACTCTGGTCGGACAGGCGTTATTCATCGCGGTCGACGGGGTAGAGGCCGATGCGATCAGCACGGCTTATGAGGTCGGCGGATATCCCGAGTTTATCTTGATCAATGACAATGCGAGGATCTCCACTTTCTCAGGTTTCGATCTTGAGGAGTGGAGCATAGACGATGTGTCGGCGTGGCTGGTTGATAACGGCTTCGAACCCGACTTAAGTATGCTTATGAGGTGATTATGGAATACGCTTATATCTCGACGATAGGACAGGACAGCCACAGATTCGTGGAAGAGACTTTCGATCCTTCAACTAACGGGATCATGCTCGGCGGTGTCAGTGTTCCTTTCGAAAGGCAGTTCTCGGCAAACTCCGATGGCGACGTTATCCTTCATGCGATCACCAACGCCGTGTCCGGTCTTACGGGCGTAAATATCTTAGGTGGCGCGGCCGACAAGATCTGCCTCGAGCAGGGCATCAAGGATTCGCGCGTTTATCTTGAGGAAGGTCTTAAGTATCTTGGTGATGCAAAGATCTGTCACGTCTCCATGACCATCGAGTGCCTGAAGCCTAAGCTTAAAGAGCACATCCCTTCTATCAAGGAATCAGTCGCTTCATTTATCGCCGCGGCAATCGTCGGGGTGATCATTCTTATCATGCTGTTCGGTCTGTCCAAGTCTGTTTACACAAGTTCGAATTATTACTATCCGACTGAGACTTTCGTCCAGCTCGAGAGCGGCAAGCCCGTTTCTTTGGATCTTGAAGCCCCGGGCTCAAGCCCTGTCTTGACTTCAGTTGCCGTGACATTCGCGACCAACGCCAGATCCAATGAGGGAGACGTTACGGTTGAGCTTTTATCGGGCGACTCAGTCCTTACTTCATGGAATATCAAGGCTTCCGAGCTTCTCGATAATGCTATCCGCGAGTTCGATGCACCTGACGGCATCAAGCTCAGCGAAGGTTCTGTCTATACCATCAGGATCACCGAGAACTTCGAAGGCGAGAACAACATCGCGGTGGGCTCGGCGCTTACGGGAAACCTTTCCTGCTACATGACAACTTACGACAGTGCCCGCGCACTTAAGTGGTTCTTTATAGCTTCACTTATCTTTATCGCCGGGTATGTCGCGCTTATTCTTTTCGGAGGCTTCCTAGGAAACTCCGTTCCTTCGATCATAGTCACGGGCGTAGTTGCTGCGCTTGTTATCTTTATTATGGGATTCGACCTTTTCCCGCGTATCTTGTCGAAGCTTTCCGTGAAGCCCGTTCCCGATTCGACGGGTGTGTGGGA
>CADAXO010000078.1 GCA_902791885.1 Oscillospiraceae bacterium | reverse complement strand
TGTTATAGTCTCCCTTAAGAAGTCTTACGCACTTGCCTCCGAGGAGGTCTACTGCAGGAAGTATTATCACTTCTTTATCCTCCTTGCGAATCTTTCGAGTATCTGAAGGCCCGCTTCACCGCTCTTCTCAGGATGGAACTGCGTCGCGAAAATATTCCCTCTCTCAAGAGAACACACATACTTAATACCGTACTCGGTGTAAGCCGCTGCGTCAGAAGGATCTTCCGGTTCGCAGTAGAAAGAGTGTACGAAATACACGTAGTCGCCGTCGCGAAGAAGGCTTCCTGTTACAGGAACCTTAAGGCCCTGCTCTACTGTCTTATCCGAAGGGAACTTCCTGACGCTGCCGGGTATGATACCCAAGCCCTTGATGTTGCCGTCGGGACCTGCTCCCTCTTCCGACTCGGAGAGCATGAGCTGCATGCCGAGGCAGATACCGAGCATAGGCTTGCCCGATGCCGCGAATTCTTTCACGACAACATCGAGGCCTTTAGCGCGGAGAGCTTCCATGGCGGGAGCATACGCGCCTACTCCGGGAAGGATAAGGGCGTCTGCACGGGAAATTACGGAAGGGTCATCAGTAATGATGCACTCCCTGTGGATGTATTCGAGGGCTTTCCGCACAGAGGCGAGATTGCCCATCTTATAGTCAACTATGGCTATCACTTAATATCAGATTTCCTTGCCTGTAAGTCTTGAGTAGCACTCACGGTACTTCTCGGCTGTCTTGCTGATGATCTCGTCGGGAAGTGTCGGAGCGGGATATGTCTTGTCCCAGTCGAGTGTCTCGAGCCACTCCCTTAAGAACTGCTTGTCGAAGCTCTTCTGAGCGTGACCGGGCTCGTAATCGGCTTCATCCCAGAATCTTGAGGAGTCAGGTGTGAACATCTCATCGCAAACTGTGAGAACGCCGTCGATCTTTCCGAACTCGAACTTGGTGTCAGCGAGGATAAGGCCCTTAGTAAGAGCGAACTCGGATACCTTGTTGTAAAGAGCGATGGATGCATCGCGAAGAGATCAGGTCAACGAGCTGCTCGTATGTGATGTTGATGTCGTGGCCGCTCTCTTCCTTTGTGGAAGGTGTGAACAAAGGCTCGGGGAGCTTGTCGCCCTGTACCATGCCCTCAGGCATCTTGATGCCGCCGACAGTACCGTTAGCCTTGTACTCCTTCAAAGCGGAACCCTCGAGGTAACCTCTTACGATGCACTCTGCAGGAAGCATCTCTGCCTTCTTAACGAGCATGGATCTGCCCTCGAGCTCTTCCTTATACTGATCGAATCCCTGGGGATACTTCGAGACATCTGTCGTAATGACATGGTTAGGAATGATGTCCTTTGTGAAGTCGAACCAGAAAGCGGATATGGATGAGAGAACCTTACCCTTGTCAGGGATCAGTTCGTCGAATACTACGTCAAATGCCGAGATCCTGTCAGTAACGATAAGAAGAAGGCTGTCGCCCAGATCGTAGATATTTCTTACCTTACCCTTGGCAAGTATCGGCTTGTCGATAAAATCTGTGTCTTTAATAAGCATATGTATATCCTCCGAAGATTTATAAACTTCCTTTGGTGGAGATGACCTGACCTTCGAATCTGGGGTCGAACTCCGTTGCCTGTCTCAAAGCTCTCGCGAGAGCCTTGAACATGGCCTCTGCCTTGTGGTGATCATTCGTGCCGTAAGGGCAGCCGATGTGGAGCGTAATGCCCGCGTTAAATGCGAACGATCTCATGAACTCCTCGACAAGCTGTGTATCCATCTGGCCCATCATGTCACCTTTAAAGGTGCAATTATATACGATAAAAGGTCTTCCGGAAATATCAATTACAGCTTCGTGGTGCGAATCGACTTCGATATCACCCTTGCAGGAGATCTGCATATCAATGCCGGAGTGCTTCGATAAAGCCGTAAGCATGTGGTCGAAGAATCCGATCCCCGTAGAGATCTCGTTCTCTCCCTTGCCGTCAAGGTTTACTTTGACGCTGATATCGGTCTCTTTGGTCTTTCTGGTGATCTCAGCTGTTCTTGGCATTGGTTACCTCCTCGCTGACAGCGGCGATAAACGCCTCCATCTCCTCTTTGGTACCTATAGATATCCTCAGTCTGTCGTTGATACCTGCGGTCTTAAAATACCTTACAAGTATACCCTTAGCACGCAGATTTTTATATAAGGTTTCTGCATCAAGGTCCTCACAGGGCTTGGCGAAAATGAAATTCGCCGACGAATCCGGAAGATCGAATCCCATCTTTCTTAATTCGGCAGCAGTGTAGTCTCTTACGGCGATTATCTCGTCGAGACACTTCCTGTGGTAGTTAACATCAAGGACCGAAGCTGCCGCTATCTTCTGTGCAAGCCTGTCCGTAGGATAGGAATTGAAAGAGTCCCTTGCTCTTTTCAAGCCTTCGATAAGCTCCTCCGAAGCGATCGCGTATCCTACGCGAAGACCGGCGAGACTGTAGGACTTGGAGCAGGTCCTTACAACACACAGGTTGGGGTAATCGTTTATAAGACTTACGGCCGTGAAATAAGGCTTCGCAAATTCGATGTAAGCCTCATCGATGATCACAACCGAATCGGGGTTGCCCTTTAAGATCTTCTCGATATCTTCAAGTCCGATCGTTCTGGATGTGGGTGCGTTGGGGTTCGCTATGGCGATACCGCAGTTAGGTACGCCGATATAATCTTCAGCCTCAAGTCTTAAGCCTTCCCTTAAAGGGATCTTCTTAGACCTTATGTCGTAGAAGCTTTCGAAAACCGGATAGAAGCTGTAGGAGAATTCGGGTGTAAGCACCGGAAGGTCCGTGTTGTTCTCCTTCTCGAAGAATGTCTGGAAGCAAAGCGCCAGAATCTCGTCGGAGCCGTTTCCCGCGAACACCTGTGAAGCCTTAACGCCCTCGACTTCAGCTACCGCCTCTATAAATTCCGTGGCGTTAGTGTCGGGATAGAGCCTTAAGTCGGATATGTCGAAGCTTCTTAAGACCGCCCTTGCCATCGGTGACGGCGGGAAGGGATTCTCATTCGTATTAAGCTTAATGACCTTCTGTCCGGGCTTCGGCTGCTCGCCTGCCACGTAAGGCTCTGCTTCGTTTATCTTCTTGTTCCAATATTTACTCATTAATATCCTCGAATCTCGATTCTATAGATTCAGCGTGGCATGTAAGTCCTTCGCTTCTTGCGAACTTAGCCACATCCTTATATACATCCTTTAAAGACTCTTCGTTATAGTTGATGATGCTCATCTTCTTGTAGAAATCTCCCGTATTAAGAGGAGAGAAGAATCTTGCCGTTCCGCTTGTGGGGAGCGTATGGTTGGGGCCTGCATAGTAATCTCCCAGAGGCTCCGGTGAGTAGTTGCCCATGAATACCGCACCTGCGTTTTTGATCTTATCGAGTGCAGCCTCGGGATCTTCGACACAAAGCTCAAGGTGCTCGGGCGCAAGCTCTTCAGAGAAAGCTATTGCCGTATCCACCGAATCTACGCTTATAACGGAGCAGTAGTTCGTCATGGAGCCTTCAAGCTGTGCCTGACGGTCAGCCGCATCGGACCTTCTGTCGGCAGCTTCCCAGATCTTCATAGCGAGGTCCTCGCCTGCAGCAAGAACGATCGCGGAAGCAAGCTTATCGTGTTCTGCCTGTGCAAGCATGTCAGCTGCAACGAACTCGGGGTTGCTCGACTGATCTGCGATGATAACGACCTCCGAAGGGCCTGCGAACATATCGATATCGACCTGACCGAACACGAGTCTTTTCGCTGTGTTGACGTAGATGTTTCCGGGGCCGCAGATCTTGTCTGCTCTCGGGATAGTCTCGGTTCCGTAAGCCATAGCCGCGATAGCCTGGGCGCCTCCGACCTTATAGATCTCTGTCGCGCCTGCAATGTCTGCTGCTGCAAGTATTACCGGAGCGATGGTACCGTCAGCTCTCGGCGGAGTACAGAATACGATGCGGGGAACTCCTGCAACGGAAGCCGGGATAACGTCCATCAGTACAGTTGACGGCAAAGGTGCCGTGCCGCCCGGAACATAAACGCCTGCGACGGTGATGGGTCTTACTCTGACGCCGATCTTCGAACCCTTCGCGGTATCCATCATGAAGCCATCTTCCTTCTGCTTCTCGTGGAATACCCTGATGTTGTTCGCGGCATCCTTCATGATCCTCAGAAGATCGGGATCCTCATTCTCCAAAGAAGCATATGCGCTCTTGATCTCTTCTTCCGTTACTCTCATGGTCGCGGGTGTGAGAACAGCCTTATCGAACTTCTTGGTATACTCGAGGACAGCCTCGTCCCCTCTTGTTCTAATATCATCGAGTACGCCCTGCACAACACTTATAACGGGACCTAAGTCCATCTTGCCTCTGGCGCCTAACTCCTCACAGACATCCTTCAGATTGTCTTTTGTTCCTTTAACGAATCTGCATTTCATAGAAGTGCTATCTGCTCCTTTATCTTCTCTATCATCGGCTTGATCTCAGAAGACTTCATCTTCATCGATACGCGGTTTACTACTACTCTCGCGGAGATATCTGCTACAGTCTCGATTACATCGAGGCCGTTCTCCTTCAGTGTTCTTCCCGACTCTACGATATCTACGATGCAGTCGGAAAGGCCTATAAGGGGAGCGAGCTCGATGGAGCCGTTAAGCTTGATGATCTCAACGCTCTCCTTCTTAACCCCCTCGAAATATGCTCTCGTGATATTGGGGTACTTGGTCGCGATCCTCTTGTTGGGTATGAGGTCGAGCTTTCCGTCCTTAAGATCGACCGGGCCTGCAACACACATTCTGCATTTGCCGAAGCCCAAGTCTGCAACCTCATAAAGGTCTCTTCCTTCTTCAAGGAGCGTATCCTTTCCGACGACTCCGATGTCGGCGGCGCCGTACTCTACATATGTCGGTACATCGGCAGGTTTTGCCATTATGAATCGAAGTCCGACTTTCTCATCCTCCAGGATGAGCTTTCTGGACTCCTCCTTGGCTGCGGTACAATCGTAGCCTGCATTTTCGAGGAGGGCTATCGCCTTCTCGGCAAGTCTTCCCTTGGATAAAGCTATTGTAAGCATTACTTTTCCTCCCCTTTTACGTAAACTGCGTTAGTGATTCCGAGCTTGTCTGCGTATGCCTTAAGTGCAGCCTCATCCTTGCCCGTTGTATCGATCATGACGGCTTTGCCCTCTTCTCTTAACTTCTGTGCCGTGCTGTAAGCCTCGGCTCTTCCGCCCTTGCCGTAACCTACGATGGTATCGGCGGGAGTCTCCTCCATGGACACGCCCTGTCTCATAAGTGCCGTCAGCGTAAGCGTTAAGCTCAGCGAAAAGCCTACGCACTCCATCTTCCTGCCGAAGACTTCGACTGTGTTGTCGTAACGTCCGCCTGAAAGTATCGGGAATCCGACCTCGTATGTATAGCCTTTGAAGATACAGCCTGTGTAGTAGTCAACGGAGCCTCCCATGAGACCTGCGTCAACGGATACATACTTAAGGTATCCCTGCTCATCGAGTGCATCGAGAATATCCTTTAAGTTGTCCAAAGCCTGAATAGCTTTGCTGTCGCTTACTCTTGCCTTGAAATCATCAATGATGTCGTAAGTTCCCTGAGCATCCGGAAGCAGGAGCAGAAGCTCTCTTTTATCATCGGAAAGACCCAAGTTATCGCAGGTCTTCTCGATGGTTACCGTGTCGCGGCTCTTTATGGCTTCTCTTATGAGCTCCTTGATATCGTCGGTAAGTCCGATCTCATCAGCGATGCCCTCGTAAAGATTTGCCTGGCCTATCGAGATCTGAAGATCCTTTATGCCCGCGGAAAGTGCTGACTTTATTGCAAGTGCGATAACTTCTGCATCTGCATCGGGGCCTTCGGCGCCCATAAGCTCTACGCCGCCCTGGGTAAACTCATTCTGCTTGCCTCCGCCCGAATCGGCGAAGCGGTACATATTCTCTATATAACTTAATCTTAAAGGGAGAAGCTCCGGATCGAAGTTCTTGATGTTGGCCGCATATCTTACTGCGGGGATCGTACCATCGTATCTTAAAGCAAGAAGTCTCCCCTTCTGGTCTGTAAGCTTATAAAGATTCTCCTCGGGTACAAAGCCCGGACGGCTGTAGATATCGAGATACTCGATACCGGGCGTCTCTATCTCCTGATAGCCGTGGAGCCTGAAAAGCTCTCTTAAGTTACGCTCGGTCTGCTTCTTGAAAGCGCAGATTCCGGGCAGTGTGTCAGTAAAGCCGTCAGCCGTGTAGAATTTAGCGTTGTTCATAGTAATAGTCCTTTTTATGTTTTACTTTAGCGCACTAAAGCACTAAAGTACCTGCTGATTATACATAGGGTTATTTTGTTTGTCAAACCGCTTAAGACCTACAATCCCAGATGCCGAATGAATATATACAGAAGCGCGAGCGATACTCCGAGCACAAGAACGAACATCTGAATTATGTCGGACCTTGTTTCCTTCTCGCTTTTTCTGTACGGAGCTATATCGTTTTTAAGAATCTGAAGATAGTACCATTCCCTGTTGTCTTTCCTTCTTCTTATGAAGCAGGTCTCGGAATAACCTATCTCTTTCTTCATTATCTTAATGACTTCACGGGGAAGCTTGACCTCCAGCGTCGTCTTGGTAACAGCTGTGTGAAGATCATCTTTATGGACGATCGGGCTTACGAGCTTTCCTCTGAAGAAAAGCTTCCACAAAAGGCGGTTATTCAGCATCTCCTTACAGAAAGGCGCCGTCGTTATTATGTGAAGTGCGGTTTTCACATCCGCGATCCGGTTGTTATATGAAGGCCAGAATGACGGCATCAGCAAACCGTAAAAACTTGCGATCGGAGTTGTCTCGAGGAACTTAATTAGCTTATCGACTTCTTCCTTTTTCTCCTTCTTCATAAGGTTATCGAAATCGGGATACTCTCCCTCCTTATATCTGAACGGAACCTTGGACAGAAAATCTATCCTCGATATTTCCTCTTTCATGATATAGACCCGGGGATTGCTCGGATGGGCATTCGATATTGCTACTGCGATCCTCGGATGTACCTGCGCATTGTTAATGAGCATCTCGAGGCGTCTGTAGAATATCAGATTGGCACCGAGACCCCTGATCATCGGTGACAGGAAATAGACCTGCCAAAGGATCTTCTCGGCATTGAATTTATCGTTCTGAAGGAATGCAGTCGCGATAGTAATCGCATCGTCGACCGTCCGGCTCTCTTCCTCAGGCTTCGGATGTACGGCCAGATCATTTACTATATTCAGTTCATCGTTAAGATAAGTCTTGATAGCTCTGCCGATCTCGCTGTCGGGAACGTTGAAGCCCGGAACGATGCTGAGCATTCCGCTCATCTCATTGATCTCTTCGGGAGTCAGATCTTTTACCACCGACGAATCTATGGAATCAAAATCAAAAAGGGCTTCTTTGGCCTCCTCCGGATCCTTTATCTCCTCTTCTTCCTTCTTCCTGACAATATTAGGTACGAAGGGCTTTCCGTCCTTGCCCAATAACTGAATGCCGAATGATCCGTCAGGTCTTACGTCTGTGATCTTGATCTGATCATCAGTAACACCCATTGCCGAGAACTGCCGTGCGAATTTGACCGCAGCCTTATATGCGGAGTTTATCTTCTTAAACTCCTCGGGGTCATCTTCAGGATTATGAACTTTGATAAGTGCTGAATAGGCCTTACGGATCTTTCCCGTATCGGTTGTGGGGTTGATGCCCAGAACGTCCCAGAAAGTTCCCATATCAGTATTCCAGCCTGTCGAGAAGATCGGACAGGGCATTATAAGCTTCGCGCACTTTTATCGGGTCACGCCTGTCGAGTTGTGCCTTAAATGCCATGAGCACACCGGTGATAAGATCCCTTTGCTCGTTGTAGGACTCCTCGTATACTCTTTCCGCCCTTGCGATAAGAGCCTTGTATTTCTCATCCTCAGGAGAGACCAGCATGGCACTTTCCATCTTCTCCCTTATCGCCGAGATCTCTTCCTCGGTAAGAACGCTGCTGTTGCTCCTGAAAGCCTTGGTCGCGATGGCTCCGTCCGCAGTAATGACATCCACTATAAGTATGCTGTTGATGTCATAGGTCATCTTGACGTCGCATATCTTGGCGCCCCTTTTCGTAGGCGGGCATGTAAGATCAAGTTCTCCTATAAAGAGATTCTTGTCGGGATGAATATTCTCACCCTGATAGATCTCGATCCTGATCTCGGTCTGATTCTCTCCCGACGCGCAGTACGGTCTCATAATAGAAGACGGAAGCGTGTTGTTCCTCGGGATGATCGAACTCATTATCTTCGAGCCGTCGTTCAGGATATCGTTATTAACCGCAATACCCAATGTGAAAGGACAGATATCCGTTAAGATAACATCTTTAAGGTCTCTGTTCTTCATGGCAGCATAGATAGCTGCGCCTTCCGCTATCGCCGTATCGGGGTCGACGGAAATATCGGGATCGATGCCCGTTATCTGTCTTATATATTCTCTTACCGTAGGCATCTTGCACGAGCCTCCGACGAGAATGACATTATCTATCTGCTCCAACGTCTTTCTGCTGTCATGTATCGCCTTACGTACAGGCTCTCTTATACCTGCGAAAACTTCTTTCGATATCGATATAAGCTCCTTGTTGGTAAGTGTGAGCATGTACTTTTTCTGCTCGAGGGGAACTTCCATCATTACCATCGGTACATTGGACAGTTCTATCTTCGCCCTCTCGGAAGCTCTGTAGACAACAGCCCTTTCGACAGAGCTTAATTCATCGTATTTAAGTTCATTCTTAGCGCAGAAGTCACGCGCGATCGCCTCGTTAAAGTCCTTGCCGCCGAGCTTGTTGTTACCTGCAACAGCTAAGATCTCGATAATATCCTCGAACACGTCAACGACAGAAACATCGAGCGTTCCGCCGCCGAAGTCGATGACCATGTATGTTCCGTCTTCGTAACCGTTCTTGCTCAGATATGCGAGCGCCGCAGCGGATGGCTCATTGATCAGTCTCTCCACCTTAAGGCCGGAAAGATCTGCGGCAACTCTTGTCGCACGTCTGCTGTTATCGTCAAAATAAGCAGGGACACTGATGATCGCTTCTTCGATCTCCTCCCCCAGGAAATTCTCGCTGTCGGCTTTGATCTTCTTTAATATCAATGAAGATAATTCTTCAGGAGTATATTCGGTACCCGCCAAAGTAACGACCGTTCTTGATCCCATATTGCGCTTAAACTCTGAAGCGGATCTGTCGGGATGTGATATCAGGCGGTCCTTCGCAGCCTCGCCGACCAGGATCTTCCCGTCCTCATCCACGCTGACGGCAGAAGGCGTTATATATCCTTCCAATGAATTAATGATCCTAACCGCCTTGCCGTCCTTATAAACGACCGCAAGACTGTTAGTAGTACCGAGGTCTATGCCTATCTTAGCCACTTACAACTCCTATTTATGGTAGTTCTCGCCGGAGTAAATCTTAAATCCGCGATATATTTGTTCCAATATTATAAGCCTTGTCATGGTATGTGTCATTGTATGTTTGCCGAGACACAATCTTAAGTTTGCACGTGCCGTTACCGAAGGATCAATGCCGTTGCTGCCGCCTATTACTACGATAAGATTGCCGCCACCCTTTTCGAGAGAGGAGATAAGAGCCTCACTAACCTGAAGGTCGATGGCCCAGACCTGATCGCCCGGCTTGATCTTGCTTAAGATCTTCTCGCCTTCCTGCGCAAGTGCACGTTCCATAGGAATGTAGTCCGGGCTTGCCTCGACGTCGATGATCTCGACTTTCGCGTACTTCGAGAGGCGCTTGACGTATTCATCAACGCCTTCCTTCAGCCACTTCTCGCGGATCTTGCCGGGACTTATTAAAGTAATCTTCATATCAGAATTCGAAGCCTTCTGTAGGCTCGTAGCGTCTTGCGACTACAAGCTCGTAGTCGGCGCCCTTCTTAAGGCCCTTCGAAGTAAGATAACCGCAGACCGTCGTGAGCGCCTTGTCGGGCGTGTTGTTCTCTTGGGAGAGGTGTCCCAGGATAAACTTTCTGGTGCCGTTGCCGATGAAGAACTCGACGGCCTTTGCGCAGTCGTCGTTGCTCATGTGTCCGCCGTCTCCCGCGATCCTTATCTTCAAATCTTCGGGGTAGCTTCCGTAGACCAGCATGCGCTGATCGTAATTGGACTCGATGAGCATAGCATCTACACCCTTCGCGAAATCCCTTATATCATCCGTCATGTACCCTAAGTCAGTCGCGACCATGCACGACTTACCGCCTTCGGTTATCCTGTAGCAGCAGGACCCGTAAGCGTCATGAGGAGTGCTTACGGCTTCAACTTCGACCTCGCCCTCGATAATGAACTTAACGCCGGGCTCGATGACTATGTCGGGAGTAAGATCATGAGGCTTCGTGAACCTCTTGCTCATGCCCCTGAACGTCCCTTCCGTAGCGAAAAGCTTCGACGGATACTTTCTGATGAAGACATCAAGACCTGCGACGTGGTCGATGTGTGAGTGTGTGATAAGAACAGCATCGATATCGGCAGGGTCAGTTCCGACCGATCTTAATGCTTCTGTTATGGTCTTGCAGTTTCTTCCCGCATCAATAAGGATATTCGCGCCACGGGCACGTATCAGCGTACAATTCCCGCTGCTTCCGGAAAATAGGGGGATAAGCTCCATATCAAGCCTCGGTATCTTCGTAAAGACCGATACTGTTTGCTACTTCAATGTCGGCGCCGATAGATCTTAATTTTTCTACGATCTTCTCGTAACCTCTGTCGATCCTTCTTGCCTCGTCGATATAAGATGTGCCCTCAGCAGCAAGTGCCGCACAAACGAGAGCCGCTCCTGCACGAAGATCGGTAGCCTTGACCTGTGCACAGTTAAAGGCCTTGATGCCGTTAACGAGCGCGATATGGTCGAAGATATTTATATGAGCTCCCATTCTGGTAAGCTCGGGGATGTACTGGTATCTGTTCTCCCAAACGTCTTCGTCCATCTTGCTCTGACCCTCGGAAAGGCAGAGAAGGACTACGGTCTGGGGCTGAAGGTCTGTCGGGAATCCGGGATACGGAGCAGTCTTAACGTTAGTGCCCCAGATCTCTTCATCGGGATCTTTATAGACTCTTAAGAAGTCGTCTCCCTCCTCAATGGTGTATCCCATCTCACGCATCTTGGAAGAGAGAGGATCCATATGTGTAGGAATGATGTTATGTATGGTGACATCGCCGTTAGTAACAGCAGCGGCGATCATATATGTTCCGGCCTCGATCTGGTCGGGAATAATCGAATAAGTGAAGTTTCCGGGAAGGTGGGGTACGCCGACGATATTGATGGTGTCAGTACCTGCGCCCTTGATCCTCGCGCCCATCGCGTTAAGGAAGTTCGCGACGTCAACGATATGGGGTTCCTTCGCGGCATTTACGATAGTGGTCTTGCCCTGAGCCTTGGCAGCTGCGAGCATTACGTTAATTGTGGCGCCTACGCTTACGATATCCAGGAAGATCTTCGCACCGTGCAAAGGATCTGCGTGAAGCGATATGATACCGCCGTTAAGATTTCTGTAATCGGCACCCTTGGCACCCATCTGTCTGAATGCCTTAAGGTGAAGGTCTATGGGGCGCTGACCGAAGTCGCATCCGCCCGGCATACGAAGTGAAGCCTTACCGCATCTTCCGAGCAAAGCTCCGAGAAGATAGTAAGAAGCTCTGATCTTGGATACTCCGGGCTCAGTAGCCTCGTAAGTATTGATGCCTCTCGGGTCGATATGAAGCGTGACTGAGCCCTCGGGGCTTAATTCAGTCTCGATCTTGGCTCCGATGGACTCACAGATCTTAACCATGACATGCACATCAGAAATGTCCGGAACATTCTCGAGAGTACATGTTCCGTCTATCATCATCGCAGCAGCAAGTATGCCCAAAACAGCATTCTTGCTTCCGCTTATATTGACATTACCTTTAAGCGGCTTTCCGCCTGTTATCTTAAAAGAATATGAATTCAAATTACTTTCCTTCCGTCTCGTCCAGCACCTGTCTTACGGCAGACTGAATTTGCGCCCCACTATTATCTTCGGTAGAGGCAGTTAAGTCAAGGAAAAGACTGCCGCCCTTACGCTTCTTTCTGGAGCCTGACTTCTTTATTACGGGTTCATCGGGATGAACCGTTACAGCTTGTTTTCGCGTTGCTTCCGAAGCCTGCGCATTATCCGCAGCCTTAACGGGCACCGCCCTCGGAAGTATGTTCTGCGTCAGTATCGCCTTCGCCTCTTCCCTTCTCTCGCGGTCTTCCCTTGCAAGTCTCTCCTCTTCGGTCTCGACATGAACCGGGGGAGTCTCGGGCTCTATTGCAGCTTCATTCTCTTCAGAAAGCTCATCTTCAGGTTCTTCCGCGGACTCCTCTGCGGAATCGGAAACGGGAGCCGTCACCTCGGGAACGATCTCCTTCTCCTCCTCGAAAAGCTCTGCTTCCTCATCTTCCTTCTCGCCGGCATGCTCGATAACTGCAACAGCCTCGTCTATCATGTCAGGCTCAATGAATGTAAGCTCGTCGACAAGATCCGTATACCTGTCATCACCGAAAGCCTTGAGAAGCTCGACCATCTTCTGGTCTCTTAATGTAGTCTCGCCCAGAGGAATTGCTTCAAACTCGTCAGCAATACCTTCAATGTCGTCATATCCCATTGAACGTGCAGCCTCAACTGCCTGAAGTGCCATGAACTCTGCTGCAGAACGGAAATATGTCTTCTCGCTTACGATGCCTGTCTTCGCATCCTCATAGACATACTCGAATACCGAACCTGCAATAGGAAGCATAACGGTGAACGACGAGCCGCTCATGAGCTTCGTGCTGACGCTGATTGTTCCCTCGTGCATGTCGACGATATCCTTAACGATCGAAAGTCCGATTCCCGAACCGCCTGTCTCTCTTGAACCTGAATTATCAACTCTGAAGAATCTCTCGAAAAGATAATCGACATCCTTCTCCGGAACGCCTCTTCCGTTGTCGGAAACCTCGATGGCGATCCTGTCGTCTATCGCGGATACATTGATGTCAACGCGGTCGCTCTCGGTCTTGCCTTCATACGAGATGTACTTAATGGCATTTGTAAGAAGGTTTATTACCACTCTCATCACGAGGTTCTCGTTACCGTAAACGAGAGGATAGTACATATTCTCGGGAACTGTGATATTAACCTTGTCCCTTCCCGGATACTCGGAAACGGAAGCGACTGCACGGCCGATGATCTGGCCGATGTCCACTATGGTCATGGGAACCTTGTCCTGGCACTGTGAGAGCGTCAGGAAGTCCTGAACGATGTCCTGCATTCTTACTGCATTTACGATAACCCTGTTGCCCCATGTCTTGATCTGCTCGTAAGACGGCATGTTATCGGGTGTTATGTTGTTAATGAAAAGCTCTGAAGCTCTTATGACCGTAAGAGGAGTCTTAAGCTCGTGTGATACGTTCGCTGCGAGGTCCTTCTGTCTTCTCTCGTCATCCTCTATCTGCGTAATGTCATCTACGATAACTATATCGAGTCTTGAATCCTCATAGATCTTATGCAGGATCTTGATCTCGAATATCTTCTTTCCGCTGTTGTAATTAACTCTGATCGCGGAATCGGAATTATCTGTATTTAATAGATAATCTGATTTAAGATGATTGCCCTGCTCGTACCTGTCGAGGAAAGCATCCATCGTGGCGGGAATATCCTTGCCCTCGAGAAAATCCATCGTCTCTATCGTGTGATTGTTATACACGATCCCGTTGGCATCGTAAGTAATGACACCGAGACTTACGTTGTCGATAATCGAAGATCTGACCAGCCCCTGGTATTCGAGCTTGTCTATTATCTGCTTTACCTTCTCATCTGCGTTGTGGTTATAGACATTATTGCCCACAATATAACCGACGGCGAGCCCCACAAAGATGAGGATGCAAACACCGACTACACACAGCGCAAAATGCGTGGTGATAAAACTAATCATGGATTAACCTTAATCGAATTCCTTCGGGAAATAGTAACCCGAGCCGCGTCTTGTAAGGATGTACTTATAATTCGGCTGATTGGGCTCTATCTTCTTTCTTGTTCTTCTTACAGTAACGTCAACCGTTCTTACGTCGCCCGAGAAGGCATAATTCCATACCTTCGAAAGGAGCTCGTCTCTCGTGCATACGCGTCCTGCATTCTGCTCAAGATACTGAACAAGCTTGAACTCGTTGGAAGTAAGATCGCAGCTTTCACCGTTAACAAGAACCTGCATTGCATCGTAATCGATAACAAGCTCTCCGTCACAATATGTGTGCTTGGAGTTATCGGAACCGCTGTCGGAAGATCCTCTGTTGGATCTCTTAAGAAGCGCCTTAACACGCTCTACAAGGAGCGCAGGATCGAAAGGCTTAGGCATATAGTCATCAGCACCGCTTCTTAAAGCTTCGATCTCATATACATTGATCATTCCCTTAGCTGTAAGGAAAAGGATCGGAATATCATATCTCTTCTTTCTCAGATCCTCCGTGAACTGAAGGCCGTTATAATTAGGCATCATCCAGTCAAGAATAATAAGGTCGGGGGCCTTCTCCTGAGCTAACCTGAAACCTTCCATCGCATCAGTGGAAGAGATCGTCTCGAAGCCGAAGCTACTGAGCACATCGGAAACAGATGAGACAATCTGAGGTTCGTCATCAACAATCAAAATTTTTTCCATATTAAACCGTCTCTCCCGAGAAATGTAACATTACAAATTATGATACCAATAATGTTTTTTTGTGGCAAACATATTACATGATTTTTTGATAAATAAAGAAGCCTCAAGCGTTTAGCGCTTGAGGCTTCATATAAACCGGCAGCAACCTATCTTCCCGGGCCGTCGCCAGCCAAGTATTGTCGGCACACGCGAGCTTAACTTCTGTGTTCGGAAT
>CADAXO010000077.1 GCA_902791885.1 Oscillospiraceae bacterium | reverse complement strand
GCACTCCTTGAGGACTTTATACTTGAAGCACTGGGGAGTCTGAACTTCGTAAAGCAGATCTCTGTTCGGAGTTGACTCTACAATTGTTGTTCCGCTCTTAACCATCTTGATCGTGTTCTTGGTCTTAACACCGCTTACGCATACATCCGTTCCGTCTTCGGTTATCGCATCGAAACATCTCGCGATCGAATCAGTATCGATGAGACATCTCGCGGCATCGTGAATAAATACCGGCTCATCATCTGCGGGTGCGGACATATCCGAATTCTTCAGCGAGAACACTCCGTTGCCTACAGACTTGGTTCTTGTGTCGCCGCCTTCTGTAATGTTTACGATGACGGAGGCATAGTCCTTAGCACTTACATAAGACTTCCACTCATCGACCTTGCCGGGAGTTACGACCAGCGTGCAGTAAATGGAAACGTCATTCTTTTCGGCGTATTTCTTGAAAGCAGTTAAAGTTCTGTCTATGACCGTAACGCCGTCAACTTCCATGAGAAGTTTGTTCTTATCCGACTTCATTCTGGTTCCCGAGCCTGCGGCGGGGAAGATCACATAGAGTTTCTTATGAGAACAGGACATCTGCAGCCTCCGATACATTGTCTATAAAGAAGAACTCGGTCTTGCCGTTGTCCTTCACCGCGTTCTTGCAGCTGGAGGGGAGGATCATGTTCTTGATCCCGAGCCTTGCCGCTTCATCTATTCTTAAGTTAAGTGAGGATACGGGACGAAGCTCGCCTGTAAGTCCGACCTCTCCCAGGACCATGGTGTCCGCCTTGAGCGGGATGCTTCTTGCAGACGATACGACTGCTGCGATAAGTGCGAGATCGCACGCGGGGTCGGTGATCCTTAAGCCTCCTATTACATTAATAAATACATCCTTGGTATTAAGGTTCAGCCTGAACTGCTGCTCCGCGACTGCGAGAAGCATGGCGGTTCTCGATCTGTCGGGACCGGACGTCATACGCTGTGGAGTTCCGTAGCATGTGTCCGCCGCGAGCGCCTGGATTTCTATCGTTAATGCACGCGCGCCTTCCATGGCTGAAGTGATCGCGGAACCCGGGGCCTCGAGCGGGCGGCCGGTGATCATGAGGGCGCTTGCGCTGTCGACGGGCCTTAATCCCGTCTGCGTCATCTCGAAAAAAGCCAGCTCTCCCGATCTACCGAATCTGTTCTTCACGGATCTTAGTATCCTGTAGGCTCCGGTGCTGTCGCCCTCGAAATAAAGGACTGTGTCGACCATGTGCTCGAGTGTCTTCGGACCTGCGATCGCGCCGTCCTTAGTCACGTGTCCTACGAGTATTATCGGAAGTCCGTTAGACTTCGCGATCCTTATAAGTCCCGCGGTGACCTCTCTTGCCTGGGAGACGCTGCCGGGAGTGCCGTTAACGGACTCGGAATAAAGCGTCTGGATAGAGTCGATGATGCAAAGTGACGGCTTGACCTTGGAAAGCTCTTCGGCGATATTCTCGAAACACGTCTGTGCGCATATTATGATGCGCTCGCCTTTGACACCCAATCTGTCGGCACGCATCCTGATCTGGGCGGGAGACTCCTCGCCTGATACATAGAGGATGTCGCCTTCACCTTCGAAAGTATTCGCAAGCTGCAATAAGATCGTGGATTTGCCGATGCCGGGCTCGCCGCCTAAGAGCGTCACAGATCCGTCCGTAATGCCTCCGCCGAATAAGGTATCAAGCTGGTCGATACCTGTGGCAAGTCTAATATAGTCTTCCTTGCCTGCTTCAGTGAGACGCACCGTCTCGCGCCTGTCTGTCCATGAATATGAGGATGCCTTGAATGCGGGGGAGTCGCTCTTGTTGTTGGATGAGGACTTGCCCGATCCCGTTACGGTCGTTGATTCGACCAGTGTGTTGAAGTTGCCGCAGCCCGGGCATTTGCCGAGCCAGCCGGCGGTCTCATAACCGCATTCCTTGCAAAAAAACGTAACATTCTTTTTAGCCATATGGAAAGTATAACACGGCCGCGGAAAATGTTCTGACCGATTAATGTCACTTAAGCATGAGAATTTTCGATGTGTGAGGCGCGATCGCCGTGCTTTTCCCGCCTGCTGCAAGGTCCCCGTAAAAACTGCAGGCAGACGCTCTTACAGCAGTCCCCTTAAGCGCTCGACGGCCTCGAGGGTGTTCTCTCTGGAGCCGAATGCCGTGAGGCGGAAGTATCTGTCGCCGCCCTTGCCGAAGCCTTCTCCCGGGGTGCCTACGACCTGCACTTCATTAAGAAGCCTGTCGAAAAATTCCCATGAACCGCAGCCCTCGGGGCACTCGAGCCACACATAAGGCGAGTTGCTGCCGCCTGTGTAGAAGATGCCCTTCTCGTCGAGAAGATCTGTTATGAGCTTGGCGTTCTCTTTATAGTAAGCGATGTTCTGCTGACATGCCTTGACGCCCTCGTCTGAAAGCGCTGCTTCGGCGGCTCTCTGCACAGGGTAGGAAACGCCGTTGAACTTGGTCGCCTGACGTCTCTTCCAAAGTGCCGCGAGACTCGTCTCCCCGGAAGTAACCGTTGAAGGGATAACTGTCCATCCGCATCTTACGCCTGTGAAGCCTGCCACCTTAGAGAAAGAGCAGATCTCTATCGCGCACTCGGATGCGCCGTCGATCTCGTAGATCGTGTGGGGGATATTGTCTTCGCTTATAAATGCTTCGTAAGCCGAATCGTAGATGATGAGGCTTCCGGTTTCTTTCGCATAATCAACCCAGGCTGAAAGCTGCTCTTTGTTGTAGACAGCGCCCGTGGGGTTGTTGGGTGAGCAAAGGTAGATAACAGCAGCGGAAGCATCGCCGGAGATATCCGAAGGGGAGGGCAGGAAGCCGTTCTCCTTGGTGCCGTTGATGTAGCTTATGCTGTTGCCGTTCATGATGTTGGAATCTACATAAACAGGATAGACGGGGTCGGGTATGATGACCTTGTTCTTTCCTAAGATGTCGACGATGTTGCCGAGGTCGCTCTTGGCGCCGTCGGAGATGAAGACAGAAGCGGGATCGATGCTGACACCCAACTTAGAATAGTGACCGGAGACAGCGTCCTTAATGAAGTCGTAGCCGTACTCGGGCGGGTATCCTCTGAAGGTCTCTTCGACGCCCATCTCTTCGCATGCCTTGACCATCGCTTCTACTACGACGGCAGGCAGTGGACGCGTAACATCGCCGATGCCCATGCGGATTATCTTCTTGCCGGGGTTATTGGCCTCATAAGTTCTTACCCTTGAGCCTATCTCGGAGAAAAGATAAGTTTCCTTAATGTCGGCGAAGTTGCCGTTAGTTTTGATGTTCATAGAATCATACCGCCCTTCTAACAAAAAACGCGTCCACCCATGGTTCTTCCTTAACGGAAGCAAGCCATTAGATGAACGCCGTTGTTCAAGACAAAAATCTACCATCTTATTAAAAGAATGTCAATCTTCGGAGGATGCTGTATAATTACAAGCGATTACGCTTAAATAAAGGACGTACGACAGTTGGAAACTAAGTGGAGCAGATATTACGGAGATTACACCTACACCCCTGACTTAGACGAGGGCAAGTCGGTATACGAAGCCTTAAGAGATACAGCATTAAAGTACCCCGGAAGGATCGCCGTAGAATACGGAAAAAGAAAGTTCACCTACAAAGAGCTTCTGGAGCTCATCGACAGGTATGCTTCGATTCTCTCTTTACAGGGCGTGGAGCAGGGAAGCAACGTCATGATCTCCTGCAGAAGAATGCCTCATCAGATAATCGCGTTCTATGCTCTTAACAAGCTCGGCGCAGCGAGCATTTTCGTTATGCGTAATGCAAGGCCCGAGGTCTTCGGCAAGCTCGGCATGACGCTTAAAGCTTCGCACATGATCTTCTCGGTAGACATCTTCAACAAGTACAAGCATCTTTTCATGCATACGCCGATAAAGCAGATCATCCTCGCAAGAAGCAGCGACTACTCGACTTCAACTGACGTTCTTAATCCAAACATCTGGGACCTCAAGAAAAATGAATATTACGACCCCGAGAAGGACAACGTTCCGGGAGGACCCGAGGTAGTGTTCTGGACGGATCTTTGGCAGGGAGACCTTCCCGAGATCGACAGGCCTTTAAGTGCCGACGACACTGCAGTGTACTTCATGAGCGGCGTTGCTGCAGGTTCGGTCAACATCGTAAAGCACAGCTCGCGCTCTTTGATCTCGGAGGCAAAGCTTTGCTCATGCCTTCTCGGCAAAGACCCCTGCCGTGTGTTCTCCTTTATAAGACTCGACTTCTCTTTCGGTATGTGTTTTGCCATGAATACGACGCTTCTTTCTGGCAACACGTACCTTATCAATACGCAGAAGGACCTGGAGTTCTCAGGCCGCGACATCAACAACTACAGACCGGACGTCATCATCGGTTACCCGCAGATGATCTCCTCCCTTATCGACAGCAGAAGGATCAGCACAAAGGCCATGAGCAGCATCAAGGCTATCTTCTCCTGCGGCAACATGATGTCGGGTTCCGAGTACCACAGAATACGTGACTTCTTCGAAAAGAAAAACTTAAGCCCGAAGATCTTAAGACTCTACGGCATCACCGAGACAGCATCGGTCTGCATGTTCCTCCCTGAAGAGGAGCAGAGACCTTTCACGCTCGGCATCCCGCTTCCGGGCATCAGAGTGAAGATCATAAACCCCGAGACAAACGGCGAGGAGATGAACGGCACCGCGGGTGTTATCGCCATCAACACGCCCGGTCATATGGCGGGTTACGTCGACTCGGTCGACGACACCAACACGGTTATGCGTAAGCTTAACGACGGAAGCATATGGATCGTCTCGGGTGACCTCGGCAGCGAAGACGAGGAGGGAGTCTTCTACTTCGCGGGAACGAGAAGAAGGCTTTTCGACAGGGGCGGAATGCATGTGTACCCGCAGTTTATCGAGGACGAGATCAGGTCCGTGCTCGGCGTAGACGACTGCTGTGCCGTACCTCTCGAAAGGGACGGCGAGCTGATCATCAAGGTCGCGGTAAAGCCCGACCCCGATATCATGTTTAATAACGACAGACTTAACGAGCTCAAGGATTCGATCGAGTCCATGTGCGATATGGAGATGCCGGAGCCGATGCGTCCGGACGAGTATGAATTTATGGCATATCTGCCGACGGAAAAATATGGAAGGGTAGATTACGAGGCAATTTCCAACATGTTTAAGGAGGAAGAAAATGAGCAAAAAACTTACCAGAGTTCTGGCAGTGATTTTGACTCTCTCGATGACATTTAGTATCGCGGGATGTTCCAATATCGAAGAGTTCTTTGACTTGGGAAGCAGCGACAGCCGTCACGAGAGAAGACGCGACCGCGACGATGATGACGACACAGATGAGACGGAAGAGACAGAAGAGACCGAGCCCGGGACTTCCGAGTCTTTCACGGTAACCGAGCCCACGGAGACTACAGCGCCTTCGAGCGGCGAGCTTGCGGATCTTACATATCCCGATCATGTAGCGACCTATGAAGAGATCCATCCTGCGCATCCTAACGGAACGGTAAGCGGGGAAGAAGCTGTAGAGATCCTGAACGATATCGAGTATGAGCTTCTGTCCGATATGTTCAGAACTACCTATGTCTATACGAGCATCTATTTTGACGATCCGAGTGTAATCGGAGTCTCATTCGATCAGGACAATATCGGCTGGGGCGATGTTGATGAAGATCATTATGAGGATATCGAAGAGATCATGGAGATCTTGGACGATCTTTATTCCATCGACCGCGACAGCCTTAGCATGGATGACAAGATCTTCTACGACAAGCTTCTTTACGATATGGAGCTTGAGGCCTATGCTTTGCAGTACACGGCTTTCGATTATTACGAGAGCGTCTTAAAGCCTCTTACGGGACCTCAGTCCGAGGTTCTGTTCATTCTTGATGTTCTCGACTTCGAGACCGTCGAAGATGCCGAGAATTACATCCTCGTATTGAGGGATATCGACAGATTCTACGATGCTCTCTGCGCATTCGAGGAAAGAAGAGCCGATTACGGATTCATCAATTCCGATGATGTATATGAGGAAGTTGCCGAGAGCTTCGATAATCTCGTTGCACAGTCTGAAGACTGCTTCCTCTATGAATCTTTCAGAGAAAGACTTAACCACATCCCGGGTCTTTCTAATGCCGAGAGGGATGCTTTGATCGAAGAGCACGATGAAGTAATGCACACGATCGTATTCCCCGAGTTCCAGGAGTGCGCCGACCGCATGAGAGCTTTAAAGTGCGGAGCTTCCGATGTCGGAGTCGCTTCTTACCCCGGCGGTGACGCTTACTATGCATATATCTTCGCCACACAGACTAACTCCGGAAGAACTATCGACGAGTCTCTCGAGCAGCTTGAAGCTTACACGGATTCTCTGATGGATCAGATGTACAGTGTCGCGGCTTCCGGCAGTTCCGACTGGATCGATGAATATATGAACCACAACTACTCTGAAGGTGATGCGGCTGATAACCTCGAATTCCTTTATGAGGAAGTTCAGGCTGATTTCCCTCCGGTCCCGGATCACCAGTACAGATTCATGACCGTTCCCGAGGTCTTCCAAGACAGCTTCTCACCTGCGGCATTCCTTGGCTACCACCTCGACAGATTCGATTCCAACATCGTCATCACAAACGAGGCTTCGATCGGAGATAAGTTCGGTATCATATGTGCTCATGAGGGTTACCCGGGACACATGTATGAGTCCGTATATCACAGAGGAATCACCAACCACCCTTATATGTATCTTATGAATTCCATCGGCTATTCGGAAGGCTGGGCTTCATATACCGAGGTTTACAGCTTCAAGTACTTCAGCACTTCTGCGGCAAGTTCGATCGTAAGGATAGAGGACCAGCTTAACTGCATTCTCTATGCAAGATTCGACATCGGCGTCAATTACGAGGGCTGGACCGCTCAGGACTGCGCCAACTGGTACGGAAGTCTGGTAGGTTCGGTCGTAAGAGCTTCGGACATTCAGGACGCTTACACACTCCTTCTGTCTGACCCGGGTTACGGCGTTAAGTACGGCATCGGCTTCATCAACACCGGTATGGTAATGCAGCAGCTTCATAACGAATTCCCCGACGCGAGCGATCTTGAGATACACACGGCATACCTTAACGCAGGTACGGGAACGTTCGAGCAGATCTTAGAGTTCGCAAGAGAGTTCCTCGCAGCCGGAGACCCCGTATTCCCCGTATCTTCCTGGGGTGATCCATATTCAGGCAATCCGTTCGGAGGCGGTTCGGCTTTGCCGGTTGATCATCACTCGGGTTCCGGTGACGGAGACGATGAGCCGGATGAGACGGAACCTTCAGAGACGACCTCAAGCGGCAGTCTCTTCGGCCACTGATAAGATTAATAAACGCCGTCAGGATAAGCTCCGGACGGCGTTTTATCATGGATTTAAAAATAAGATAAAAAACATTTGTCAAAAAGAACATTATGTTATAATTAGTCTGTAATATTATTCGGAGGTAACACATGGCGGTATTAACGAATCTGGCAAGTACTCTTACAGCCAGATATTTTCCTTCCAAGACTTTAACTGATGCTTTTTACCTTGACGGAAGACTTTTCGGTAAAAGAGAGGCACGTCAGGCTGATATAACAATAGAGAAGAACGAGAGAGGTTATTTCCTTTCCGTATTTGCACACCCCAAGCTTTCCAACTATGAACCCGGTATGATGCCGCCTTACGAGCCGGAGCTTAGAGGAACTTGCAATGAGGTTAAGTTCGGTCACAAAGAGATCGATGAGATGATCGAAGGCTTCCTGACCACTGCTGTTGATGTAACCGGTAAGTCCAGGATCAATGAGGCTGATGACAGAACACCTTACTTCTCAGGAATCATAATCAGAGATTCAGAGGCCTTCGCCGTTACTATCGGCACAGGTCTCGCATTCCTTTACAGAGACGATACACTCTATCCTTTGACAGATGCGGGCATCCCCATGGAACCTATCGATGCAAGGGGCAACAGAGTCGC
>CADAXO010000076.1 GCA_902791885.1 Oscillospiraceae bacterium | reverse complement strand
GGTTGACGAAGAACGGATAAATGCTGTATACGGAGAATAATAATGACGGATTTCTAATCGTTGAAGATACTCTGCTTCAATCAATGGTATATTCTTTAACTGAGGGAGTGATTCCGTAGTCAAGATAATAAACAGAAATATGAACGAAGTTAACAGGACATTATTCATTCCGCTTTACGGAAAGGCAAGGGTAAGCAAGAAGAATATTATTCTGAGCGATCCTTTTGCTGAAAAGATCTGGGAGAAGGAAGCTTTTCCGGTAAAGGGAAAGTCAAGTTCCAAGTGGCTGGCATATAACATGGCGATGAGGGCCAGGATATTTGATGAGTGGACTGATTCTATGATAGAACAGGATCCGGGTGCCTTGGTCCTTCATATAGGCTGTGGTCTCGACAGCAGATGTCTGCGGGTTAAAAGGCATCCCAAACTCTGGCTTGATTGTGATTTCCCGGATGTTATATCGATGCGCAGGATCTATTACGAAGAAACATCCACATATCAAATGCGCGAATTGAATGCATCCGATCCAGAGCAGGTCAGAGCTCTGCCGGACAGCAATAATGTGATCGTCATCCTTGAAGGTATAAGCATGTATCTTACTAACGGGCAGATCAGGACTTTTTTGACGGTACTGCAGGAAAAGTACAAGTCTGTTCATATCCTGATGGACATATATACCGTGTTTGGTGCAAAAGCATCAAAGTACAAGAATCCCATAAATGATGTAGGAGTAACAACAGTTTATGGAATAGACGATATCAACGGCTTACTTAAGGGATTGCAGATACAGTTTAAAGCGGAGCATTCGCTGACCCCTCCTGATCTGGTAGATGAGCTTCAAGGATTTGATAAGAGTTTTTTCAAGTTGATGTTTACAGGAAAAATGTACAGGAAGATCTACAGATTGGTAGAACTGGAAAGACTGTAATAATTATACGAAGGATTGAATTTACACAAAACTTTGTCATAGTTTTAATACTCCTTTGATTTCTTATATGAGTTATTATGCTCACTCCGGAATGCGGAACCAATGGATAACAATCACTGTAAGTGTTGCTTAAGCGATACTCAGGCACAAATCTGTCGCGTGTAGTATTACATTGAAGAAGTTATCATATGAGAAAGGAGGGCACCATTATGCACAGTAACTGGAACCCCTGGCACGGATGTGTTAAATGCAGCGAAGGCTGTCAGAACTGCTATGTCTACTATATCGACAGGATGAGAGGCAGAGACGGCGCTGATGTCTATAAGACCAAGACCGGTTTTAAGTATCCTTTATCCAAGGACAGGAGCGGTAATTATAAGATTCAAAGCGGTGAGATGATCAGCGTCTGCATGACTTCAGATTTCTTCCTGGAGGAAGCGGATGCGTGGCGCGGTGAAGCGTGGGATATGATGAGGAAAAGAAGCGATGTGGTATTCCTTCTTTTGACCAAGAGACCTCAAAGGATCATGGATTGTCTTCCTGAGAACTGGGGGGACGGCTGGGATAACATTTTTCTTAATGTAACCTGTGAGAACCAAAGCAGGGCGGACGAGAGAATCCCGATACTTCTTGATCTTCCGTTTAAACACAAAGGTCTTCATCTGGCTCCGCTTCTGGGACCCATAGATATTGGTAAATACCTCGACAGCAATCAGATTGAACAGGTTGCCTTAGGCGGTGAGAATTACGGCGGCAGCAGACCCTGCGATTACGACTGGGTTAAGTCGATACAGAAGGAGTGCGTCGCGCGTGATATTACTTTCTGCTACATGGAGACCGGCACCAATTTCATTAAGGATGGGAAGCAGTACAGGATCAGAAGCAAGCAGACTCAGCAGTCTCAGGCTCTGCATTCCGGCATGACTTATCAGGGTAAACCTATGACATTCGTTCTTAAGGATGAGGCCGGGAACCCGGTTCCGAAGGAGAAGCTTTATGTGCGGCACTTCGCAGCGAAATGCGAAGAGTGCGCATTCAAGATTCTTTGCAACGGCTGCAGCAACTGCGGTTACTGTGAAGGATGGAAGGCCAATACATGATAAAATAACATTATATAGTCTGCTTGCTCTGTGAGGCATTTATGAGTGGTGAGGTTGCTTTAAGAAAAGCCGTGCGGGAAGATGTCGTGAAGATCTGGAAGATGCAGACGGAGGCTTTTCGGGAGCTTCTGGAGAAGTACAGAGATTACGATACGAGCCCTGCAGCTGAAAGTGTGGAGAAAGTCGAAACGAGGTTTGATATGCCAGGCTCGATCTACTACTTCATAGAAGCTGAAGGTGAAGACGTCGGCGTCATCCGTGTGATCGACCTTAAAGACGGCACGCGCAAGAGGATATCGCCCCTGTGGATAATGCCCGGGTACAGGGGCAGAGGTTACGCGCAGCTTGCCATGAAGGAAGCAGAGCGCATACATGGGGAAGAGAATTGGAGCCTCGATACGATACTTCAGGAGGAAGGCAACATTCACCTCTACGAGAAGATGGGCTACAGGAGAGTCGGTGAGCCTCAGAAGATAAACGATAATATGGACATAGTGTTCTTCGAGAAGGAGTGATAGGGAAGATATAATTAATCAACAGGGGGAATAATATGATCACAGTCAATCTCTACTACACAGGAACAAACGGCAACGCGAAGAAGTTTGCGCAGGAGATGGAGAGCAGCGGAACTGCAGACAAGATCCGTGCCGAGAAGGGAAATGTTCGCTACGAGTATTTCTTCCCGATGAATGATCCTGAGACAGTTATGCTCATAGATGCGTGGGAGAGTCAGGAGGCGATCGACGTTCACCACGCGTCTCCTATGATGCAGACGATAGCTTCCCTTCGCGATAAGTATGACCTTCATATGAGAGTGGAAAGATACGTCTCCGAGGACCTGCCTTCTTCAGACCAGGGGTTCATCAGGGTATAACACAGGTGCTGCGCAAGAACAAAGGCTTTACCCAGGAGGCCCTCGCCGAGAGGCTTAATGTCTCCAGGCAGGCAGTCGCGAAATGGGAATCAGGCTGTCAGCTCTCGGCATGGGCAACATGAGACTTCCGATCATCGGCGGTGATGACTCTAAGATAGATGTCAAAGCCTCAGAAGAGATCATCGGGTACTGCATGAGTCACGGTATCAACTACTATGACACGGGGCGTAAAGCGTCAGTTCTTCTTCCTGCAGTATCCTCCGCTTAGGTATTTCTCTCCGAACGGGCCCGTTATGATCATTCCCATGATGAGCATTGCGAATGAGATTCCGAGTGTTATGCCCTGAACGAAGCCTGCTGCACCGCCTGCATCCTCGGGTACCAGATATAGTGAGATTATGTAGATTGCCATGGCTGTGATGCCGCCTATGAACATATAATTCACTCTCTTGGTTATCTTCTTCTTAATGTCATTGGTATAGTCTGCTGCCTGAAGCAGTGTATCCTTTAATTCAGCATTCATATCAGATTCTCTCCTTTGGCCGTTAAAAATGTCTCTCAGGTCCACATCGTAAAAGTCGGCGAGTTCGACTAGAACATCGAGGTCCGGCATATTGCTGCCGGTCTCCCATCTCGAGACTGTGCGCCTTGAGACGAAGAATTTGTCGGCAAGCTGCTCCTGTGTCATGTTCTTCTCTTTCCTAAGTTCCTTAAGAAATTCGCCGATCTTGATCTGATCCATTAATCGTCCTCCGGAGAAATGTTTCTTCTGCAAGGATTATATCTTTTCAGATTCAGTTTACAACCGATAACGTTGGCAATGGCTGTGCAGCAGGTTCCGATTCCAAGATAGGGAGTGATCTGATCTTTGACCATGGAATAGATTATGAATCCGACTCCTGCGATACCGATTACGTAGAATAGAATTTTCCAGATTGTCTTTGACATTGTGATGTCCTCCTTCATGTTTGTTATGGTTCAAGCTTAAGCTTTCCCCGCGACTTTAAGAAGGACACAGTAAGTCTCAAAACCCCTGATTTTGCTGATGGGACACGATATGTCTCATATCAACAGTCCGCATTTTCCACAGTGTGATTGACCCGTCAGGCATTGCTTATACTGATGCCGGTCTACAACAAAAAGAGAAGTTAACAAGCGGACTGCACGTATGGAGAGTTGTGCTATACCATCAGTTCGCTGAAGTAAGCGATGGTTCTTACAAGCCCCTCTCTTAACTGAACAGAGGGTTCCCAGTTGAGCTCTTTCCTTGCAAGATCGATCAGGGGTTTTCTCTGCTTCGGGTCATCGGAAGGGAGTGGCTTATTAATTATCCCGGACTTCGAGCCTGTAAGTTCAATGATAAGATCCGCAAGTTCCCTGATACTGAATTCTCCGGGGTTGCCGATATTTACCGGTCCCGTGAATCCGGCACGGCTGTTCATGAGACGGACCATTCCTTCGATAAGATCGTCAACATAACAGAAGCTTCTTGTCTGTTCCCCGTCTCCGTAGATGGTGATGTCGTCGCCTTTAAGCGCCTGGACGATAAAGTTGCTTACTACCCGGCCGTCACCTGTATCCATTCGGGGACCGTAAGTGTTAAAGATACGCATGACCTTGATCTCGATATCATGCTTCCTGTGGTAGTCGAAGAATAAAGTCTCGGCTGCTCTTTTGCCTTCGTCATAGCAAGATCTGATGCCTATGGTATTGACATTGCCCCAGTAACTCTCGGGCTGAGGATGGATATCCGGATCTCCGTAGATCTCGGAAGTGGAAGCCTGCAGCACACGGGCACCTGTTCTCTTTGCAAGACCTAAGCAGTTCATCGCTCCGTAAACTGAAGTCTGGAATGTGTAGATAGGGTCCTTCTGATACCACTTGGGACTTGCGGGGCAGGCGAGGTTATATATCTGGTCACACTCTATATAAACCGGCTGTGTGATATCGTGTCTTATGAACTCGAAATACGGGTTGCCAAGCAGGTGGCGGATATTGTCTTTGGAGCCCGTGAAAAGGTTGTCCAGGCAGATGACATCGTTACCGTCTTTAATAAGCCTGTCACAAAGGTGTGATCCCAGGAATCCTGCTCCTCCTGTTACAAGTACGCGGTTTCTTTTCATAGTGGTTCAGCCTCTCTGATTAACCTTTACGGTACTTAAAGATGCAGTAGATGGTGCGAAGACCGTCCCTGATGCCGATCTTCTTTCCCTCTTCGACCGTTCTGGGGTAGTAGGAAATGGGGACTTCCTTTATGCGGACGTTCTCCATGCGTGCGACCTTCGCGGTGATCTCAGGCTCGAAACCGAAGCGGTTCTCCCTGATGTCTACAGACTGGATGATCTCCGTTCTGAAGGCCTTATAGCACGTCTCCATATCCGTGAGATGAAGATGCGTAAAAAGATTCGAAAGTCTGGTCAGGAATCTATTAGCCAGCCGGTTCGCGATGTATCCCTTCGCAGGGCTGTTCAGGAACCTTGAACCGTAGCATACCTCGCATTCACCGTTAAGGATCGGGGTGATCAGCACAGGATATTCGGACGGGTCGTACTCGAGGTCCGCGTCCTGGATGATGACGATATCGCCGGTCGCGTGCCTGAATCCCGTTTGAAGGGCGCCTCCTTTGCCCTTGTTGACCTCGTGGTGGATTACTTTGCTTACCAGGGGAGCGATCTCCCTGTCAAGAACTTCGGAGGTGCCGTCCGTGCTTTTGTCGTCCACGACGATGATCTCTTTATTCTCCACAGGTGCACTTAATACTTTCTCCACGATGGCGCGGATGCTGTTCTTCTCGTTGTAACACGGTATTACTACCGATAAAGTGTAATTATCCATTGTCCTGTGTTTACCTCTCTACCTGATATAGCAGGTGATACTCTTCGCGGTAATTCTCTTCGTGATTTCCCGAGATCAGTATCATTCCTTCCGTAAATTCCGGTGCTTCTCCTAAAGTTTCAGTGCCGTATACATAGTAGCAGATCCTGTCTGCAGGAATGTCCCTGCATATGGCTTCATAGATATCCTCATCATCCAGATCCCTGGCATTGTCCCTGCCCCATATATGAAGATCGAATTCGCAGCCGTTATCTATGTCCCACAGCGTATAGTTCTTGTCCGACTCATAAAGATATGCCGCTAACGATGTGCTGAACATATCATTATGTATAACTATGACAGAGTCCGCGGGGACGGTGTTCTCGATGATATCGCGGATCTCCGTGGTTCCGGCGTAGGGACCTTCGATGTCGTTTCTTGCGTTTATATACGTGCCGGGTACCGAAAGCACGCAGCTTGCAGCAAAGAGCAGGATAAAGATAAGCTTCAAACGGCCTTCTTTGAATGCATCCGCAAATGCCCACACGCAAAACAGGATAAGGAGCCAGTAAACTATCGCCATCTGCTGATGTGCCGCGTTGCGTACAAAGATTACTACCGCCCAGAAGTAGATTATGCCGCTGAAGGTAACCAGGCTTATGCTGAACAGTTCTTTACGCTGCTTCTTCTTAACAGCCCAGAGGACTATCAGAAGAATCATTATAAGAATGGTCGCACCAAGGAAGATCCTGCCGGCGGGGACGGGATCGTAGTCGAAGTGTTTGTATAAACTGCTTATCGGTTCTGAAAGGGGGTGGTTCTCGATTCGCCTCCTGAAGTGATCGGCGTTAACGTGGATGTATGTGTCGGTACTGTCCGTCTGTCTTAATTCCAGATACATCAGAAAAAGGCTCGCCGCCGGTATAAGTGCACCCGCGATGTTCTTTCTGCCGTGCTCCTTTTTAAGCCTTATCACCATCTCGAAAAGACAGCCTATTACGAACCCTGCCGCCAGCACATGAGTCTGGCATAAAAGTGCCACTGTGATGCCGTAGATGACGGGGTGCCTGCTCCTGTCTTTCCAGAAGATATACTGAAGGATAAACAGAAGTACTACTATGCAGTATATGCGGCATACGACCGGGTTATAGTAGAAAAATATGGGCGAGACTAATATGGAAACATTAACGGGAAGATTAAACGGCGACCTGTAAAGAAGGAGTGCTGCCGCTGCTGTCATGATAAAAACGCTTATATAGCTTATATGTCTGAAAGGTATTCCTATAAGGAAGCATACTCTCAGAAAGAAGAACCACAGGACCGGATGTCCTTCGGAGGCGCATAATCCGGGCAATTCAAGAAAAGATGCGTTTCTCGCAAGTATCCACGCCTGTGACTCATCTCTCCAGGGTTCGTGATGAAGCACCAGGAAAATATGCAGGCCTGCATACGCTATAAGCAGGATGATATTAATGATGTTTTTCTTGCGCTCACTTAAACTCATTCGTACATTATACTATATATAGTATCCGGAGGTGCTTATGAAGAGCTCTTTACCCGGATGGTAGAATTACCTTGTCTGAGGGAGTGATCCCTTAGTCGAGAAATAATCAGTATAACGAGGACTATGAGAACTCAGACAAGTGATAATGTAAAAATCGGTAATATCAGATATTTTACCGAGCTTAGCGGAGATGCACCTATCTCTGTTTATGTCATCTCCGGCGCGAAAGGTGATATGCTCATCGACACCGGATTCTCTACAACATCCCAAGCGTTAATTAAGTGGATCAGCAAAAACGGTTACAACATCACCGACATATTTATAACTCATGCTCACCCGGATCATGATTGGAATGCGGCCAAATTCAAGATGCTTTTTAATGCCAAGATCTGGCTTGGCAAAGATGACCTGTCCCTGATAAGAAACTTCGCAGACCAGCCTCAAAAGCCGACTCACAGCAGGTTTGTCAGCAGGGTAAAATGGATTTCTTTTTGGACTAAGACACCGTTTTTTAAAAGTAAGCACTATGTCCCTGACATACTGATCGATGAAAATGCAAATGAAGTTGCAAAGCAGTACGGTTACGATATCGGGATCGTACATCTTCCCGGACATACGAAAGGGTCTTACGGAATACTGAAAGATGGTGTCCTCTATGCAGGAGATTCATATGCTGTCATAAACGGAACACCCATGGAGCCTCCGCATGCCTATTCCATTGAGGAAATGAAAGATTCGATCAGGAAGATATCTGAATTATCACCTGAGTATTTAGCCTGCGGGCACGGTGTGCCGTTCCTTTTTCGAAGCAAA
>CADAXO010000075.1 GCA_902791885.1 Oscillospiraceae bacterium | reverse complement strand
GCGGCATAGAGCTCGAGCTGTGCACCGTGACGTTCCTTAACGGTCCTGATGATCTCATCACTGTCATCAGTCTCGATATAATCCGTCTTATAATCGATGATCACCGCACTTCCGTCTTCGTCGATATACATCGCGTCGAGTGTACCCTGTACAAGCTTATAGTCATCGCGGTCTGGTGTAATCCTAATTGCACAGGTGAGCTCCTTCTCGCGCAGTGCACGTCCGTTCTTATCAGCGTTTACAAGAGACTTTCCGAGAACGCTGTGAGCAAACGCTTCGATATGGCTTCCGAACTGATCCACCGCATTACGTTCCTGAACACTGAGGATTCCCTCTTCAAGCAGAACATCCAACTCATCCGATGCACTTGCACCCTCACTCAGCTTAGCAAGGTTGATAAATCTCATTGTCTTATGCACGACAGTTCCCATCGAAGCCGCCGACATAGTGCCGGACTTTCCGAGATAATGATCGGCATCGAGAACCAGAAGATTGATACCAAGATTAAGATCACTGTTCTCGTCCGTATCTTCGTCAGCAGACTCGGAAGAATAAACCGCATCGAGTTCCCTCTTCATAGCGGATACCGAAGTCTTGGCGGGCGCATTGATGGCATCTTCGAATCTGTACGGTTCGAACTCGGGTCTGTCCTCTTCGTTATTCCACTTAACGAATCCGCAGATTTCCTGTTCTGAAGTCTTATCTTCGGTCTCGCTGCCGGCTTCCTTTACATCCTTATCATCCTGATCGGCAGAATCATCATCTGAAGATTCAACTACATCCTGTGCTTTCTTAACGGTAACCGAGACACCGGTAAAATCGGAGTTATAAGCGAACGATTCCGTTATCCCGCATTCAGCCTTCAGATCGGAAGAATCATCCGACAGTTTCATACGGAGAAGCGCCGTCAGCATGAGTTTGTCTATACCCGCACACCTCGTGTAATAGTCACGGGACAGACCCTTTCCCTCTGCAATCAAAGGAGTGTATACAGAAGGTCCGAGAGTCTCCGACTCAAGATTCATTCTTCTGATGAAACACAGATTCTCCTGTGCTCTCGTAAGTGCGACATAAAGAAGCCTTAAGTCCTCGGCTGTAGTCTCAAGCTTGTCCTCTTCCTTAACAACAGCCTTCTCGGGAGAAGTGAGCGCCAGTGAGTTCTTATCATCATAATCGTCGACTACAAATCTAGGTCCCTTGGGATCTTCCGCGGACAACACCCTTCCCGCCTTGAAGCTTATATAAGGATCGGTATCCTTCTTATTCGAAGTATCGACATCCGCTACAATGACGCACTTGCGCTCGAGACCCTTACTCTTGTGATAGCTCATGCATCTGACAAGGTCCTCGCCGCCCAGATCGTATTCGATCGCAGTCTTATCATCGAGTCTGCTCTGCATCTTCTCGATTACGTCGGCAACCTCGCTTAAGTCGCTTCCTCTGTTAAGGAACACTGAGCACAGCCAGTTCTTAAACACATTGAGCTTCTCAATCTCTTTCGGAGTCTCAGCTGACAAAGTAGCCTTGATACCGGACCTGACATAGACAGATTCGATCAGCTCATTTATGTCTTTGATCACGCTCTCGGAACGCAGATCGTCGATCGCATTGAGAAGGCTCGCACATCTGTTGCGGATCGTTTCATTCTTACCCTCTTTAATGTAGTACTTAACCTTAACGATCAAGTTCATGTATTTATACTCAGGCGGGCAGAAACTTACGATCTCCGCTATGTCATCAAGTCTGAAATTCGAGAATCTGTAAGGCGACAGCATGACACCGGCCAGGCACTCGTCACGATACACGTTGGCAAGAACTTTGATCAGATTACAAAGACCTACGATCTCGTTATCTGCGAAAAGCGGTTTCTCGTCAACACAGCGCGCAGGTATCCCTGCAGAGCGCAGATGATCCGACGCAGTTCTCGCCGCGTTATTAGTCCTCGTAAGCACGAATATATCCTTATATGTGTAACCCTCGGCGATATACTCATCGACCTTCTTTCTGATCTCGGACACGAGAAGCTCCATCGCCTTGATCTCTTCTGCAGCAGAGTCTGCAGAATCGGAAGAGCCGTTTGACTGATCATCTCCGACCTTAGTCTTGTCCTTCGCATTGATGATAATGACTTCGGGAATCTTTCCGTCCGGAGTCTTCTCGAAAGCCGCAAGCTGATGGTTATCACCGTCGTAATCGATCTCAGCCGCATCTCCGCTCATAAGCTGTCCGAATATCTCATTAACAAAACCGATGATCTGCGGAGTGCTTCTGAAATTACAGTTGAGGGTCATGAGTTTACCCTTGGATTCATCGGAATTGTAAAGATCCGCCTTACGTATAAACATGGACGGATTGGCATTACGGAATCTGTAGATACTCTGCTTAACATCTCCTACACAGAAGACATTATTATCGGCGATCTTCTCCACCACTGCATCCTGCAGGGATGTATTATCCTGGTACTCGTCGATGTAGATCTCCTTGAATCTGTTCTTATAGAAATCGCGCGCTTCGGGAGTCTCCAACACACGAAGACACATATGCTCCTGATCCGAATAATCGATACCGTGAAGCGACTTCTTAAGTTTAGAATAACCGGTCTCCATATCCTTGAGCAGCACCGCGAAAGCACGGGCACAGGAAGTGCGCCTTAACTGTCTTGCACGAAGCTCATCGGCAGAGAATCTTCTCATCGGATCAAAGTCGGTATTAAGCTCGTACGGCTGTGACGACGGACCCCAGCCCCACTGTCCGGTCTTAACGTTTTCTCCGTTCGCTTTATGATTCTCACGATTGATCAGGCACACCATCGCGACGGGACCGAATTCCTTCAGAAAATCCTCATCCTTTTCCTTATTTCTCTCGTGAAGATACGGGTACTCACTGGGATCCACATCTTTATAAATACCCTTATAGAACTCACGGACAGCATTGAATCTGTCCTCATCAGAAACGGCAGCTGACACTGCCCTCTTATAGACATCGTAATGACGCCTATACCAACCTACGATCTCATGGAGTATAGCCTTCGATTCATCCTTAATATCAAGTGAATCTATCTTCGGCTCCGTAATGTCACACGAACTGATTCCCTTCTCAATGAGAGGTTCATTCAATTCGAGATAACGTTTCAGTCCTTCGATCTCACCCGACTTATCAAACTTCTCTCTTTGCTCGATAACGTCATCAATGATCTTAAGATAATCAGGAAGACTTCTGAGCTTGCCGTATGCGGTAACAAGCGACTCCACAAGAGGTCCTTCCTTCTTACCGTCACCTGTGGAAAATACCAGATTAAGAAAATCCTCACGTTCATTCTCCGGAAGAGTGCCGTCTGCTATCCCGTCATACTTAGACATAACAGCATCCGTTGCCGCCTGGACGCGCAGCATCTTGAGTGTATTCTCATCAAGAACCTGGCTTCCGGGATCCATGAGATCACTGTCTTCAGACATATGACCCGACTCGCTTACTACACGGTTGCAGAAGCTGTTCATAGTCTGGATATAAGCACCTGAGATCTTATCGATCTGAGACTTCAAATACTTACGCTCAACATGCTGCGAAGCCGGGATCTTAACCAGAACATCATGCAGGCTCTCTTCAATCTTCTCCCTCATATGAGCGGCGGCGTCTTTGGTAAAAGTTACGACCAGCAGCTGATCGACCTCGAGCTCATGCTTGACGATCTCCGATGCGATCCTTGCAGCAAGCACGGTTGTCTTACCGGATCCTGCAGCAGCCGATACAAGTATGTTTGATTTGGGTCTTTCTATAACTTTCTGCTGTTCTTTAGTAGGATTAAATTCTTTCTTCTCAGCCATTACTTCTTACCCTTCTTTCCCTTAGGCTTCTCTATCTTCCATGTCTTCGCCAAAGTCTCCGTCGCACTGCCCTTTACCGCAGGCTTTGTCTGATTGAGCTTTCTGCCGCATGTTCCCTTGAAGTCACAGAAGAAACATGCACCCTCGAACTCGCTTACAGTAAGTTTCGCAGGAGATTTACCGGCAGCGATATTCTTGCAGGCCTCTTCAAGCTTGCCGTAAGCATGATCCATAATCTTATTGATGTCGTATTTGTCCGGCTCTGCGCAGATATATTCGAAAGGCTTCTCCTTAATATCTTTTCCCGTGGGCAGATAAGTCTTGATGTAGCCGACATTATCTATCACGGCATCGCCGAACTCCTTCTTAAGTGCATATGCATATGCGAAAAGCTGTATCTGCACACCGTCAGCGGCTTCGTTAAGATTTATCTTCTTAACGTAGGTTTTGTAATCAACAACACGGAGCAGACCCGCATCATTCTTATCGACTCTGTCGATGGATCCCTTAAACGAGAAGACAAAATCCTGCTTATCCGCAGTTGTCTTTATCTCGATCTTATTCTTCATGTCCTGAAGCTTCTGCTCGAAAGCATCGGGAACGAATCCGGAAGCCTTACAATAATCAAGCATAGCAGGGTATGCCATCTTGAATATTCTCTTAACTTTCAATCCGGGATAAACTGCATATCTTGAAGTGTACTTATCGGGATTGGTTATCTGCTTATCTCTTATCGCCTTACTGAAATAATCATCTGCCAGCCTCTCGATATACTCGGGCACAGCCTCATCGATAACTTCATCTATCGACTTACTTGCAAGCTCATCCTTAACACCGCTCATAGCAAATTCGAACATGGAATGGCAGAGGCTTCCGAGCTCATTACTCTCGACACCCGTTCCGTCTGCTCTGACTCTGATACGGAGAGCATAATCGAGCATGTAACTGAGCGGGCATCCGTTATACTTCTCGATATTGCTTACGCTGCATACCATTCTTTCTGCAAGAAGCTGCTTCATATGCTCGGGCGTGATCTGCGTAGACTTCTCGTCATCCGCCTTATGATTACGCTTAACCGCATCACCGTAGACCGGAGTCTTGAAGTCGCCGGCAGTGATCGGATATTTCTCCTCACCCCTCTGCAGCGAATTACGAAGATAGTTAAAGACCGAAGAAGGAACATCAGATGAAGATGTAATAAACACAAGTTTATCCTGCGCGCTGTTAAGAAGCAGCGACGTCTCGACAAACTCCTGCTTGGATCTCATCTGCGACTTATCGGGAAGTCCCAACGCCTGAAGCTTATCGGAAGAGATGATTCCCTCGCGCGATGACTTATGAGGGAAATTCTCTGAATTGGCACCGATGATATAAAGCACCTTACAGGGGCTGTAGATCGCAGACTCCATCGAAGATATCTCAACCGAATCAACACACAAAGGAATGGATCCCGAAGCCTTATTCTTCATATCGGTCTTAACAAGAGATGCGAACTGCTCGGGTGATATCTCGACCTCGTTAAGTTCGCTTGTAAGAGACGACAGCAAAGACATGATCTCACTGTATCCTTTGACTATCGCCAGAGCGGTATCGGATTCTTTCCTCTTAAGATATTCATCTCTTAATGCCTCGATCTCCGTCTTAAGACCGCCTATATATCTTGCAAGAGTCTCTGCCTTGCCCGCGACAGTCGTCTTCGCATCTATCGCATCGGTAATATCCCTTAACGGAATGAGCACCTTCTTAACGATATTCTCATAGAGGTGTGCGGGCCCGTCCCAGATCAGCTCATCGTTATCGTAGACCTGGAATGCATCCTTCTCGATCGATTCGCCGTTAACCTCATACGTAAGCTTATAGAAGTTCTCGTTAAAAATGCGGTCTTTGTTCCTGATATTCTCGCGCAGGCACCAGTTATCGAATATATCAACAAGTTCTCTTCTGGCACCCGTAAGAACTCCGGTACGGAGGATCTTAAGCACATCGGAGATATCATAATTATGTGCCGACAGATCGAGCAGACACATAACAAATCTTACGACCGGAGTATTAAGAAGTATGACCTTCTTATCGATAAACATCTGAAGATCAAATAACGAGAAGATGCTCTTGATACGCTCCTTATACGAATCGTCAGCACAGAATATCCTGATGTCGCTGAATCTGTACATCTTCTCGGTACGGACAAGTCTGTTGATCTCATTGGCGATATAAGAGACTGCATCGTCGGGCATGGTGTACGATATGAGTTCAACAGAGCCGTCATCGTCAAGACCGTCATCCTCACACCTGTAATCAATATCACCCATCGCATAATGCGCTGCCATGCTGTTAAGACAATTACCGCCGGAACAATTAAGATCAACCGGATCACAAGTGATCTTCCCGCCGACGCTTTCGAGAACGGATACCGTATTCCGACCGAATTCGGAGAAACTTCCGTCCCCCTTATCATCACTTACTGCTGCATATACGGTGACTTCAGAACCCGCGTCCGACAGAGCCTTAATGAGACGTATCTCCTGCGGAGTCAGGTTCCTTGTGCTGCCAAGTCCGGTAATTACAAATCTCGAATCAAGGAAAGCCTTAAGCGGCACATATCTTCCGGATGAAGATCCCTCCTTGCCGGACAACAGATCACACAATACGGCATATGCCATATCAGGAAGTGTCTCATTAACCGGAAGTCCGTATTCACGCCCCAGTTCATCGGCACGCTTTATAAGGCTTGCCACCTCAGTCAGCTTGTCGTCCTTCTTATCGTCACCTGCGATAAACTCTTCGATCTTCTCGGGACTGATTCCGTAACGGTGAAAATCACCTATCAGGTCGACAAGCATATCGATATACTCGAAGTGAGTGCGAAGCTTATTAAGATTGGGATAATCCGCACGCTCCTCAGTCAGAACACGGTATATAACATTACGGAGCAGCTGATCGCCCGCCGGAGAATCCTTGCCGACCAGAGAAAGGATCTTGTACGACAGTCTCACAAAACTTGATACATCGACATTAAGCGTACCGGCACTGACGGAACCGAATGAAGTATCTATGTCTCCCCCCGCGTCTCTGCCTGCCGTAAGTTTGTCGAAAACCATACGTTCCACGGCAGCCTTAACCGACTCCGGAACAATGAATACGACCCTCTCATCAGATGAAAGATCCTGCATCTGCCGATCAACAACATGCGTCGTTATCGGGTTATATGAAATATAAGGAATTATCTTGATCATACAAAAACCGCCATGAAGTGATAATAAGATTATTATACCTCATGACGGTTTTTAAACTGTCCTATTAAAGTCGCTTATCAGATCTTATCGATATTCTTTCCGTTGATCTCACGCAGCGTCACGCCCTTGGCTTCAAGCTTAGCCTCGATGGCTTCCTGCTCCTTGGGACGCTTGATCTTCAGCGTCGTCGTCTTGATCATATCCTCTTCTGAGAATACATAATTATGTACGATCTTATACGAAGGCATCTTGTGGTTTACGATGCGCATCTGCTCTGCAAGGTAATCGGCAACCTTCTCGTCATCGGGATCCTTCTCAAGTCCGAGTTCTCTTCCGATCGCAGCACGGTCGATAAGAAGCTTCGCCGTGATATCGATCTGGCCTCTTTCATTACCCGCGCCCCAGACGAATGCCTCGGTGACGCCCTTGATCTCTGTGATCAAAGACTCAATCTCCTCGGGGAATGCCTTCTTACCTGACGTAAGAACGATCATGGACTTAACACGTCCCGTGATGTGGATCGAACCCTTCTTGTCGATATAACCCATGTCACCTGTATGGAACCAGCCGTTCTCATCGATGACTTCCTTCGTTGCTTCCTCATTCTCGAAGTAGCCATTCATTACACAGTCGGACTTCGTAATGATCTCGCCTACAACATTGGCACCGGTCTCCTCCGTATCGATCGCAGCTGTAATGCCGATCAGCGGGCGGCCTACGCTTCCGTGAACATTACATACCTCATTGGTAACCGAGATAACAGGTGAAGTCTCAGTCAGACCGTAACCCATGAAGAATTCGATACCGAAGTTAGTGAACGCATCGATATATCTCTTATCGATGCCTGCGCCTCCGATAACAACCATTCTCATGTCGCCGCCTAAGTTATCGAGGATCTCCTTGAATACGGCACGCCTTACATCAAAGCCGCACTTCTTCAGGAATTTTGTAACAGGCACCATTACATTGATAAGCTTCTCCTTACCGGATGCCTTGATACCCTCTTCGATCTTGGAATAGATATTCTCGTAAAGAAGCGGCACG
>CADAXO010000074.1 GCA_902791885.1 Oscillospiraceae bacterium | reverse complement strand
ATAAGCCTTGCCGTCCTTTACAAGCTGCTCGGCATAAGGCTTGTACATATCTTTACGCTCACTTTGAACGTACGGACCGTAATCACCTCCTACATCAGGCCCCTCGTCGTGAGTGATTCCTGCGATCTTGAGTGTGTTGTAGATTACATCCGTAGCTCCTTCAACATAACGCTCCTGGTCAGTATCTTCGATTCTAAGCACGAAAGTTCCGTTCTCGTGTCTTGCTGTAAGATACTCATAAAGAGCTGTTCTGAGATTACCTACGTGCATAAAACCTGTAGGAGAAGGTGCAAATCTTGTTCTGATAAGCATATTAGAAACCTTTCTTTTATTTATAGACAACATATTTTATCACTTTTTTAAACATATTGGTCCTGATGTGATGATTTAGCAACATAGGACGGGTTAATTATTGCTTGATTTATAAAAAAACACTGTGACACTATAAGTGTGCATACAATTCCCAAGAAAGGAGCTTGTTGTAATGAAGGCTTTGATGACAGTATCTGCAGTATTATTATCCGCTTTGATCTTTCTTTCCGGGTGTTCACACCCTTCTTTTTTTGAGAAGCAGGGACTGGTTATTACGCCGCAGGGGCATATTGAACTGTTAACAGTTCAGACTGACGGTGAGAATGATATATCAGAGGTCAATGTCGGTGTTGATGTATCTGTTACCGAGTCATCTTCAGCGGAGCATGACGGATATAAAGATATTACCTGCTGCTATGTATTTGATCTCAGTGATCGTGATGAAGGCGCCAGACTTGCAACGTGGCAGAGTGCCTTTGACCGATATACCGGAAGGTCTTTCGAGTTTGATTCTTCGAGTCTTACAGAGGACGAGGATATGACCGGCAGTGTTCAGTTCGATTACAGAGAAAACCATTATGATGTTCAGATGACATACGGTTTTGAGACAGACGAAGATAATAATACGCTGACTGTCTATATTACTGTTACCTGTCCGGAGGATTATGACGGTACCGTCTTCCAGTTGGGATATTCGGATATGCAGATTAATCAGACTAATTCCGAGATAGATTACTCACAGCCGTATACGATCGACCAGCTTCCGGGATATGGTACAAACGGTCATGATTATTATTATTTCAGTGCATCTGATAACTGACAGGGATTGTTGTGCTCTGACCGATATTGTAAACGTTGAATATGGTCATGTTTGTTAGTGCGAATGTGGTATTATATTCATTATGGATATTCTTAAGACTAATTTAGAGTACAATTGTTACTGCGGAACAGGAGAGGCCGATAAATTCGCTTCTGCCTATATTTTTGACGGCAGAAGAAGGGCTGATCCCAAGACAGTTAAGATAGCCATTGTTACTGACCGCATTGTAAGCGGTTATTACTACAATAAGTTCGAAGATCAGTTCCTTCAGAGGGGCGTAAAACCCGTTCTTATCCCTATCGAATGCGAGGGAGGACAGAAGGGACTATCAGAGGCTATGTCTGTTTATGAGTATCTTGTCGACTTCGGATTCGGAAGAAATGACTGGCTTATCGCATTTGGCGGAGGCGGAATACTTGATGTTACGGGCTTCTGCGCTTCGATCTTTGACGGCGGCATTAACTTTCTGGCTGTTCCCACGACTCCCGATTCCATGTACGAAGGTGCCGTGGCCAAGAAGTCATATCTGAATTCCAAGAAGTTTAAGAATGCTATATCGGTTCCATTTACGCCGGCGGCAGTAATAATCGATCCTTCATTTCTAAAGACCGTTCCGGATAAGATCAAGCATAACGGATATGCCGACATCATAAGGCTCGGTATACTGGGCAATCTCAATATCCTTCTTGAATTGGTCAAGGACGGTAATGTCAGAGAATTTCTCAATCACACATATGCCTTAAGACATTCAATCAATGAAGTGTCTCCCAAGCTTTTAACATTGGGCAATGAGATGGCTTCAGCGATCGAAAGCTATTTCAGGTTCATGAATTATTCCGAAGGCGAAGCTTTGGCATTAAGTCTTATGAGCTGTGTTGATGAGAAGAGCCGTGCTCCTCTTGCGAAGATCTACGACCTTTTGGGACTTCCCACCAAACTTGAGGGAGTTTCAACCAGATCCATCATGAGGATTTTGGATGAGAATATAGAAAGAAGCGGTAATAATTTGATCGAGATAGTTGATATTAAGGAAGATGATTCCAAGAAGTGGGTCGTAAAGACCGTAAATGCTGATGAAGCAGAGCAGATATTCAGGAAGCGGCTTGAAGTAATAAGATCGGATTCGGAAGGTACTGCCGGATGAGAAGATTGTTAAGAACCCTGGCTCTGGTCCTGGCTCTGGTCACTTTTATTATTCCCATAGCTTCCTGTTCCGGAGACGAGGATGAGGTTGCATTACAGGCTGACTACGGCTCTTACGGTGCCGATATAGCGAGAGAATTTGCTTCTTTGTATCCTTACCGCTGTGCATATACCGCAGAGGAAGCTGCGGCGGGAGAGTATATAAGATCCCAATTCGAAGACTTGGGATATGATGTCTCGAAGCAGGATTTTACGAATCTTTACGGAGGAACATCAGCCAATTATATTGTCAATATCTCGGGCAAAGGTTTCTTTTCCATCGATGAATACGGTAACCCGCAGGAAGTGAGAAGAACGATCGTAATAGGAGCTCATTATGATGATTCTTTTTCTGCAGGACAGGTTGAGGCTTCATACGGTTATGACGGAATATCCGATAACGCATCAGGTATCGGTGTTCTGCTTACGATCGCTTCACAGATAAGAAATTATGAGGATCTGTCATTTGACGTGATCCTGGTTGCTTTCGGTGCAGGTAACGACAATTATGCAGGTGCCAGAGCTTTTGTTAATTCCCTTACCGATGAAGTCGCGGGTTCGATCGACTGTATGTACTGTATCGACAGCATTTACGGCGGCGATAAGGTATACGCATCGGCCGGATATAATTCGCTTCTTATGAGTCAGAAGTACCAGATGAGAAGAAAGCTTTATCAGGCTTATGATGTTGTTTACGACAGCCTCCTTTATACACAGTACGGCTTCAGCCTTTACTATAACGAATCAGGTGTCATAACCGATCTTAACGGAGACGGATTTGACGATATCTACCGTGAGGTTTCCGCCAATAAGTCGGATTATGTGCCTTTTGATGAGCTTAATATCCCTATTGTTTATTTCGACAGTGCGGATTATTTCTTCGACAATATGGAAGATATGAAGGACAGTAAGAACCTTAATCTTCAGGAGTTCGGCGGAATGGTTAGATCGACCCCGCTCGATTCCTCGGCGACCCTTGATTCGTTTAAGGTTAATGAGGACGGAGATCTTTTGCAGATCAGGATCAACTGCGTTGCATACGTAATACTTGAGTCCATGATGAAGGGCTCTGATTATGCAATGACATACTCCGAATACATGTCTTTGGAGAATGGTGAGTCTTAATAAGATTTCCGAAGGCATATAACACAATCTTGTAACAAAACACAAATATTGGTAATTATGCTGAATGCTATAATAATTTTGTCTGATAAGGCAAAACTTATGGCTTGCGAGGTATTCAAATGAATTCTAAGAAGATAATGGCGGCTGCTCTTGTCGCTGCAATGGCCGTTCCCGCAGGAGCTTGCTCCAAACAGGCCGAAGAAACTGTAGTAACATCGGAACCCGTAGTACAGACTACTGTAACAGAAGCGACAGCCGCACCTACTGAAGAGGCTTTGGTACCCGAAATTGAAGCAACACAGGCGCTTTCTGCTGATGCTTTATACGATCCTTCCAATCCGTCTGCTGTAAATCCCATCACAGGTCTTCAGACGATGGATCCCAATAATGTCGGAATGCGTTCAGTTGCAGTTGTTATCAACAACTCACATGCTGCAATCCCTCAGAGAGGTATCTCCGCTGCTGATGCTATTTACGAGTATCAGACAGAGGGCGGACAGACAAGACTTCTTGCTGTATTTGCCGATGTAAATACAATTCCTGAGATCGGTTCCTTAAGATCCGCAAGAATCCTTTCCACAGATCTTGCAGCAGGTAATAATTCCGTATTCATCCATTTCGGACGTAATGCGAGAGTTCCGGATCACATTGCCGCATACGGTATCGACCATATTGACGGTAACTCATGCAGTGCCGGTGTTTACAGCTCATCCAACTACGCTGACGGTTATGTAGATCTTCCTGACGGATTGTTCTTCTGGAGAGATGCTACATGGAAGTCCCAGAGAGCTATCGAGCATACTGCCGTTACTGACGGAAGACATATCCTCGAAGCTATCGAGTATAACGAGATCTCCATGACAAATACCGAAGACAGAATGCTCTTCAACTTCGTACCCGGCAACTCTGCTGATATCGCTACAGGCGATCCTTGTGAGCAGATCAATGTATACTTCTCAGGTACAAACCCTGATGCTTTGTTCACTTATGATCCTCTCACAGGCCTTTATTCCAAGTCTGAGTACGGCAATCCCCAGATCGATGAGACAACAGGTACACAGATCTCATTCACTAACGTATTTGTTCTTTATGCGAATATCCAGCCTCACGGTGATACGACAATCGATGCTTACCTTGAGGACGGCGGAGAAGGCTGGTATGTATCCGGCGGAAGAATCATCCCGATCACATGGAGCAAGAATTCTCCTGTTGATCCCATCATCGTTTATAACGAGAACGGTGAGGAATTAGAGGTTAATCGCGGTCGTTCTTACATCTGCATCGTTGATAACGATATGGAGAGTCAGACAACGATTACAGCAAGTCTCTGATAAGCAAGATTCTTTGAGAATTAGAACAGAATTATGATTTTAAAAATACCCGTAACGATTTGTGGTCGAAACGGGTATTTTTATATATAATAGGTAAGGCAAATTTTTGAATTACATTAAATGGAGTCAAATATGAGTAAAACAGTATCTACATGCGTGCTTGAGACAAACCTGGTACCTAATCAGCCTCAGGAGAATATTTTCTTCCACACACTTTACAGAACAATGGCCGATTTCCCCGGTGAATTTATCAGAACAGCAAGATCAACTTCACCTATTCAGGTCGTAGCATTGTTCTCTACTCAGGGTTCTGATACAAATGCAGCTCTTCTTAATATCGAGCTCAATCAGGAATTATCCAAGATAGTTTCAAATGCGCAGGGTCAGCCTGTTCTTGATTTTGAATCTTTCTCGAATCAGGTTGTTAATATCCTTAACGTTCATGTATGCAACTTCATCGTTTCACACGGCGGACAGCCATTAAGAACATCAATGACAATGGCTGTTATCGAAGGTGATACATTGAGGATCATCCATATCGGTAATACTAAGGCTGTTCTCGTAAGAGACGGCAAGATCATGGCACTTACAGATGAGCAGACAGTTGCTCACAGATATGTACAGATGGGTGCTATCACAGCAGCTGAGGAAGCTAATCATCCTGACAGATTCACACTTACACAGTACCTCGGTAAGATGCCTCAGGACGGTCCCGTAGTTCCCGATAAGAAGGTTCATCTTAAGCTTAAGGATAATGACAGTCTTTGCCTTATGGGTCTGGGTGTCTCGAAGCTCATGCCTGCGAAGAACAGAAATGCAATCCTCGTACGCGAGATGTCTACTGAGTCCAAGGCTCATGAGATCGTAAATACTGCAGGCAACCTCGGTGTTAAGTACGGTCTTTCATTCGCAGTTGTTGAGATTGAATCAACATTGATCCTTCCGGGTGATGCAGTTCTTGCTGCCAAGACTCCCGAACCGGAGCCTGAAGTAGTAGAGGAGAGCCCTTTCGTTGACAACGGTGATCCTTTCGGAAGCTTCAGTCAGGATACAAAGTCTGCAGAGACAACGGTATTTAACAGAAAGACAGAAAGTCCCAAGCCTTCTTATGAAGCTGATATCGACATTCCGTCATCTTCGTCATCATCATCTTCTGCTAAGAATAAGACTGTTATCAAGACGATCATCAGAACACTTATCATCTTCATCGTGTGTGCAGCATTGGGCTTCGGTGTAATGCTCCTTATCTTTAAGGTTAAGGGTCTTCTTGATTTCTCAAGCGGTTCTTCCAACGAGATCGTTGTTGATGAGATCCGTTATATCGCAGCTGACGGAACTCCCGTATTGTCAATGCCCTCTGAGGACGGTACAGTTATTGCCACTCTTAATGCAGGTGACGGTGTTCAGTATATTGAAGATGCAGGTGCTTATACCAAGATCCGTACAGCAACAGGCAATGCAGGTTATGTATTGAATGTTAACCTTACAACTGAAGGACCTGCTGCAGTTTCTCCCGATCAGCCTGCTGATTATGTACCGGATGAGAGTGCTTATGCATTCATCCCCGATGAAGATCCTAACGCAGGTGAGCCGGATTCACTTTCTGCGGTTGAGACTGCACCCGCTGAAGCAGCAGAGTCTGCAGGCGCTGAGGGCCCTGTAGAAGCAGTAGATGTCGGAGCTTAATATGGCAGGAAAGAAATCATCAGAGAAGGAAACGGAGCTTTTCGCGAAGTATCCTAACCTTTATGAAGGTATAAGTGCTTCCGATAATGATGCATGCATGGCTTTTGCCGAGGAATACAAGGCTTTTCTCGACAGAAGCAAGACCGAAAGAGAGTTTACGGAGAATTCCATCGAGGCTGCTTCTTCGCTCGGCTTTGTAGATATAGAGTCCAAGAAGAAGCTCAAGGCAGGCGATAAGGTTTACGCGAGCATTAAGGATAAGGGTCTGATCATGGCCGTTATCGGTAAGAAGGATGTAAGCGAAGGCTTCAATATCCTCGGCGCTCATATCGATTCTCCCAGACTTGATCTTAAGCCGAATCCTATCTATGAGGACAGTGAGGCAGTATACTTTAAGACTCACTATTACGGCGGTATCAAGAAGTATCAGTGGACTACGATCCCGCTTGCCATTCACGGTATTATTTATACGGCAGACGGTGTAAAGCACAAGATTACGGTAGGTGAAGATGAAACTGATCCGATCTTCTATATCACGGATCTTCTACCTCATCTTGATAAAGACAACAAGAAGGCATCCGATATCGTAACGGGTGAGGAGCTTAATCTTGTTATCGGCGGTATGCCTCTTAAAAGTAAGAAGAAGGATGCCAATGTTAAGGAGCCTTTTAAGGCTAATATCCTTAAGTTCTTAAACGATAAGTACGGAATTGTCGAGAAAGACTTCGTAACAGGGGAACTTGAAGTTGTTCCTGCCGTTAAGGCAAGAGATGTCGGCTTCGACAGAGCTTTTATTGCAGGCTACGGTCACGATGACAAAGTCTGTGCATATCCTGCGCTGATGGCTCTGCTTGCACAGGAGAAGCCCGCCAAGACTTGTATAACGATGCTCACAGATAAGGAGGAGATCGGTTCTTACGCCAATTCAGGTGCGCAGTCCGTACTATATGAGAACTTCCTCATGGAGATCGTAGCTAAGTCAGGTGACGGAAGCCTTGATATGCTTAAGTATCGAAAAGTAATCGCTGCATCCAAGATGCTTTCCACGGATGTTTCCACAGCATATGATCCTAAGTACGCTAGTGTATATGAGAAGCGTAATACGGCATTCATGTCGCACGGTATTAAGCTTGAGAAGTATACCGGTGCAAGGGGAAAGAGCGGATCAAGTGAAGCCACAGGCGACTTTGTATCCGAGATTACCAGAGTATTTGCCAAGAACAGTATCCCGTGGCAGACAGGCGAGCTCGGTAAGGTAGATGCAGGCGGAGGCGGAACTATCTCCGCTTATATGGCTAAGTATGGTATGTCTGTTCTTGATGCCGGTATCCCCGTCTGGTCAATGCATGCACCTTATGAAGTAATCTCTAAGATAGATCTTTACTTTACATATCTGGCATATAAGGCATTTATCGAGAATATCTGAGGTAAAAAGATGAGAATAAGATTTTATAATGCAAGGATACTCACCATGGAGAATGATAATGTGTTTCCGGGTGAGCTGTGGACTTGTGATACCAAGATCGAGTATATCGGCGAATCCAAGGCTTCTGATAAGCCTTTTGACAGGGAAATAGACTGTAAGAACAATCTTCTGATGCCGGGACTTAAGAATGCGCATACGCATTCCGCCATGACATTCTCGAGATCTCTGGCAGATGATTATTCTCTTCACGACTGGTTATATAAGGCCATTTTCCCCAGGGAAGCAAAGCTTACTTTG
>CADAXO010000073.1 GCA_902791885.1 Oscillospiraceae bacterium | reverse complement strand
TTCCTCAGGTGAGTACAAGACCGGGATAGTCCGATTCATTACTCTTTTCGCGCAGCTGTCGCTGTATCTCATAACTTCCGCTTACACAATGATGGAAGCGTATAAAGCAGACGGCAATGCTGAGCTTCATCACCGTACCATCGGCATATCGGGCCTCGTTATGGCAGGCTTTATTGCTCTGCAGGCTTTCTATCCCAATATGCCTTTCTATTCGATGGGATGTCTTATCGCGACGTGTATCATTCACACCTTCGTTGTACAAGGTGAGAAGTATGAGCATAAGAAGGAATTGGGTTCTGCAAAGCAGATCGCTTACAGGGATCCGCTTACCGGCGTTAAGAGTGCGCGTGCTTATCAGGAAGCAAAGGAACTTATCGATCAACGCATTTCATCTCTGCAGCTTAAGGAACTCGGCGTTATCGTATTCGACCTTAATAACTTAAAGCAGATCAATGATAACCTCGGACACGAGGCGGGCGACAAGTACATTAAAGACGGCGGCGATCTTATCTGCAATCAGTTCCAGCACAGTCCCGTTTACCGCATCGGCGGTGACGAGTTTGTAGTTCTCCTTGAGGGGGAGGATTATATGCAGCGAAAAGCTTTGCTGGAAGACTTCGATCAGAAGATGGAAGCCAACAACAGGGAAGGAAAGATAGTTATCTCCACAGGCCTTGATATCTTCCGCCCTGGACGTGATATCAATTATGATTCCATCTTCGAGCGTGCAGACCAGAGAATGTACGAGAGAAAGAAGAGTCTTAAGGCCATGAACATGAAGACTACAGCCTGATGTTCATCCCGTTCTCAATTATATAAAGCAGCTTACGCCGCCAGGAGGATTCTCCTGGCGGTGTTTATTCTGCTTCTGACTGTGCCCTTGGGGCAGTTCATTGCCTTTGCTATCTCATCGTAGCTTAAGCCGTCAACGGCAAAGAGGCGGAGTGCCCAGTACTGCGGGCCGTCCAGAACATCTCCGACAATAAGGTCGAAGTGTTCTTCGGGTTCAAGCTCGAGCTTGACGGAAGCCTCTTCGTTCAGAACTTCGGGTTCGAAGGAATATATATCATTCCTGAACTCCGAGGTCTTCTCGAAGCAGTGACGGCGGGCGACTGTGCTTAACCAGGCGTTAAGCTTCCCGGGGTCATTGATGCTTTCTTTCGATCTGTAAAGCTCGAAGTAGGTGTCGTTTATGACTTCTTCCCTGAAGAAGGTAAGACTGCTGCGGTCTTTGACCCACCAAAGTTTGGTGCCTATATAGGCGTTGACGGTCTTGGTGACGCGGGGAAGTGTCATGAAGTAGATCTTCTCGAAGGCAGCTGAATCGCCCTCTTTCATGGATAAAAAAAGAGTACATGATAGTGTGTTTTCCATACGGAATGCCTTTCTCTGTGGGCGGGCGAGCATAGAATCCCTTACCCATCAGGCTATACACTATATGCACTTGTGCTTATATTACTGCTCCTGAAAATCCCAAAAGTCAAGAAGTATTTTTCAGAAAAATTTTCGGACCGGTGAACTTTTTGCCTTCTTCGGCAGACATATAGGGTGAAAGCAATTGAAGGAGGTGATGACAAATGGATTGCATAACACAAAAAGAAGACATTGATTTTGTACTGAGATCCTTATTCAGCACTAAGGTCAGTTATTACAGATTCCTTTCGCATTATCTGTCAATTATCGTAAGCGACCTGTTCGAAGATTTTGATTGGAAGTGGTTTTATGAACGTCGTGGTGTAATGGCGGAGGAGTTTACTGTCGGTGATATGTTTACCCTGATCGATAAGGTGAGGACAGATATGGAAGACCGGACTCTGAGCATATTCGGTCTGATGCTTTGTCTTGATTACGCCGATGATGATCCGAATGTGAGACTTTTGCAAGGCATCAGTTACAAGTCATTGCTTGAAGCATACGGCGAGAGGATCCCTAAAGGACTCGACGGGAATAAGACGATCGGAGAACTCTATTTCGACGGCTTCGCGAAAGTGTCTCTCGTGCCGTTTGTGGAAAGGCTTGAAGATAACGAAGAGCGTACCGCTTTTTATGAAGAAATGAGCCTCAGTTTTATTCCGCTCATGAGCAGGATTAAGGCAAAGCTTTACCCCGAAGACCCTATAAAGAAAGCAATCAGCATTACATGGAGGATGAAATTCAATGCTTAACAAACCTGAAATCATAAAAGAAACATCAAGAGGCATAGAAAAGATCAATACCGTAAGTGAGCTTTACACTTCAGGCAGGATGCTTTTTCTTAACGGCAGTATCGGCAGCGAAGAGTGTGCCGGCATTATAACTTCACTTCTTTATCTGGAGAAGACGGATCCCGATTCTCCCGTGACCCTCATTATCAATTCCCCGGGAGGCGAGGTAAGAAGCGGACTTGCTGTTTATGACGTGTTAAGTCTTATGAAGTCTCCCGTTATAACGGTGTGTATGGGACAGGCAGCGTCAATGGGTTCGATAATCTTCCTTGCGGGGGATAAGAGGATAATGCTTCCTCACAGTGAGCTTATGATCCATGACCCGTCTTACGGAAGCTTTAACGCGGATCACATGAAGCCTCACGAGATACAGGAAAGAGTCGACAGTTTAAGGAAGACCGGCGATGAGTTGGTAAGGATAGTAGTCAACAGGACCGGTAATGATGAAGAGACCATTCGTCAGAAGATGAAAGAAGACAGCTTCTTCAATGCTGATGAAGCTTTGGCATTCGGGCTTGCAACTAAGATAGCAGGCTCATTAAAGGAGGTATTGCCATGAACAGAAATTACGGAACAAGAGTGCTGTCGGAAGATTATGAAGTCAGCAACGATACAAAACTTACAGGACTTAACAATAATGACCTTATCATCGGAGCTACGGGAAGCGGGAAGACGGGAGGTTATGTTATCCCGAATCTTCAAAGGACGACGCACAGTATGATCGTATCCGATACCAAAAGGAACCTTTACAGCATGTTCAGAGACGACCTTGAGAAAAGAGGTTTTGATGTGCGTGTGATCGATTTTGTGGAGCCTGAACTGTCATACGGTTATAATCCCTTGGACTACATAAGAAGGAATAAAGACGGATCTTTCAGGGAACAGGATATAGCTGTTATCTCACGCGCCATAATGCCGGTTATGGACGTCAATGAACCCTTCTGGGAAATGGCTGCGAGAACTTATATAAGCTTTCTCATAGCCTATGTGCTGGAGACTTGTGAATCATATGATTACAATCTTTCGAAAGTAATGGAAAAGCACACAAGTTACTGCCGCAGATCGACCAGACTCGAGTTTGAAGTTTATGCCAAGAGAAATCCCGATACTTTGGCGGCACGCATGTATAACAGGATCGCAGCTACTGAAAGTGCCGATAAGATGTGGGCCAGCATAATGGAATTCGCGACACAGGCCTTAACGCCGTTTGATTACCGGGAGATGAGACGCATCTTCAAGCGGCCGGAAAGACTGGATATAGCTTCTTTAGGAAAGACCAAGACAGTTCTTTTTATCAATCAAAGCGATACTGATCAATCGTTCGCTACGGTTGTTAATCTGTTTTTAACACAGGTGTTTCAGATCCTTTGTGCCGAGGCCGACAGGCAGCCTGACAACAGATTACGTATACCTGTAAGAGTTGTGCTCGATGACTTCGCTACAGGTGCTGTCATCCCTGATTTTGACAAGCTCGTATCGGTCATAAGAAGCCGTGACGTCTATGTATCAATAATACTTCAGAGTATCTCGCAGCTGGATTCGCTCTACGGGTCCGGAAGCAAAGGCTTTTCCATCTCGAAGACTATCGTAAACAACTGCGACACTATCCTTTTCCTGGGCGGACAGGATGAGGCTACAGAACACTTCGTTGCCAAAAAGTGTCTCAAGACCGAGGACACTATACATACCAAGCCCGTCGAAAAGGCTTACCTCATGGTAGCCGGTATGCCGGGAAGGCTGACAAACAAGATCAAACCTTACAGTACGCTGGGTGAGCGTTATTCACATGAAACGGAGGTTAAAGAGAATGGATATTACTTTACCTGAGATGACAGAAAGAGAAATTGCGAATATCGTAAACGATTTCATTAACTTCCCTCTTGAAGGATTCATAAAAAACCAAAAGGATATGGATGGCGCCATGATACGCCTTACAGGAGGAAGATTTCCCGCAGAATCATGGCGTTATCTTACCGTCGGTGATCTTCTCGTATTGATCTGCACTTCCGACAGGATAAGTCAGTGCGGAGCTATTTTCCCTTTGTTTGAAGCTATCTATTACACTATGAATGAGATTGCCGAAGTATACCTTTTCTCATATGTTAAAGGTATCTGTCCTATGTCTCAGACTCCGGGATTACTGATAAGAGGTGCTATGAGAGAAATAGATGCCTTGAATAATGATTATCTCAAGATACCTTCCTATAAGATAGCTGCAGAAAACAGGAAAAAGTTAACCGGTATCCTCCAGGTTCATTTTATAAGGATCTTCTCCGTAATAATAGAAAACTGCAATATGGGGAACAGGAGAGATGAAGTCATTAACAGGCTTCAGATGATCTGCGAAGATTATTGATCAGGATCTGTCGATCTTACCGCCGCCTATGACATAACCTTTGTCATCATAGAATACTGCCGACTGGCCAGGGGAAACACCTTTGACGGGGTTGCTTAATGTGACCTTGACCAGGCCGTCGGCGGCCTTCTCTATGAAACCCGGCCTTAACGGCTGGTGGTAACGTGCTTTAATGAAACAGCCGAGTTTAGATCCTTCTTTAAGATCCTCGATACTCATGAAGTTAACGTCTCTGCACATAAATGAATCGCTCATCAAAGACATCTCGCTTCCCAGGACAACTTCATTTCTTTCCGGAATGATCTTGGTTACATAAGCGGGGATCCCTAGGGCTATGCCTAAGCCTTTTCGCTGTCCTACGGTATAGTGGTGTATGCCCTTGTGGCGGCCCAGGACGTTGCCGTCGCAGTCAACGAAGTTGCCTTCGCCCGGAACGGGAGAGCTTGAGTGCGTGCTTATAAAGTCAGAGTACTTGCCTTCGGTTACGAAGCAGATCTCCTGCGAATCCTCTTTATCTGCGCAGGAGAAACCGGCTTTCCTGGCGATCTCGCGGACCTCATCTTTGCTGTATCTGCCCAAAGGCATAAGGGTGTGGGCAAGCTGCTCCTGCGTAAGCTTATAGATCATGTAAGTCTGGTCCTTGGCGGCGCTGTCTGCGGTTCTTGCGGAATACCTGCCGTTAGGAAGCTTCTCTATATAAGCGTAATGCCCGGTCGCGACGTAATCCGCTTCGAAAACGTGCATAAGTTCCGTAAGCTTAGCCCATTTAACATAACGGTTGCACTCGATACAGGGGTTAGGAGTAAGTCCTTCAAGGTATGCATTAACGAAAGGATCTACGACTTCTTTTGTGAACAGGGATGTGCAGTTATGGGGATGGTACCTGATCCCGAGTATCTGACATGAGCGGCGTGCTTCGTCTATCTCGCAGCAACGTCCTTCTTCGCCGTCCTCATCCTGCCATACTCGAAGAGTCACTCCGATAACATCGTAGCCTTCATGCTTAAGAAGATATGCCGCTACTGCGCTGTCAACACCGCCCGACATTCCGACAATGACTCTTGCCATAGATAAACCTGCTCTCTGTATAATTATCAAATAATATGTATATTTTATGCCTTATAGTTTATAATCGTACCATATCTTATGGAAGGGGATAAAAAATATGAGGAAATCGCAATTTGCAGCATTGATGTTTCTGATAAGCGGCGTTTTTATGGCAGTGTGCTGTTTTCTGCCGTTTAAGACCATCATTACTACTGTGACATCAGGTTCATCTGTGCAGACTATGACGGATCCCGTCAAGTTCATGCCGTCACTCGGAGGTTTTTTCGTTCTGGCTTTGTCAATTGCATGTATCGTATTACCGATAATAGGCTATAAGAATCTGTCGGCCATAGCCGCCACCATCACCGCTATCCTTGCGGGAGGAATGCTCTGGTATAACTCCAACGCGGCTGAAATGGGCAATCCGGCAGAAGAGAACGTAAATGCCATTATGTCGTATGTATTTGACGGACCTACTTACTCGACTAAAGTAGAAACCAACTTCGGATTGTATCTTATGGTCCTCGCGATAGTTTTGATACTGATTACCGGATTTGCTTATACGCTGGTTGAAGAAGATTGATCAAAGGGGTGTGTGAAGTTGAAGAGTTTTAAGAAAGCAATAACTGTTGTAACAGTTCTGGCCATCCTTATGAGTACGGCAGGCTGTGTCGGAAGATCGGGCAGATCTTCAAGAAGAGACCGTGACCGCGATGACGATGATGACGATGATCGTAATGCGCGCACGGAACAGTCAGAGGAGCTCGAATGCGAGGCCGAATTCGGTACTTATACTATCGGATACGGCTGGGTTGAAGTAGAAGGCCAGTCAGCTCCGCCTGACAGATTCACATACTGCGCCGAAGGCAACGAAGACTCAAGAACTCCGCCTAATAACCTCTCTGTGGTTCACGATACGAACTTTTACGGTCCTGATGAGGGCGATGACTTTGCTACAGCCATCCTGCAGCAGCTTCACGGACAGGCAGCACAATTTAACGGCACTGCTTATATGTCTGAATACGGAACTTTTGGTGAGAACGAGGTCTACAGATTCGATATGGAATCGGATCAGGGAGACTGCATTCAGTGGTATGTAACGGGTGATCACGAATATGTTATGTTCTCACTCATGGTCTTTGATGAGGATGAGGCAGAGGAAGATCACTCGTATGAAGTAGCTGAGGAAGCTGTTTATTCCTTCGTTTGGGACAGGTAATATGGCAACTGAAGTAACGGCCCCCGGGAATCAGGATAATAAGACGAATAAGCGGAATACCAATCTTACGATTCCGCTTATCATAATATTCTTCCTGATGGTTGTGATGGTAACTTATACATCGCAAGTAGTAAGGCGCGTTACCGTAAACAATATCCATGAAGTCGGTGACGATAAACTTACCGGTGTTGCCGCTCAGATAGAGAACTACATGGAGACCACAAAGGGTATCCTGTGGGTTACTGCCGAGACTGTCGATTATATGAGACAGAACGGTGTATCGACAGATGTCATTCAGCAGTATCTCGTTGCCCAGACCGACGCTCAGATCGAGAATTTCCATTTCGATTATACGGGTCTTTACGGATATGTCGGAGGCGAGTATCTCGACGGCCTTAACTGGGTTCCGGATGATGATTATGTTCCGACCGAACGAGACTGGTACAGAAGGGCAGTAGCTGCAGGCGGCGATACGATCATCGTTCCTCCTTATGTCGATGCCCAGACTCATGAGGTCGTAATCACCATCACAAGAATGCTTTCGAACGGCGAAGATGTTGTTGCGGTCGATCTTACGATGGATTATATTCAGCAGCTTGTTACTGAACTCAATATAAGAGAAAAAGGATACGGTTTTATCTTCGATAAGGACGGACAGATCATTGCTCATGAAGATGAGCAGATGAAGGGCCGTTATCTTAGTGATATCGAAGGGATGCCTGTGCTTATGGAGCAGGCGATAGCTACAGGTGACGGTTACTTTGAACTTGAAGTGGACGGCAGGATGAGTACTGTATTTGTTCAGTCTGTTACCGATCAGTGGTACATCGTCATCATAATCGATAACACAGAGCTTTATGCCGAATCATATCAACAGATCGCGGTCAATGTTCTTATCTGCGTTATCATCTTCGTTCTTATCGCCGGATTCTATCTTCTCGGTTACAGAAATGAGCGCCGTTCATCCAGAAGGATCGAAGAGATGAGACAGGAGGAGCAGCGAAAGGAATACGAGGCTCAAGTCCTCAAGTTCGAGAAAGAGGCTGCCGATTCTGCTAATAAAGCAAAGTCTGATTTCCTTGCCCAGATGAGCCATGAGATAAGAACTCCTATCAATGCCGTTATCGGAATGGATGAGATGATCATAAGGGAGACCAAGGACCCTGATATTATGGAGTATGCGCTTGATATCAAGAGCGCAAGTAAGACACTCCTGTCACTGGTCAACGGAGTGCTTGATTTCTCCAAGATCGAGAGCGGAAAGATGGAGATCGTACCGATCGATCCTAACCTGCCTTCAGTTCTTTACGGAGATGATGTCAGGATCAAGCAGGTCATCATCAATCTTCTTACCAATGCGGTCAAGTACACGGAGACCGGTTCCGTTACGCTTAAGATGAATCTTGAGAAGATAAATGAGAATAAGTGCAGCATATTTGTTGCAGTCAAGGATACGGGTATCGGAATCAAGGAAGAGGAGATGGATAAGCTCTTCGAATCATTCCAGAGACTTGATGAGAGAAGAAACAGGAATATCGAGGGCACGGGCCTAGGTATGGCAATCGTTCAGGGAATACTTAATATGATGGGAAGCTCGATCGAGGTCAAGAGTGATTACGGCTTCGGTTCCGAATTCTCATTTACCATTGAACAGGACATTATCGAAGCTTCTCCCATCGGTGAATATGTGAGCGGACATAAGGAAACTGTTAATTCCGAAGACAGGAATCTTCAGATCACCGGAGCTGATATACTCATCGTTGATGATAATCGGATGAACCTTAAGGTCGCCAAGGGTCTCATGAGAAGACTCGGCGTTATCCCGGATCTTGCGGGCGGCGGAAAAGAAGCTATCGAGCTTATCGGGAAGAAGCATTATGATGTCGTCTTAATGGATCACATGATGCCCGGTATCGACGGAATCGAGACTCTTAAGTACTTAAAGGAGAACTCGATGATCGATGATACGACCGTTGTCATCGCGCTCACTGCCAATGCGATCGCGGGTGC
>CADAXO010000072.1 GCA_902791885.1 Oscillospiraceae bacterium | reverse complement strand
GATGTCTCCTGCATTCAGTATGGCGGTGATATCCTCATCAAGTCTCGCCTTGGGAAGTCTGTATTCGGGGATACCGTATCTTAACATTCCGCCGAGCTTATCGTGCTCATCGAAGATCTCGACAGTGTGTCCCATAAGGCTCAAGAAATAAGCTGCCGTAAGACCTGACGGACCTCCGCCGACGATTCCTATCTTCTTACCTGTTGCTACATTAGGGGCAGGAGTCTTAACCTGATCAGCCGTTATCTGATCAACCGCGAACTTCTTCAACCCCCTGATATTGATAGGATGGTCAATGATAGAACGTCTGCACTTTCTCTCGCAGGGGTGCTCACATACCATAGCGCATGCCGTAGGAAGAGGATTACGGTCTCTTATGATGTTGATCGCACCTGCATAATCACCCTTATTGATAAGTGCGACATAACCCGGAACATCAACATGAGCAGGACAGAGCGTAATACAGGGAACAGTCTGGTTAACATTCTCAACACAACGCTTGCTGTTGATATGGCTCTCGTATTCATCAGGAAATTCCTTTAAGCTGTCGAGAACAGTATTAGCAGCGACGACGCCGACTGCACAGTCTGCAGTCTCGGATATCATCTCGCACAGGTTCTTCAATTCATCGAGAGCGCCTATCTCAGCGTCTCCTTCAATTATCTTCTTAAGAATCCTCTCGGCTTCGAGAAGTCCGTCACGGCACGGAATACACTTTCCGCATGACTGGTTAATGGACATCTGAAGAATTGAACGGTACATAACGAGAGGACACATTCCGGGCGGATATGACGTCATTCTCGATCTGAATTTATTCAAGGCAACATCCATACGGTCGTTCATGTTGCCTCTCTGGGTCAGTCTTCTGGTCATAAGATAGGCTCCTAAAGGATCTGCTTAATGCAGGTTTTCTATCTTATTATTTTAACATAATAAGAATTTGATAATGAAAACTAATCGTTAACCGTCAAATCTGAAGATCATCCTCTGAATATCGATGTCATACATATTGGAGCTTGATACATAGGTTGTCGTCGTACCGATGTGGCCTGAAGACAGAGGCTGTCCGTTAATAAGCCTGTATGCGGTCTCAACGCCGAGATAACCCATGGCATAAGGATTCTGGACAATAAGGCCTTCTATCTCGCCCGTCTCGAGCATTCCGACCGATACAACGTTACTGTCGAATGCATAGATATCAACAGTATCGGCAAGACCCAAGTCCCTTACTGCATATCCGGAACCAAGGCTCATAAGTTCGTTAAGGGCTGCCACGGTGTTGATATCGGGATGGGCGGTAAGAAGGTCGACCGTTCCTTCATATGCCGATTCTTCGGTCGATACACAGTTGACCGTGTAGATCTCGGTTACTCTGCCCGATTCATTAACGGCATCAACAAAACCCTGCTCACGCTGCTGTCCGTTCGCGGAATTGACATCATAGTTGACGACTCCGACCGTAAGAGGACCGGGATTATTCTGTACAGCATGTTCTCCCGCCATTCTTCCGGCAAGATAGTTATCCGTCATTATTCTGCAGGATACCTGATCGCTGTTAACATCACTGTCGATTACAATAACCGGGATTCCCGCTGCGATAGCCTCATTTATGACCTCCGCATTGCCGTTATAGTCAATGGCGGAGAATACGATGGCACGGGCATGATCGCTTATGGCACGTCTTATCATCTCATTCTGGTTCTCATAATCCTCTTCGCTGTCCGGTGCTTCGAACGTCATATCGAGGTTATACTCGGCAGCAGCGGCTCTCGCACCCGAAGATACGCTTATCCAGAATGCCGAACTGTTGGACTTGCCTATTACGGCAACATAGGATCTCGACTGGGTCTTGGTAAAGATAGAGCCTGTCGAAGACACCCTGTCGAGGATGCTTACGATAGCCACGCCGATAACCACGAGCAGCACGATACTGAAGAAAATAAGATACGGAGACCTGCGTTTATTACTCATGCTTTATCTCCTCCGTGATCTTAGGGATTCTTATAATGACGCGCGTTCCGACATCAAGCTCGGACTCGACGCTTATGCCGTACTTATCGCCGAAGTATATCTTGATCCTGTCATTAACATTCTTGACGCCGATTCCGTGTCTGTCGGTTCCGTCGTTTTTGAAAAGATCTGCAACCTGCTCTTCAGTCATTCCGACTCCGTTATCCTCGACCGTCATAATGATCTCATCTCCGGCCTCATGGATGCCGATCCTAATATGACCTTCATCGATCATATTAAGGCCGTGATAAAGAGCGTTCTCGATCATAGGCTGAAGCGTGATCTTATTGCAAAGGTATTCCTTGCACGATTCATCGACATCAAACTCGTAATCGAACTGATTCGTATAACGGAATTTCTGTATCTGCAGATAGCATTCGGCGTGCTGGATCTCCTTATCGATGGGGATGATCTCCTGACCTCCGCTGATACTGATCCTGAAAAGCTTCGCAAGGGCATTGACCATGAGAACAGCTTCCTCTGTCTTTCCCTCTTCGCACATCCAGGAGATCGAATCCAGGGTGTTATAAAGGAAGTGCGGATTAATCTGCGCCTGCAGTGCTTTAAGCTCTGTCTTACGGAGCGTATTCTCCTCGTTCTTGACCTCTTCCATCAGCTGCTGGATCCTCTTAACAAGATGCTCGAACGAATCCGAGAGCTGATTGACCTCCACGGCGCCTTCGATAGGCTCGAACACAAATCCCGAAGCATTGTTCTCGAAGTCTCTCATAGCCGTCGAAAGCTTAGTTACAGGCTTGGTGAACAGATAAGAGAAATGGCTTCCGCTCAGGAAAGAGATAATTACCACGAGTACAAGTATCAATATGGATACGATGGATATCGTGTGAACCTTGGGATTAACGGTCTCATCAAGGAATGTGACACCGATTATCTTCCAGTCGCTGTTCTCCAATGTCTTCACGGTATAGATAACGCCGTCTGCAAGATGTGAACCGTCAGAAAGCGACATAATCTCAGATGTCTCATTCTTAAGACCCGCATAGATAAGCTGCTGCTGGGGATGGTAGATGATGTTGCCCTCACCGTCCATAATGAAACAGTATCCGTGCTGTCCGATACCTACCTCATCGATATACTGGGCAATACCCGAGAACTGAACGTCGATCGCGATCTTCGCAGCATTGCTGAAAGACTCCTCTGCGCTCTTAGTAATAGTTACTACCCACGGATAATAGTTATCAAGCACTGACACTACATGTGGCGGCGATATCGAGATGTTGTCGGCAGATGCCGCAGACACGGGATACAAAGAGAGATTAGTGTAGATCATCTCCTTCGTAGCATAGTTGGACCATATACCCGTGTTGTTATCGTGGATATCGTAAGTTGCGATCATGACGACATCATTTCTTATCTCGATAAGATCGTTGAACAGTTCCTCCTGAGACTCAGGCTCTTCGATACTGTTGACGTAGAGCTTATCCATGATATCGATCATGTCATTCGTATAGTTATTGATCGTTACGGCAACCTGATCTACGGACTGCTCCGCATTGGTTATGGCTGTCTGCTCGATCGAATCCCTGAAAAGTTTATTAAAGAACAGCAAAGCTATTATTACGGCTACGAATACTATGGTTACTACGACCATAGTCATCGCACTCGATAAAGATACGCGGCTGCTCTTGCTTCGGCTGCTCATTCTTCTGATGTTTCTCCTTCGGAGCCGTCTTCGCTCAACTGTTTCTTATACTGGATAGGCGACATTCCGGTCTCCTTTTTGAAGCTGTAGCTGAAGTAGTGCTGATCGACATATCCGCACTTTAATGCGACGTCCTTTACCTTAAATGCGGGGTACTTAAGAAGCGCTTCGGCCTCCTCCATTCTCCTCTTGGTGAGAAGCTCGATGAAAGTGCTGCCGGTCTCTTTTCGCACGAGGGCGCTTAAGTAGTTCGGGCTTACCGCTATCTCGCGGCTTACGCTTACAAGAGAGATATCCGGGTTCGCGAACTCCTTGTTGATGTACTCGAGGGCAAGCTCACAGTGGCGAGAACCGGACTTCCGGCACTGATCCTTAACAAGCTCCGCCGCGCGTACACAGAGCTTCCGGCAGTAATCCTTGATATTCGATACATTGCCGTAAAGGTCCGTCATCTGCAGGGGGCACTCTGCCTGAAGCTTATCCGTGTGCTCCTTGTCCACGACGGAATAAAGGATCTTGTACACGGATGAGGTCAAGTTAGGCACGATATAGCTTGCACTTAATTTGTACTTGCTGCCGCTGTCCATCGCATCGAAAAGCTTGTCTACGGCTTCTCCCGCCTCCTTCATAAGTCCGCCTCTTACGAACCTCTCTTCCATCGCGACGAAGTCCTCGATCATCTCGATATCCGAGAAGTAATCGTTCTCCACATCGGAAATGTATCTTATGCTTCCGTTCGTGCCGGAATCATATGACAGAGCATTCATCGCCTCTACATAAAGCTCGTGAAGGTTAACGATGTCGTCACCTATTCTGCTTATGCCGATATAGCTTTTGCAGTTCATGATCCTCTCCACGCTCTGGCAGATATCTTCAACCGCGATGTGAATGTATTTCTCCAGGGTTCTCTGCGTGCCGTAAAGAAGCGAGATTACACGCCCGTCCATGTAGAAACTTACGTGCTTTAAGTATTTGCTCAGGATAATGTCAAATGAATTGACACACGCCTTGGAAGTTACATTGATATCGCTGTTGTCCCTGATACTCGTGACAAGCACACAGTAAGAGATCTCCGTTCCCGGGACCACAAGTCCCTGTCTGTCGGCTTCGCTTATGATGCTGCCTCTGTTTTTTACGGAATCGGCATGCTGGAAGCCGTCGAGAAGAAGCGGCATAACGAACGATAACGTATCAAGATGTTCCTTAGCCTCATTAGAGGATCTGAACTGTTCGAACTTCTCGTCTATCATCTTGCGTATCTTAACCAGCTCCGCGCTCAGTTCATCGGCCGAGATGGGCTTCAGAAGGTAACTTATGATATTGTATTGGATCGCCTGTTTGGCATATTCGAACACTTCATATCCCGTAAGGAAAACGATCTGTGTGGACGGTCTTACTTCGCGAACCTGTCTTGCGAGCTCGATACCGCCTATAAAAGGCATCATGATATCCGTAAGAAGAAGGTCGGGGCAGAGTTTTTCCGTAAGATCCAATGCCTCGGCTCCGTTGCTGGCTTCTCCGACCAGCTCGAATCCAAGGCTGTTCCAGTCAATCTTCCTGACTAACGCTCTTCTGATCTCTTCTTCGTCGTCTGCAACGATAACGGTATACATACAAGACCTCCTGTCAGACATAAATTATATTATAAACGACCAAAACTGTCGTATGCAAAATTTGCATACGACAATCTTGATGTTGGGGAGGTTATTAATCAGGAAAGAAGTATTATTTCTTTCTCGATTTAACATCAAATGCTACCGCGATGATGAAGATGATACCCTTAACGATGTACTGATAAGAGATATCGATACTCATCAGGTTCATTCCGTTTGTGAGGGACATGATAACGAATGTACCGATGATAGCGTTCGTTACCTTACCTACGCCGCCCGATACGGCTGTTCCGCCGATATAGGAAGAAGCAATAGCGTCCATCTCGAATGCGAGACCTGCGGTAGGTGTAGCAGAGGAAAGTCTCGATGTATAAAGGAAACCTGCAACTGCTGCGAGAACTGACATGGAGCAGAAAGCGAAGAGTGTAACTTTCTTTACGTCTACGCCGGAGAGCTCTGCTGCCTGGTCGTTGCCGCCGATACCGTAGATATGACGGCCGAGCTTTGTCTTACTTAACATGAATGCATATCCTGCTAGGATAACGCCTACGATACAGGCACTGATCGGGATACCCTTGTTGATAGCAAGCATCCAAGCTGCGAAAAGGATTACTACTGAAACTGCTGTACATCCTGCTACGAAGATAGAAAGTGAAGCAACGGGGAAATCGTACTTCTGCTTATTTCTTCTGTTTCTTACCTGGAACCATACGAAAGCTACAACTGCTACGACTGCGAGGATCATTGTGACGATGTGAACACCTGTTGTGTTGCCGGGGATGTCAGGGATGAAGCCCTGGCACATAGCCTTGAATGTCTCGTCTGTTACGATGATCGTACCGGAGCTTGCGAGAGATCTTGTAAGAAGTCCTCTGAAGATGAACATTCCGGCAAGGGTCGTGATGAACGCGGGGATTCCGAACTTGGTAACCAAAGTACCCTGATAGAAACCGATCGCAAGACCCATGAGAAGAACGATAAGCATTGCGAGCCATACATTAACACCCATCTTCTCCATAAGGATAGCTGCAACGGCTCCTGAAAGGCCTGCAACGTATCCGCAGGAAAGGTCGATGTGCTTAAGGATCAATATGATCGTCATACCGATAGCAAGAACTGCTACATAAGCTGCCTGGTTAAAAAGATTGGTGATATTCTGTGCCGTAAAGAACTTGCCCTCTGTCCAGATCTGGAATACGAGCATGATGACTACCAAAGCGAAATACATCATGTAGCTGGTGGCATTTGTCTTTATGAGCGTTATAAGTTCCTTGAACGCTCCCATTGTCTTACCGCTGCCGCTTCCGGCGCTTCTCTGTTCTGAAGTCAAGACCAGAGCATCTGCGGTTGTAGTCTGCGACTTACTCATTTATTTCTCCTCCTTAATGTCTTACGCGTTAATGGCCATCTTCATGACCTTCTCTTCTGTTGCCTCTTCGATCGGGAGCTCACCCGTTATCTGACCTTCGCTCATTACGTAGAGCCTGTCGCTCATTCCGAGAACTTCCGGGAGCTCCGACGAGATCATGACTATACTCATTCCCTGGGCTACAAGCTCATTCATGATCGAGTAGATCTCGTACTTTGCTCCTACGTCGATTCCTCTTGTCGGCTCATCGAGGATCAGAACCTTCGGATGGGAGAACAGCCATTTGGCGATCTGTACCTTCTGCTGATTACCACCCGACAGGTTTCCGACCTTCTGTGCTACGGTAGGAGTCTTGATATTGATATCCTTCTTGTACTGATTGGCTATTCCGATCTCTTTGTTCTCGTCGATCGAGATGCCCTTTATCAGTTCTTCCAGATTCGAGATTGTCGTGTTGTATCTGACATCCTGTATTAGTACGAGTCCGTTACCTTTACGGTCTTCAGAGACATAGGCAAGTCCCTTCTTGATGGCCTGCTTCGGAGTCTTGAAATTAACAAGTTCCCCGTCAAGCCAGACATCGCCTGATGTGATCTTATATTTGTACGGATTTCCGAAGACTGCGAGAGCACATTCAGTTCTGCCCGCTCCCATCAATCCCTGAAGACCGATGATCTCGCCTCTTCTTACGTTGAAGCTTACGTTCTTTAAGATCTGTCTTCCGGTAGCACGGTCCTCGGCAGATAAGTTTCTTACCTCGAACATGATGTCGGATATATGCTTCTCGGTACGCTTGGGATAGATGTCGTCTATGGTCCTTCCGACCATGTTCTTGATTATGTTGGCCTCAGAGATATCGTCTGTCTTTGCATCGAGTGAGCAGATAGTCGATCCGTCTCTTAATACCGTTATCGTGTCCGCGATAGCCGTAACTTCACGGAGCTTGTGAGAGATCATGATACAGGTGATCCCCTGCTCCCGAAGTTCTCTCATTATGTTCAACAGATTCTCACTGTCATCTTCGTTAAGTGATGATGTGGGCTCGTCGAAGATCAAAAGTCTGCAGTTCTTCGAAAGTGCCTTTGCGATCTCTACGAGCTGCTGCTTACCTGTGTTAAGTGTCTTAACGGGAGCTGCAGGATTGACATTAAGCCTAACCTTCTTCAGATGTTCCTGAGCCTTGATTATCGTCTCATTCCAATCGATCGTTTTATTCTTCATGATCTCATGGCCCATATAGATATTCTCATAAACCGACAGTTCCGGGAAAAGCGCCAGCTCCTGATAGATTATGGCAATACCTTTGGCCTCACTGTCAGCGATACTTCTAAACTGCTGTACCTCATCGTCGAGGATTATGTCACCCGTGTATGTACCGTATTTCCATACGCCGGATAAGACCTTCATCAATGTGCTCTTTCCTGCACCGTTCTCCCCGACAAGGCAATGGATCTCTCCTCTTTTAACCTTAAAGTTCACATCGTCCAAAGCTTTAACACCCGGAAACTCTTTGCATATGTTCCTCATCTCCAGGATATAATCGTCTGCCATGTGTATTCCCCTTATATAATCGATAATCGTTTTTGAAATAAGCGGACCGGGGATACCGGGTTGACCCTTATTTTTGTTTACCTTAGTTAGTGATTGCGGATAGATTATCCGGGATATCCTTCGATATCAGATGCGCTTACGTATCCAGCGTCAACGGGCTCGTTAATGTTGTCGATTGTGATAACAGTAACTGCTGTCTCGTTGGAAGGAACTTCGATAACACCGTTGTTGTATGTTGTGGATGTGGAAGGTGTGCTGCCACTGAGGATAGCATTGACCATGTCACATGTTGTGGATGCGAGGGAAGCTGTGTTCTTCCAGATCGTCATGCTCTGGAGACCTGAGCAGATGTAACCCAAAGAAGCTGTCTCACAATCCTGACCTGTAACTACGAAAGAAGAAACGTCTGCATCAGCGCTGAAAGCGTCTGCGATAGCTCTTGCTGTACCGTCGTTAGGAGCAAGGATAGCAACGTCGCCCTTGAGGGAAGCATCATTAGCAACGAGGTTAGCCTCTGCAAGTGACTTAGCTGTGTTGAAGTCCCAAGCTGTAACGTCGAGTGTCTGGCCGATGTAAGGTGCGATAGCATCGCAGTTAGCAACTGTGAACTGTCCGTTTGCAACTGCTTCGCTCAATACTGACCAAGCACCGGAGAAGAAGATGAATGCGTTGTTATCTGTTGTAGCACCGGAGTAGAGATAAAGCGGTACGCCTGTCTGACCTGCATAAGCATCGATCAGGTACTGACCCTGCTGAACTCCTACATCAAAGCTGTTGAATGTTACATAGTAATCAACTGCTTCTGTATCAGTGATAAGTCTGTCGTAGCAGATAACCTCAACGCCTGCGTTGTGAGCAACCTCAACTGCCTGAGCAGCTGCTGTAGCATCCTGTGCACAGATTACGAGAACGTCGATTCCCTTTTCGATGAGTGACTCAACGTTTGTAAGCTCTGTAGCGGAACTGCCCTGTGAGAAGAGAACCTCGGATGAGAAGCCTGCATCACCAAGAATAGATGTGAAGGAAGCCTCGTCCTGGATCCACCTGGGCTCGTCTCTCGTGGGAAGTACGATACCTACCTGTAATTCGCCCTCACCTGATACTGCCTCGTTAGCGGCTTCGGGTGAAAGTGCGCAGCCTGCAAATGAAGCTGCCATAGCAACACCAAGAACAGTTGAAATGATCTTCTTTTTCATTACCTCATTCTCCTTTGGATTTAAGTTTTGCAATCTCTTCGATTGTCTGTTGGAATGAGGTTAACAATCTTTGTGTTCCGTCAAAATCGAATCAGTTATCAAAAAAGTGGGAATATCAACGATTAATTAAGTGTGAATTTTTACACATAAAATATCTAACCGATTTAGGGTGATATCTTATGTTTTAAGTTTGTAAATCTACAAAAAGACACCCGCGGGTTAAGCAAGGTGTCTTTGGCAAGAATTTATTGTGAATAATTATTGAACGGTTACTTCATCAGAACGGGTATTCTTCGTCCTCGTTGGTAATGAATCTGTGCCCCTCGAAGTCCTCTCTTCTCCTCTCGAAAAGCTCTTTTAATATACCTGCAGCTTCGTAGGAAGAAAGCGGCGCCGGGTTATCCTCCCTGCCGTCTGTACGGATCCATCCGGGGTGCACACAGAAGATATTAACCTTACGCTCATCCTTTATAGTATTGTAGATGTTCATGGTAGCCATATTGAGAGCAGCCTTAGCCATACCGTAATCGATCTGCGCCGTTCGGTAACAGCGTGTAATGCTGCCTGCTTCAGATGAGATATTGATAATTAAAGAAGTAATGGGACTGTTCTTAAGCATTGGATAGAATGCCTTAACAACCCTCATGGCTCCGACAGCGGTAATATTAACCGTGTTCTGGATATAGTCGAGGTTCGCATCAAAGAATCCCTTATCGCAATCGGGAGAAACCTGAACCGCATTGTTGATTATAAGATCCAGATGATTAATCTTTGAAGAAAGCTCTTTATAAGCATTCCCGACCGACTCCGTGATACCGATGTCCATGTTAAGAACAATGAGCTTATCACCGTACTTTTCCTTAAGTCTTGTAAGTCCCGCGGATTCTTTACGAACAGTAGCCGCTACTGTATCGCCTGCCTCAAGATACCTTAATACGAGATTGAATCCGAGGCCCGCTTCTTTGCCTGCGCCTGTGACCAAAACATTCATATTAACTTACCTCCGCATTGATGCTTTCCGGAACTGCTGTGTCTTTCTTATACAACACGTTATATACAACTGCAAGAAGCACAACTGCATATACTGCTATGATGATCTCTACAACATACATATTGATAACACCTGTCTGATATAAGGCGGCAGGAACATCTAGAGATGCATGCAGAAGAACAGATAAAGCATAAAGCCATACCTTAGATTTTTTAACCGCATAGAACACAGAACCGCCTCCTTTATAAGTTACTATTTTCAGGATCGATAACCTATAACTCACCAAACAACTGCATTATACAAAAGATTAGCAAAAATGGATTGTCTCATGAGTGAAGTAAGTTGCGGAGGAGGAAGGTCAGGAGCGTCCGCCACGGCCATTTCGACAAAATATGAAAATTCGAGAAAAAGTCGATTATATGACAAAGAAACAACTACGAAATTCGATATTTTAAGATTTAGTCGAAATCCGGCCTTGTTCTGTCGACATTTTCTCAAAATATAAGATTTCGTAGAAAATATGACATGAATTTTTCGACTAAAATTAAAAATGCAAGATTTAGTCGAAAAGGGAGTCTTAAGAGCCGACAGCGTGTTCTGAGTGAGTACCGATTGCTCTGCAAGTTGCGGAGGAGCAGAGCGACGAGCGCACTGTTCGCGGCCAAGAGCAACGGTACGAACGAATCCCCTCTCGGGTCCGATTCCAATCTTTCCCGTAACAAAAAAACGGATACTCCGAAGAGTATCCGTTTTTCTGTTGGAGCGGGTGATGGGAATCGAACCCACGTGGTCAGCTTGGAAGGCTGAAGTTCTACCATTGAACTACACCCGCATGAAGCGCCTATGTATAATACAACACTGTTTTATAAATGTCCAATACTATTTTATAAAGAAATAAAAAGAGCTGTCCTTATACCGGACAGCCCCTGATAATCACTTGTTAACCCTCTTATGAAGGTGCCTGTGTAAGATATGTGGCTGAGATATAGAAGCCGTCTGCAGTCTTATACCAGGAAGAATCGGTAACAGCCACGATCTGAACCTGCTGATTGCGTGTCAGTGTACCGACGATGTCATACTCTGTGGAAGGGCCCTTTCTTACTCTAAGGAACTCGCCGTCTGATACAGCCGCATACATAACAACCGGTGTATCAAGATCTGTCTCTGCCCAAGTAACTGCGATATCACTTGACGGAAGAGGTCCCGAATATACAGGGATCGTAGTCGTCGGAGTAGTCGTAGTCTCAACAGGAATAGGCGTAGGAGTAATATCTGCGAAAGATGTCTCGGGTGTTGTATCTTCCTTCTTGCACGCAGAAAAAGCGCCGACTGCCGCTATAAGGCATGCAACTGAAATGATTCTCTTAATATCCTTCACGGTAAAAGCCTCCGTTAATAATCTAATCTAATTATATACTATTTTTCTAAACTACAAATATTTTTATAAAGAATTTTGCGATTCATCCAAAAGATAGAAAGCTTCGTGGTCTTCCCACCTTCCGTTAATATGCATATACGAGATTCTGCGGCCTTCGTGGGTAAATCCGCAGCGCTTTATAAGCGCCAGAGAACGCTCATTATTCGGCAGGATAAAGGCCTCCACCCTGTGGATATGCATTACATCCATTATCATCCGGCACGCCTCGGTCAGAGCCTCAGTCATGTATCCGTTGCCCGTCTCAGCCTCATCCATATGATATCCCACAGCGCAGTTCATCATGCCGCCGTAGGCAAAATTAAAGAACGTGAGCCTGCCTATGATCTTTCCGGGATCATCTTTTCGGAATATATACAGGGGCACAAGGCGTCCGTGGGCATACTCACCGCAGTCGTAGCGAAGGTAGTCCCGCTGCACCCTCTCCGTGAAGTAGCTGTCGTTATGCGTCTGAGACCACCTTCTGTGGAACTCCCTGTTACGCAAAAGGTAGTCTGCCACCATTTTCGCGCAGGATCGCTTCAGCACGGCCAGCCTAAGCCTGTCCGTCTCCATCGCGAAAAGCTCATTTCCCCTCAATCTGTCTTCAATCCTATACACGCAATAAGTATCGCACTACGCGGGGCAAAAATAAACTTGACTTTATATAGCCTTCCCCATATAATCGAAAAGCTGACAGACAGCCAATATGGTGGGATTAGTTCAGCTGGTTAGAGCGCCAGTTTGTGGCACTGGAAGTCATGGGTTCGAATCCCATATCCCACCCCACATTTAAAACCCGGTCGAGGAATGCTTCTGTCACTGGGGTGTCGCCAAGGGGTAAGGCACGGGTCTTTGACTCCCGTATTCGTAGGTTCAAATCCTGCCACCCCAGCCAATAAGCGAACACTATAAACTCCCGAGGATCTCCCCGGGAGTTTTTCATTTAACAATGTTACTCTGCCCGCCGTTATTGGGTTACGGCAGTTCTATATGTTCTCCGTTAAGTTCGGTTATCACCTGATATCCCCTGCCCGTATAGATCGAGATATCAGCGGATCTTGAAGCGGGATTGATCGTAATGAAGAACATGAAGTCGCCGTTCTCCTTTATGTAAAGCGTGAAATAGTCCTCTCCCATCACATCGCTCAACTCAGGTATCTGTTCATCCCACACGCTGTAAAGGATCCCGAGCACTTCATCGTCCGTAAGATCTCCCTCATCAACTTCAATCCCGTTAATCCTGTACTCCGCACTCTCGAAAAGAGCGTCGTGGTCATCACCGAAAGTAAAGTCTCCGAAATACACCGAATCAAGCTCGCAATGCAGGCTCATGTTATCCGGAATACCGTAGAGATCTTCAATATACGCATCAAAGTCTTCCTCAAAGGTCGTATCCCAGCGCTTATAAGTCTCAACCAGATCATCATATAATCCGTCGACTGTAGATGTATATACATAGAAATAACCGTCATCCGGGAGTACAGGAGAGGTAACACGGTACTCTCTGTCGTCATAATTC
>CADAXO010000071.1 GCA_902791885.1 Oscillospiraceae bacterium | reverse complement strand
ATGGCGATGATACCGATAAATACGACAACAGCAAGAACCTGTGTCTGTTTACGGGCTGAGGCTGTAAATTCCTCAAAGAAGTTAATATCATTCTTTGAGTAGCCTTTCTTTGATCCTAACAAAGTCATATTCTTATCTCCTCCTTATCAGTCGTTCCTGATCAACGCGCCGCAGCAGTTAACGAACTGAGGGAGCATAAAATCTCTGGGACCATTTACAGTGCTAAGTGTATTGAGAGTCTCTACCTGAGTAGACAACTGACTAGACAATTCCTTATCGATCTTCTTGTATCCGGAACCTGAACCGTAGAGGAAGCAGGTGCTGATGCTGTCGATATGGAACTTGGAAATAGCAAACTGAGCTGTACGTGAAACTGCATCTGTGAGGCTCTTGAAGTAAGCGTTAGCTGCACTCTGGAGAGCAGGAGTTTCAGAAAGAGACTCGTGCCACAGATCAATCTCGGAAGGATCGACTGAGAGATCGGAATCACTCTTTGTGATGTTAAGTCTTCTTGCGATTGAAGACTGGTTGTCACCCCCCTGGAGCTTCTTCATGGACTCAGCTACCTGACGGATAGTGTTGTGACCGAACTGAAGTCTTCTTGTGAGGATCGGGAATCCCTTGTCAAGAATCGTTACTGTTGTAGTCGTGCTTGAAAGCTCGATAAGAAGAAGTGTGGACTGGTTAACATTAACGTTGCCGTTGATGATTGAGTCCTTGAAGAGCTTTCTTACAGCGTTCTGGTTTGTATCAAGAGCAACAGGAGTCTTCTCCATGTCCTTAATAAAATCTCTGAAAGCAGTAACTGTTTCTGTAGGAGCAGCTGTAGCTCTTACCTTGAGCTTCTTAGCATTTGTCTCCTCATCAACTGCATCACCGTAAATGATGTAGTCAACTGACATGTCCTTACTGTTGGACTGTCCCATAAGCTCGAACTTAACCATATCACCGATCTGGTTAGCTCCGACCTGAGGGATCTCAAGATCACGGGTATGCATGAAGCTGCCTTCTGTTGTGATGATGCAGTTCTTTGCATTGATGCCGAGCTTAGCCCAAGCGTGCTTCAAAGCCATGTTGATTCCGAAAGAGTCAGAGATCTGACCGTCATTGATGGAATCCAACTCGAGAGGTACTACTCCGACCTTCTCGACGCTTACAACACCTGTCTTATTGTTATAGGAACCTACAGCAAGCTTCATGTTTGAACTGGACATATCCAGAACCATGTACTGTGTTCCTTTTCCTGCTGATAATGCCATATTTAGTCTCCTTTCAACCAACAAACTTAGCCATCGTAAAGATAGGCATAGCGATACCGCCGACTACACATCCGATAACGATAGCCATGATGATGAGCATGATAGGCTCCAACGCTGCAGTCATCTTAGCTGTAGCAGCATCAGCCTCATCCTCAAAATAGTCAGCAGCCTTATCAAGAATCGTATCCAAAGTACCTGACTCCTCACCGATAGCTGTCATAGCATAGATCATCGGAGGGAACTCTGTGATATTCTTGATAGCCTTTGACAATGACGTACCCTTACGGATCTCAACTCTTGCTTCTGCGAGCTTCTTCTCAAGAATTACATTGTCAAGAGAAGAACCTGTGATCTCAACTGCAGTAAGAACTGAAATACCTGACTTAAGAAGTGTGGAAACAGTTCTTGTAAATCTTGCAGCAGCGGTCATCTTTGTAGCCTTACCTACGACAGGGATCCTAAGCATCATAGTATCCCAGCGGGCGTGACCTTTTTCTGTTCTCTTCCATGTCTTGAAAGCGAAAATACCACCGCCGATTACAACTAAGTAAATGTACCAGAAGTTAACCAGTGAATCTGAAACTGCCATGATGAACTTTGTAAGTCCCGGCAATTCACCACCGAGTTCTGTGATCGTCTGAGCGATACCCGGTACAAGGAATGTCATGAGACCTACAACGATTGCAACTGTAAGGAATGCAAGGATCTTAGGATATACCAATGCCGATGAAATCTTATTCTTGAGCTTTGACTCCTTCTGGAAGTGAGTAGCCAGACGCTCCATGATCTCATCCAATCGACCGGATTCCTCACCTGCGGATACCATCGAACACATGATCGAGGGTAATACTTCCTTCTGATCCTTAAATGCATCGGACAATGAACGACCGGACTGAATAGCCTCGTAGATCTCACCGATACATCTCTTTGACCTCTTGGTCTCGCACTGCTGGTAAAGCATGTCCAAGGATCTTACAACAGTGATACCTGCAGAAAGAAGTGAAGCCAGCTGTCTTGAGATCAAAACGAGCTCTTTTGTATTAAGCCTCTTACTGCCGATCTCCATGTTGGCGAGACCTTGGCCTTTATCAAGTTCAAGAGAGACGATGTACTTGCCTTCACTCTTAAGCTTTCTTGAAGCATCAGCTATGCTTGCTGCATCCAGAACGCCTGAAGAAGATTTGCCGGCACCGTCAAGAACCTGATATCTGAAATTAGCCATTTATCTTTCCTCCTCTAATATTTTTATTACTGATAATCAATATCCCCAAACAGAGGACTGTTGGCAGGACCGCCGACATTGTTGATGTATCTCTTAAGATCATCGGGGAAACGGCATCTCTGAACTGCTGTCTCTCTGGAGATGAGCTTACGCTTAACAAGCTCTGCGAGGTAGAAATCAAGAGGACACATACCTGATGAGAGGTTTGTTGCGATAGCACTGTCGATCTGATATGTCTTACCTTCACGGATGTTGTTACGGATAGCGTCGTTAGCAAGCATGATCTCAAATGCTGCGCAACGGCCTCCCGAGATCTTCGGAACAAGTGTCTGACAGATAACAGCAACGAGGATGGAACCCAGCTGAACTCTTATCTGATCCTGCTGATGAGGAGGGAAAACGTCGATGATACGGTTAACTGTATCGGATGCTGAAGACGTATGGAGTGTGGAAAGAACCAAGTGTCCAGTCTCAGCAGCGGTGATAGCAGTACTGATCGTATCAAGGTCACGCATCTCACCTACGAGGATAACGTCAGGGTCTTCACGGAGAGCAGCTCTCAAAGCGTTAGCGAATGACAATGTATCCTCATGAATCTCTCTCTGGTTGATCATAGCTTCTCCGTGCTGGTGGAGATACTCGATAGGCTCCTCGAGAGTAAGAACGTGACATCTCTTAACTGTGTTGATATGTCCTACCATAGCAGCAAGTGTTGTTGACTTACCGGAACCCGTAGGACCTGTAACGAGGATGAGTCCTCGCGGCTTTAAAGCAAGATCCTTGAAAAGCAAAGGAAGGCCTAATCTTTCGCAAGTAGGAATCTCGTTCGTAATTGTTCTCGCTGCAAGGGCATAACTGCCTCTCTGCTTGTAGATGTTACATCTGAAACGGCTGTAATCAGCTACAACATACGAGAAGTCGATCTCTCCTCTCTCCGAAAGATACTGCTGTCTTGACTTATCGATCATTGACTTACAGAGGAATTCCGTATCCTCAGGTGTCAAGATCTGGTTGGTCAAAGGCATCAATTCTCCCGATACTCTGATCATCGGAGGAAGACCCGCTGTGATATGCGTATCTGATGCTCCTCTTCTGACAGACTCTGCCAGAATCGCCTCCATTGTAAGGCTGAATCCTTCCACTTTCTGTACCTCCTGTTTATTATCCGTCTACTGAATAAGCTACTCTGTTTGCTTCCGCGATGGTCGTGATACCCTCAACAACCAGTGAAAGCGCTGAATCCATGAGCATCTGCGTGCCCTGCTTAACGGCAAGCTGTCTCATATCTTCTTCCGGTGCTCTCTTCTCGAGTAGCACCTTCATTTCCTTAGTGATAACTACTACCTCATGGATAGCAATTCTTCCCTTATATCCAGAACCGTTACAATCAGTACAGCCTTCACCCTTATAGAGCTTCTGACCGGGTTCAAAATTATACTGGCGGATAAGTTCTTCATCAGCCTCGTACGGCTTTCTGCAGTTGGTGCAGATACGGCGTACAAGACGCTGAGCAACAACTCCGACGAGAGCCGAGGAAACCATGTAAGGCTCGAGACCCATATCAACGAGACGGTTGATAGAGGAAACGGCATCGTTCGTATGAATTGTACTGAAAACCAAGTGACCGGTGATAGCAGCTCTCATGGCGATCTCTGCAGTCTCACCGTCTCGAATCTCACCGACGAGGATGATATCAGGGTCCTGACGGAGAATAGAACGGAGACCAGATGCGAATGTCATTCCGGCCTTAGCGTTAACCTGTACCTGATTAAGACCGGGGATACGGATCTCGACAGGGTCCTCAACTGTGATGATATTAACTTCGGGAGTATTCTTCTCCGCAAGAAGTGTATAAAGCGTTGTTGTCTTACCTGAACCCGTAGGTCCTGAGATAAGGCAGATACCCTGAGGTACCTTGATGATCTTGTTGATCATGTCATTGTTGTGATCGGAAATACCAAGATACTGTCGGTTAAGGTTACCGTCGTTCTTGGCAAGGATACGGATAACGGTCTTCTCACCCCAGATTGTAGGAAGGATGGATACACGCATGTCGACCGGTGTTCCGTTGATCTCAGTCTGGATACGTCCGTCCTGAGGGATACGCTTCTCGGCGATGTTCATACCACCGAGGATCTTAATTCTTGTTGTGATTGCTTCTCTGGCGTTAACAGGGTTACTCATGATCTCCTGCATAACACCGTCGATACGGATACGGACTCGAACACGCTCTTCCATCGGTTCGATATGAATATCGGAAGATCCGGCTCTGATAGCGAAGTCGATCATGGAGTTAACGAGCTTAACAACAGGAGCACTGTTAACCTGCTCAGCAACTTCATCGGAAAGACCTTCGATCTCATCGCCTGCGAGGTCCTCACCGAGCTCCTTAGCAGCCTCGGAAGAACTTCTCTTACCGTAATTAACTTTAATTGTGTCAAGGATTCCGGTTCTTGTGGCAAGCATGAGAACAATCTCATAGCCTGTTCTGAACTGTAGGTCATCCTGTACAAGGATATTAAGAGGATCGTCGATAGCAACAACGAGCTTCTCATCATCAAAACCGATAGGAACTACCGTATTCTCGGTACAATATCTCTCATTAAGGAGATCCAAAGCCTTAGGATCTACGTCGATACTTGTAAGATCGATGATCGGGTAACTGTACTGACTACTTACCGCACGGAGTATGTCAAACTCTGACATAAGCCCCATCTCGGTTATAACTTCACCAAGTCGCTTACCGCTCTCCTTCTGAACACTCAATGCCTCCGCCAGCTCTGCCGCGGTAAGGAATCCACTCTCAATGAGAATATCTCCCAGTCTCTTCATGTTTGCCTCCGATCAAGGCTCGTTAAAGCCCGTAAATGACGTGTCGAAAAGAATGAGGCGGCAAAAGAAATATACCCCCCCGCGATACATCTATAAAACTATACAACAGGATATGCTAAAAAACAAGTTTTTTTGGTAAGTTTGCCATCAAGTGGAAATAAGAGTGTTTTTTAATTATAATATATTGATTTTAATAAATTAATAGGTTTATCGGAGGTACATATGTCAGGTCATTCCAAATGGAATAATATCAAGCGTAAGAAAGAAGCATCTGACTCGGCAAAGGGTGCAGTTTTCACAAAGATGGCAAAGCTCATCGCTATCGCTGTTAAGGAAGGCGGTCCCGATCCCGACGGTAACTCCAAGCTTAAGGACGTTATTTCCAAGGCAAAAGCTGCCAACATGCCTAACGACAATATCAAGAGAGCTATCCAGAAGGCAGCAGGCGCAGGTGAAGGCGATGATTACGAGGAGATCCAGTACGAAGGGTACGGTCCCGGCGGAATCGCTGTAATGGTAAGAACACTCACAAATAACAGAAACAGAACTGCAGCTGACGTAAGACACATGTTCTCCAAGTTCGGCGGACAGCTCGGCGTTGACGGAAGCGTATCCTTCCTTTTCGAGGAGAAGGGCGTGATCCTCATCTCAAGAGAAGACTACGAGGACGAAGATAAGGTTATGGAGGACGCACTCGAGGCGGGAGCTTCGGATTTTATCCCCGAAGAGGAGTTCTACGAAGTTGATACGGAAGCCGGCGACTACTACGAAGTTAAGGATGCACTCGAGGCCAAGGGCTATGAGTTCATCGACGCAAGCGTAGGCCCCGTTGCTATCACACTCAATAAGGTTGAGGATCCCGAGATCGTAAGCAACCTCGAAAAGATGCTCGACATGATGGAAGAGAACGAAGACGTCCAGGAAGTTTATCACACCTGGGATAACTGATGGTTGATAATCCGAACAAGACCGTAAGTGAGGCCAAAAGGCCTACCCTCATCCCCGAGCTGAGGGCTACGTTAAAGCAGATCAATCTTTCGACCGATCCGACCAGGTCAGTAAGGCCCGAGCAGGGATCAGATATCATTCTGCAAAGCGAGACACTTACGAGGGAGTTCCTTTCACAGATAGCGGTAATAGCCTTTGTAGGCCAGTCCGGTACGGGTAAAAGTACCAGAGCTATCGCCGTCGCACGTCAGAACAACATCGAATATTTAATCGACGACGGTCTTCTTATAAACGGAGGCCGTATCGTCGCAGGAACGTCTGCCAAGAAAGCTCCGAGTAAGATGGAGTCGGTAAGGCAGGCGCTTTTTGTCGATCCGACAAGACAGGAAGTCATGAGAAGAGCCATTGTCGAGAGTGCCCCCAAGGCCATAATGATCCTCGGCACCAGCGACTCGATGTTAGAAAAGATTACTACAAACCTGTGGCTCAACAAGCCTTCAATGCTTATAAGGATCGAGGACGTATCTACCGAAGAAGAACGAAGACATGCAAGAAGCACCCGTATGAATGAGGGTATTCACACGATCCCCGTTCCTACCATGGAGATCAAGCACGAGTTCTCGGGATATTTCTCGGATCCTCTCGACAAGATAAGAAGCAGACTTAATCTCGAGGAAGGCGGCGTCGCCTTGGACGGAGAGAACGAGCGTACAATGATCCGCCCCACCTTCTCCTCCCTCGGTTCATATTCGATCTCCGATGATGCTCTTCTCGATCTTATCAGGATCACTTTGTCGGATCTTCCGGGCTACGGTGATATCTTAGGCTTTAAGAGCGAGAAAAGAACCATCGGCGTTGTTTTCAATATCGATCTTGCGCTTTTATACGGTTTTGATGCACAGAAGGTCCTTCTTGATGCACAGCAGAAGATCGGTAATACGGTTGAGAAACTTACGGCCATTACGGTCGTTTCAGTTAATATCAGAGCAGAAAGGCTCATTCACGGAAAGGAGAACAAATGAAGGAAACAATCTACACCATACCGGTAAACGATGCATACGATTCCGAATGCGAGTGCCCGTTATGCGTTCTTCGTAAGAAAGCTGAAGATAACGAGATAGAGTACTATCTCGGTCCGTCGCTTATGGAGCCTGACACCAGGGTCATTACCAACAAGACCGGATTTTGTCCCGACCACATGGCCAAACTTAACAAGCAGGTCACCAACAGACTGGGACTTGCACTTGTTATGCATACACATCTTCTTGATTACGACAAGGACATCACTGAAGATCTCATGAAGGCAGCTCCTGCCAAGGCAGGTCTTCTCAAGGGAAGAACGAGCGACTATAAGGGTGCGCTTAAGTCTATTGCCGACAGGATCGACCGGAGAACTGCGACATGCCCCATATGCGAGAAGATGAACAAGACAATCGAGAGATATAACGAAGTCATAATGCACATGTTCTCTCACGATGATGCGTTCAGGAAGAAGTTCATGAATACTAAGTCACACTGTCTTCCCCACAGCGCTTCTTTGTTAAGGACTGCCGCGGCGAAGCTTTCACAGAATGATGCAGCTGACTTCGTAACTGCACTCGCGAAAGGCAACAAGGAGTACTTCGAAGAACTTGAGCATGACGTTGAGTGGTTCACTTTGAAGTTTGACTACAGGAATAAGGAGAAGCCCTGGGGCAACAGCAAGAATGCCATCCAGCGCTCCATGAGATTCTTATCAAGTGATACAGGTGAATTCAATGAAGGATAATACAGAACTTAATCTATTAACAGACTTTGCGATCGACATCAGTGAGAGTGCCAACGGATTAAGCATCCTTATTAAGCACGATTACTATTCTTCCGATAATGAGAACGGCAAAGCAATGCTCGACAGCTTCCTTGAAGGATTGAAGCTTGCGTCTGACCGGATCTTCCTTCTTATTATCGTCGACAGTGCAGTAAAGCTTCTTGAGTCATCCGATAAGCTGATCACTCTTATAGATTCTTCCAACACGACATTGATATGCTCCGACTCAGCAGAATACTATCAGGTTACGGTTCCTTCATTCGATGAATCTAAAGTACACATCATCCCGATGACGGAGATCACAGAACAGATCATAGAAACGAGACCTAATCTTATATTGGAGTAAGTCCGCGGACATCTGCTCCGATCATTACTGAT
>CADAXO010000070.1 GCA_902791885.1 Oscillospiraceae bacterium | reverse complement strand
AAGCAATGTCTTCATCAGGGTAGATTTACCTGATCCGTTCTCTCCTAATACGAACAGATAATCCCCCTTATTGACTTCAAAATTAATATCCTTTGCTATCACCCCGGATTCATACCCGAGGGACAGATCTTCAACGGTGATCAAAGCCATCTTAAGCCTCCTTAAGACAGTGCTTCACGAAGCACATCAAGATTGTCTCTCATTACCGACAGATATGTTGTTCCGGAAGCGGCATCTGAAGATGTCGTCGACTGCATGGAATCAAGTGTCAGGATCTGAATATCCGGGACATTCGAGTTCTCTGCTATTGTCTCGGCGATGCTGTGATCTGTTCCTTCGATCGTCATGATCGTGTGTAAAGACAGCTCATCAACTTTACCCGCAAGGAACATGACGGTCTCGAATGAGGCCTCAGTCTCAGCTGAACATCCGACGAATGCGGCATAGTAATTCAGACCGTAATCATCCGTCATGTATCTGAACGGAAATCTGTCGCCGAAGAGCAAAGTACCGCATGATGCATTATCAACAACATCAATGTATTCCGCATCAAGAGCATTAAGCTCATCGATATAGGAAGAAGCATTATCGTTATATACGGCTTCGTTAGCAGGATCGACCGTAATCAATGCATTCCTTATGGCATCAACGATCACTGCCGCTTTTCTTAAAGACAGCCATACATGCTCGTCGTATTCGGGCTCTTCCTCACCTTCTTCTGCTTCCTCCTCTTCTTCGGCTTCCATGCCTTCGACGATCTCTTCTTCAACAACAGAATCACCTAAGACCTCAAGAAGGTTGATGACAACCATGTCTTCATTAACTGATTCGGCAAGAGCATCTTCGACCCACTCATCGGATTCACCTCCGACATATATGAACAGATCACAGTCTGCTATCGTCATAATATCTTCAGCAGTAGGCTGGAAACTGTGAAGATCGACACCGTTATCGAGAAGCATCGTAACCTCTGCACCTGCAGGGTTATCACCAAGAACTTCCATGACCCAGTCATACTCGGGGAAGATAGTAGTCACAATACTTAAATTATCTTTGTTATTATCATTTGTATCAGCGTTTAAGCTGCACGCACATAAAGCACCCGCCGCCATTGAGGCAGCGAGAACAGAAGCAAGAATCTTTTTCAAAATAGAAATCCTCCGTTATTGATATATAGGTTTTACAGATCGATAAACGGAGCGGTATTAATTATTAAGTCTTACGGCTGCGGCAGATGAGAGTTTAACGCCTAACTTATGGAGAATGCCGATACAGACTTCGATACATTCACAGATATGGCACTCTTCGCCCTCACACTCGTGTTCTGCTTTAACCGCGATGATAAAAGACGAGAACAACACAACAACGATCATCATCAAAGCCAGAATGACCGAAGCAATTTTCCTGAATCTGTTGTCTTGTTTTCCGTAGTATCTCATAATTATCTACGCTATAATACACCAAGATATTCAATCTTAGCAAAATAAAAAACGGAGTAATGTTTCACATCTGATGAAGGTCTTAGTCATCCCCGATGTTCACCTTAAGCCTCATATTTTCGACCGCGCGGATGAGCTTCTTAAAGAAGGAAAAGCTTCGCGTGCCGTTTGTCTTATGGATCTCCCCGATGACTTCAATCAGGAATATAACATCAGCCTTTACGAGCAGACCTTCGACCGTGCAATAAGATTCGGGAAGGATCATCCCGATACGCTGTGGTGCTACGGCAACCACGACTTAAGTTATGTGTGGGAGGCTTTGGAGACCGGATTCTCTACCTATGCCATAAGCACCGTAACAAGCAAGCTTAACGCTCTTAAGAACGCGCTCCCTTCCCTCGACAGGATGACATACATCCACAGGATCGATAACACGCTTTTCATGCACGGAGGGCTTTCTGAGAAGTTCGTGAAAGCTCACGTCGACCGTACGAAGTGGAACGATATCGATAAAGTGATACGCGCCGTAAACAAGCTTCCCCCGGAAGTGATGTGGAGTGAGAATTCTCCCCTGTGGTTCCGCCCGCAGTACTCGAACGAGCCTATATGGGAAGAATACGTTTACACTCAGGTTGTAGGACACACACCCGTGAAGTACACAGCGCGAAAAGGAGCCGTTATCTCATGCGACGTCTTCTCAACATATAAGGACAAGACACCTATAGGAACATGCGAATTTCCCGTTATAGACACAGTTACGGGTGAATTCGAATCAATAAAGTAACAGCGGAGGATAAGATGTTTTTCTTTCTCAGAAACGAACCAAGGATAGTAACTTTAGTAAGATGCGGCTTTCTTGCCATCTTAACCATAGCCCTTCTTATTATGGGCACGGTCGATTTAATTAGAATGAATGCGAAGCCCATCGATCTTAACGAGACCCATATGGACTGGAATTATCTTGAGAGCGGTCAGCATGTCGAGATGGATGTCGATATCCTTATAGGCGCTTATATGACAACGAGCCGCGACGGCAGAGAGACTGAGCGCGACTATCTTATGCCCCATGTTGAATACGATTCTTATAATGATTACTACGACATCGACAGAGTCATCGGCGTTAAAGTCAACAGCGCAGATATTCCCACAGCTGAGACTATAGTCGCCAACACAGAAAGATGGTGGAGAGACAGAAGCGGAACCGTCGAATACAATACGGTAACCATACATATCGACGGTTACTTAAAAAAGATGAACGGCTCGCAGATTGAATACTGCAGAGAAGCTATGACTGAAGCAGGCTTTACACCTCATGATCTTGCTTCGATGATCGTCCCCTACTATATAAGTGACAATGAACATATGGGAGTATTATTTCTTGTCATCGGAGGAATCTGTGCTGTCTGCACCGCGTTTTTGACAATATACGCGTTCAAGAAAAAGCAATATTGATCATAAAGAAAAGGGGGCTTCGAAGCCCCCTTCCCTTTATAGAGTTATAGAGTAATTAAGTAGAACTTTTCTTTATACTGTCGACTCTCTCTTTGCTTTCAGCAGTTAAGTTGATCGTGTTAAGCGCGACGGACTTGGCTTCGATATTCTTATCCTTTAACGCCTGCTCGCAGTTCTTTCTGATATCCATTCCGTGCTTCGTAAGATCGTTATAGGAAACCTTCTGCTCGTTTAACTTCATGATCGAATTCTTGATAGATGAATCGATGATCATCTTAACAAAGCTCTCGCCCTTGGGATCCTTTGCCCAACTCTCGGACTTAACCTCTGCAAATCCGTTAAACATAATATTTACGCTTCCGAATTCGGGATCGTAGTACGGCATCTCATCACCGAACTTAACTCTGAACGAATCCTTAACCTGCGGCTTAGTCTCCGCAACTGCCTTAGCGGGCGCGGGTGCCGGTGTGGACTTAGGTACAACTACGGGAGCTTCCTGCTTTGAAGTAACCTGCGAAATGCTGTTCTTCAGCTGATCTAATAATCCCATGTCTTCCTCCGTTGATAAAATTATTTTTATATATTCTACCATTCTTTAATGGATGTCAACCCGTAATTGCCTTCAGGAGCTTCAACAAGCAAAAAGAAACGGCCGGCACAACGGCCGGCCGACTGCACTTTACGGTGGGGTTAAGATCCCGTAAAGTCGTACTTTCTTACTCCCAGCATCCAGAACTTATAGCTTAAGTAAAAGAACAGGATACCGAGCAGCGGAGAGGCCCAGGACAACAGAGGCACATTGTCGGGCTCGAGAATGACAAGACTCGGATAGTAAGCAACGAACGCGATCGGGATGATGAACGTGAACAGGAAGCTGAAGATCCCCGAGAAGATCGAAGCCGGGTACTTCGCGAAGTCCTTGAATCTGAACATAATGACCATTACATAGCCCGAGTTACGGATCCAGAAACAAGTAGCCGCAGCAGCATTCATCAATGCGATCATGAACAGCGATGCCGTAAGCAGGAACACAATGAGCTTAGCGATAACAAGCGGTGTTACCGGGATACCGATATGAACCCAAGCGTAGATCAGCGTTCCTATACCGAACGCCAACTGACCTAAACCCTTTACATCGAACACCTCCGACATGAAGTAAAAGAATACGTTCACGGGTCTGAAGCAGTACTTGATGAAGTCACCGCTTGTGACGTGGAATCTTAAGTTCCAGTTGTTGTCGAAGAAGCACTGCACAGGTGTCAGCGCGACCAGCGAGAATCCGTACAGGAACAGCATATGGTAGTAGTCCCAGCCGTTGATCGTCGGGAAGTTACGGAACAGGATCAGGAACGTCACAAAGCCCGACAGGTTGACCATGATCATACCGATAGTGGATATGATGAAGTCCGCACGGTAGCTCATCTTGGTCTTCAGATCCTGCACGAGGATCTTTCTGTATATATCAGCGTAGAAGCGAAAACCTCTTTTCTTCTTTTCCATATCAGCCTCCGTTCACGGTGATCTTCTTCACCGAGTAGTTCCAGAACAGCGTACCGGCTGCAGTCAGGATAACGATCCACAAAAGCTGGAAGCCAAACATCGGCAGCAGCCCCTGCAGCGTATCGGAACCGTTCTTTTCGAGCAGGATAGTGAGCGGGATGTCATACACAGCGCGAAAAGGCATGTAGTCCACCACAGTCCTCAGTTTCTCCGGGAAGAACGCAAGAGGAATGGACGCACCGGAAAGGAGCAGCACGATAGTCTCCTTTACGATGTTGATGCCCCATGTGGATTCCGTGTACAGACAGATCGTCGCGACGATCATCTCGATGTTGAAGTTAACGATGAGCGCGAACACGGTTGCGATCAGAAAGTACACAAGGTTCATGCCGATGGGGATCGCGCCCTTTGTGATGATCATAACTACAATGAATGTAGGAATGAACGTCATGATGAACGATACTACATGGCTTCCCGAATAACTCCAGAAAGTGTATGTCCTGAACTTCATCGGCTTGAGCAGGTCGAGGATTATCTTTCCCGACTGGATCGAACGGCTCATGTCCCATACTACGAACATCTCGAGGAAGTTAAAAAGACTCGTTGCGAGGATCAGATAGATCATAGTATCTGTGAAGGTCATGCCGTTGACCACATCTACTCCCGAGGAAGCGTAGATCGCCTTCCAAAGGTAGTACACGAGTACGAGGTAAATGAGGTTCGCGAACAGCGTAACGAATGTACCGAGCCTGTAGTGCAGCGACTCCATTATGCCCGCACGTGTCAGTGCAAATAGTTTTCGCGGATTCATACTGCTTCTCCTTCGTAGATCTTCTTGATGACCTCCTCTGTGGAGATCTCCTCAAGACGGATGTCCTTTATCTTCGTGACTTTCTGCTTCTCTGTAATAACCTGCATAACGTCGGTTGTCTTCTCATCAATGAGCATCTGCTCCCATGTGTCATCTGCAAGCTTCATGTGCAGTGTTCTGTAGGAACCGAAGTAGCCCTTCAGGTGCTCGATGTCGTTGTCGTAGATCTTCGTTCCCTTATCGATGATGACGATCCTTCGGCAGAGAGCGTCGACGTCACCCATATCGTGAGTTGTAAGGATAACTGTTGTGTTCTTCTCCTTATTAAGGCCCTTGATGAGCGCACGGATCTTGTCCTTCATCGAGACATCGAGACCGATTGTCGGCTCGTCGAGGAATACGATCGCAGGGTTATGAATGAACGCTGCGAGGATATCAGAGAGTGTTCTCTGACCGAGTGACATCTGACGAACCGGCTTGTTGATGATCGGCTCGATATCAACGAGTGAGCGGTACAGCTCGATCATGTCCTCGTACTGCTTCTCGGGGACCATATACAGGTCTCTTAAGAGCTTGAAAGACTCGATGAGCGGCAGCGACCACCACAGCTGTGAACGCTGTCCGAATACAACTCCGATGTTCTCGCAGTTCTCTGTTCTGTTCTTATAAGGCACCTTGCCGTTTACGAGGATCTCGCCTGATGTGGGCTCAAGTACGCCTGTCATCATCTTGATGGTAGTGGACTTACCGGCTCCGTTAGGTCCCAGGTATCCTATGATCTCGCCTCTTTTGACCTCAAGCGACACATCCTTGACCGCGCTTATGGTCTTGTAATCACGTGAGAAAAGATCCTGTATGCTTCCCTTCAAACCTTCGTGGCGGTTCAGCACCTTGAAATCCTTGCAGACATTCTTCATTACCAAAGCCTGATCTTCCATAATTGCCTCCCAATTTCTCTTGTTTTGTTGTTCTGTAATCAGTATATTGGTGTTATAGTTATAAAAACAGTGTGTTTATAGGCGATTTTAATAACTATATTCCACGGTGATAGAAAATTGTTATAATTTCGAACAAGGAGGACAAAGATAGTTATGAATGTCGAACAGATGGGTCTCATAATCAAGCGTGACGACGGTTCAGAGGTCGTAAACTACGATAATCCTTCATTTCCCTCATATATATACGACGGCTGGGTCGAGCCCAACTGCACATGGGAGCGCGTCCCTCATTACCACGAGGATCTCGAGATAGTAACAGTAAGAGAGGGCTCGATGGCATATTCTGTCAACGGACGCACACTCGTGCTTCACGAGGGCGACACAATCATCGTTAACTCCAATCAGATCCACTACAGCATGTCGCTCGACGGGCAGATCGCGAAGTACGTCATATTCGTTGTCCACCCTTCCATTCTTATGTCTTCCGTAACAGTTGAGATGGAAGCAATAAGACCGATCATTGATAATCCCGAACTGCCTTTCATGAGATTCAGATATATAAACACTTATACCAAGGATTTCTATAATCTCATGATCGATCTTCCCGACTACCGCCACAATGCCTTCGAGATCACGAAGAGGCTGTTCCTGATGTGGGATCTTATCATGAAGAAAACCGAGGATTACGGACCGCGTCCCGAGGATACGAACTACGATCCTAGAATGATGTCGTTCAAGTCAATGCTGCACTTCATGAATGTTAACTATAAGGAAACGATAACTCTGGAAGACATCACCCACGCGGGTAATGTAAGTAAGTCACAGTGTAATAATCTGTTTAACCAATTCGTCGGTGAGTCGCCTATTAATTATCTTATGCACCTTCGTGCACGTAAGGTCGCTGAACACTTACGTTCAGGCAATTACACGCTCAAGCAGATCGCCGACCTTACCGGCTTCAACGGCGTAAGCTATATGTCAGAGACGTTCAAGAAGTTCTTCGGTCAGTCTCCGCGTGAGTACAAAAAACAGTGGCTCGGGATATTGCCCGAGCCGACAGACGAGTGAATATGGAGGAAACAACATGGACGAGATCAGGATTCAGGACGTTAGTAATATACATATCGGACAGGTCGAGGACAGGGACGCAGGCACAGGCTGCACGGTGTTTATCTGTCCCGAAGGAATGCGGGCAGGTCTTGACGTAAGAGGAGGCGGCCCTGCATCAAGGGAGAATCCTATCCTTAACCCCCTCATGGCGGCAAGGCCCATACACGGCATCGTTCTAGCCGGCGGTAGCACTTTCGGCTTATGCGCGGGAAACGGCGTTGTAAATTACCTTGAAGAGCAGGGGATCGGCTTCGATGTAGGTGTTACTCATGTGCCCCTTGTAGTGCAGTCGGATCTTTTCGATCTGGGTGTGGGAGATCCCAAGGTGCGTCCCGACATAAAGATGGGCTATGAAGCTGCGAAGACAGCCATGACTGCCCCCAACTACCGTGACGGAAACTTCGGTGCAGGTACAGGATGCACAGTGGGCAAGGCCTGCGGCATTACGCGTGCCATGAAGACCGGAATCGGAAGTTACGCCATACAGGACGGAGACCTCAAGATAGGCGCTGTCGTTGCCCTTAACGCCTTAGGAAACATATACGACATCGAGACCGGTGAGATCATTGCAGGCATGCTTAACAGCGGCAGAACAGGCACAGACAGCATTCCTTACGATTATCGAAAAGGTTTCGGCGCCTTTGAAGAAAACGTAACAAGCAACACTACCCTCTCCGTTATCATCACGAATGCACGTTTCAGTAAATCAGAACTTTGTAAGATCGCAGGTATGGGACACGACGGTTATGCAAGATCTATAAGGCCCGTGCATACTTCAGCGGACGGAGACAGCATCTATGCGGTTTCTGCAGGCGATGTCAAAGCTGATCAGGATGTAGTCGGTTCTCTTGCAGCCGAAGTGATAAGCAGAGCCATTACCCGCGCCGTAAAGAGCGCGTCCGGAGCTTACGGATTTCCTTCTTATTCTGATTTAACAATGTTACAAAAGCAGTGATCTAAGGCGCTTCGGGAACTCTTTACCCGGCCTTATCCGGTCCGAAGTATTTGAAGCACATCATTGTAATATCGTCGAACTGTTCTGCGCCTGCAACGAACTCATTAATACCGTCCATAACATTCTTGCAGGTTGTCTCCGAATCAGCATCAGGGTCACGGTTAAGTGCCGCGAGCACTCTCTCCTCACCCATCAATTCATCGGCAGAGTTATTTGCCTCGGCAACACCGTCTGTATATACAAACAGTGAATCGCCGGGATGCAGTTCGAACTCGTGATCCGTAACCTTCAGCTTCTTTAACGTGGCAACAGGAGCCGAATGCTTGTAGATCGAAAGCTCATACTGACCGTTTGCTCTTCTTATCGCAGGATGTTCGTGACCTGCGTTGGCAGCAATTCCCTTGCCTGTCTTAAGATTGAATATGGCAAGCCATACGGTAACGAACTGCTTAGCCGCGTTATTCTGCATCAGCTGCGCGTTCGCGTTGGACAGAGCTTCTGCAGGGCTTTCTCCCATCATTATCCTGCTCTGGATAAGGAGCTTAGATACCATCATGAACAGCGAAGCGGGAATACCTTTACCCGATACATCCGCCATTACCAACGCGATGTTGTCATCATCGACAAGGAAGAAATCATAGAAGTCACCGCCTACTGTCTTGGCCGGTGTCATAGAAGCATAGATGTCAAAGTCTTTTCGGTCAGGGAAAGCGGGGAAAGTGCTCGGCAGCTGGCTTGCCTGAATGTTAGCAGCCATGCTGAGCTCCGCACCTAATCTTTCCTTCTCAACCGCAGCCTTCTGGGTCTCGTCCATATAACGGTCAATCTCGACAAGCATCGACGAGAACGCGTCTGCGAGTTCCTCGATCTCGTTGTCGGAATTGATCGACTTAAGTTCCGGTAAAGCCTTGGCGGAGTCCTTATCCTGCTCATAGACCTTGATGATGTCGCGCTCCTTGAACAGCGGCTCTACGGCATTCTTTCTAAGCATTCTGAAGAACAGCAGTACCAAAGATGCAACAAGAATTGCAATGAATGCAGCAAGGAATCCGGTCAGATACAGTGTGTAGCTTATAAGGTCTTCCCAGTCAGTGGATACGCCCACGATCATTACCATCTGTCCGTTACACGTTACGGGAGCAAATACATGTACGGCTGTTCTGTCGGCATCCTTATTAAGCGACAGCTCGATCCTGTCTGCAGGGGTACCCGTCTGTATCAGACTGTCGAGGGTGGGATAACGGCCTTCCTGATAAGGATATGTGCATCCGAGCTCGAAAAGCTCACCGCCGGAGCTCTCTCTTGCCTCCCCTTCCTTGGTGCCTGTGATATAGAAGAACTGGTTGTCTCCGTCGATACTGAAGCTGTAAAGGAACATCGGACCGTAAGCAGTCTTGATCCTGTCGAAGTCCTGGCACAGCTGATAGTAACAGACTTCGGCGAAAAGCCTCTGTCCGTCTTCATCCAAAGCAAGAACCATCTCGGTAGTTACATGCTCCTCATCCGAATAACGGTCATTATAGAAGAACTCCATCTCATCGTAATGGTCATGCCAATAAGGAACGAGGAAATCCAGACTCTTGTATTCCTCGATGGTTACTACAGCATCTCCTGCGATCTGAGTCGTATACTCGAATCTCTGATTAAGGAGAACCGTCATATTGAAGAGGATAAAGGTAATAACCGCGATCACAATAAAGATCACCGATACGAAAAATACCGGATAAGTGATCTGCTTTACTATGCCTTTTGTCGTTCTAACAAATTTACTCATGTTTCATTACACTTAATATCTTTGTCTTACACAATTCTATAAACCAAGCCATTATAAGTAAACTTATCATGGATAAGACGAAATTGGCAAGAACGCAGATTATTATATTCTCCTCTGTCAAAGGTGCAAGCATTCTGAAATAAATATAAATAAACGGGCAGTTCAGAAGATACAGCGTCAGGCTGTTCTTCCTGGCAAAATCCACCACACCGTCCTCTCTTACCTTAACAAGCAAAGGAATCCTGTCCAAGGACATGAACAGAAGCACCATAAACACCGCTCCGCAGGCTTTAAACAGCCAGTAAAGGGAAAAGTGCACATCAGCCATACTCTGATAGAAAAGTGTCGTGATAAAGAAGCATCCGGTCAGTACCCACAGCACACCGGTCGGAATCTTCTCAATCTTGTCCCTGTATCTGTATAAGCATATGCCGATAAAGAAGCAGGGCAGGTATGTGGATATCTGACTTATCTTAAAGTATTCGAATGTGCAGAACAGCTCGATAATTACTGCGAGTCCCAGCGTGATCAGCCCCATAACGATAATAAGATCTTTTCGAAGCAGCGGGATCATAAAAATGAATACCAACGATACCCAGTAAAGCATCAGCAGGAACCACAGATGATCCGAGAACACACCGAGAGCCATGGACTTGTATGATTCAAGCCAGGAATCGCCGTATTCCCTTCCCCAGCAGCTGATATCAAACAGCGTATAAAGAGGCACCAGCCAGAGCGCACCGTACAGATAATAACGAAGAAGGAGCCTTGAGGATCTCGACTTAACAAGAGCACCCGCAGTTTTTCCTTTGGCAAGCACACTGTGCGCGAAAAGGAAGCCCGAGCAGCATACCAGGCTAGACACCAGGGACGAATTAAGAATGTTGCTTAAGTATTCCACTGTGCTGCTCGAATACGAAGCTCTCTCCGAGTAGTAATCTTCGGTCGCGAAGAAAAGCATGCAGTGCAGAAGAACAACCAAAACAACCGCAGCAGTCTTGGTATCGGTTATATATTCGAATCTGTTCTTATTTCCCATATCAGAATAGTTTCTCAATAGTCAGGATATTCATGCCGTCTTTATATTCATAAGCGACATTATCCATGAATTTCTTGGTCATAAAGATCCCGAGTCCGCCGCGCTTACGTTCAGACACAGCCAGTTTCACATTCGGATCCTCCTTGGCAAGCGGATTATATGGCTTTCCGTTATCGGAGAAGCTTATAATGATCTTTAACGGATTTTCAGAAAGTTCCACACTGACCGTAGCTGATCCGGTCATGGGATTATAAGCATAATTAGCAATATTGCTGAATATCTCTTCAACAGCCACTTCAATGCGTGTGCTGTCGGCAGGTTTACATCCGGCGCTGTCGAGACTCTCACCGATAAACTTAAGCACTTCCGGCAGATTCTCGTTCAAAGCCGCAATCTTTAACTCTCGCATCTGTCTTAACTACTGCCTTCTTTCCTCAGGATAGGAATATTATACATTATTTTTAATAATAAGTTTTATTTGAGTGTTATAATAGCACCATGCGTAATATCATCATCATCGAGGCGGTGTCTACCGGCTATAATCTCGTGGAAGACGCAGTCAGAAGAGGCTGCATACCTGTCGTTATGGAGCTTCCCGGAGATTCCGAGGATATTGATGAATACCGTCAGAAATATTACCGCATCCTTTACCACAAACCCGAGATAATCAAAGCTTCCTATAAATATGAAGAAACTTTGGAAATGGTCAGAGAATACGATCCGCTGATCATTGTTCCGGGATTCGAGGGCGCAGTCGAGCTCGCCACAAGGCTTTCAGAAGACTTGGGACTTACAGGCAACCCCTATAAAAATATCGCCGCCATGACCCGTAAAGACGCCATGCATGAGGCATTAAAGAACGCGGGATTACGCTATATCAGGGGCAAGGCCGTCATCTCATCCGAAGAAGCAGTGGCATTCTGCAAGGAGAACGGACTTGCGGACGTGGTAGTAAAACCCGTAAGAAGCGCAAGCAGTCAGGGACTTTTTCTCTGTGACAATACAGACGAAGTTCGAAATGCCGTTGATAAACTTCTCACCTCCAACGACATCTTCGGCAAACCTATTACTCACGTTCTTATCCAGGAGCGTATAACGGGAATCGAATATGTGGTTAATACGGCATCATGCAACGGACTTCACAAGATTAATTCAATTACAAGATATCACAAGACCAGAACCTCTGAAGGCGGTTATATCTACGACTGGGAAGAGAATGTCATGGTGCTTGAAGATGAGCATAAAGAGCTCATTGATTACGCTCTTAAGGTTGCAGATGCCATAGGATTCAAGTACGGAGTTATCCATGGCGAATACTTCATAGACGATAAAGGACCGGTTCTTGTAGAGGTCAACTGCAGGCCCATGGGAGGTTCCATGCCTGCTGAGTTCCTCGATATGGCATTCGGCCAGCACGAGACCGATACAATGCTCGATGCCTATCTTGATCCCGATTCTTTTAAGAAGGACATGAATAAGCCTTATCAGCCGCTTCGTAAATATGCGCTTAAGATGATCAAGGTCCCCCGTTTACTCGAAGTGGAAGACTACACCATCAAGATAATCGCAGACCAGCTTAAGAGCACTTATATCACCCAGATAAGCGATAGCAACCTTCCCGTTATTTATGAGAAGACACAGGATCTCGATACTTCCGGCGGAACGATATACCTTATGGATGACGATGAGTCGACAGTTATGAAAGACCTCGAACTGCTTAAGCTCATCGAGGATAATTATTTCGCATTCGTGTTTAACGACGGCATGTCGAGAAGATGGTTTAAAAACGAGAACATCCCGGTCAACGATATCGATGCGATCACGGATGATTTCGGGTGTCACGGAGCAGTTCTTGCCGCCTGCGACGAAGCTAAGGAGAAGGAAGGCATGATGGTCGTAACTCCCGATACGTTATGTGATGCCCATAAGGGGTTTGATTACGTTATCCTAGGCTACAGCCATTCGTTCCTCGGGATTAAAGAAGCTCAGTGCTTAAAACTCATTTTCGACACGATAGACAAAGTAAAGCCCGGAGGTACTGTCATAATCCCGGGCAACACCTATGAATACCTGACATACAAAGAAGAAGGCGCTAAGCTGCTTCTTAAGATCAAAAACATGGAAGCGGATTTTGTCGAGATCGGCGGCCGGAAATATGTAGTAGGAGTATCCGTACGATGAGCAACAAGCGTAACGGAAGTATCCTGAAGGAAAAATTCTTCACCTTCCTGCTCCCTACCGTCATGAGTATTATGGCTATGTCTCTTAACGAGTTCGTAGACAGCCTTATCGTATCCAATTTAATCAATTCAGATGCAATGAGCCTTATCACCATGGCCTCCCCGCTCGTTACCGCTTACGGCGTGGTCTACACGCTTTTGGGAATCGGCGGATCCGCACTGTATGCGGTCTATTCCGGCCGTCATGATATCAAAAGGGCTGATTCGGTATTCTCGGTAACATTCATTACCGCTTCACTTATATCGGTGATAATCCTTCTCGGCGGCATCATATTCTTAAATCCCATGACCGCTTCGATGTGCAAAGCGCCCGAATACTATCCTGAGTTTATTCCTTATGTGAAAGGCCTTATCTTCTCAGCCATCGTGATCATACCCGTTCAGGTAATCATCTACTTCATGCCTGCATTCGGATGCCCGGGTAAAGGAACAATAATCAATATAGCTGCCAATGTAATTAATCTTCTGATGGACTACGTTTATATCGGCATCTGCGGAATGGGCCTTGAAGGCGCCGCTTATGCAACTCTTACAGGTTATGCAGCAGGATTTATCATCGTATTGTTCTTCCACTTTACGAAGGAAATACGTCTGCCGTTAGCTAAGATCAACTCCAAAGAGTTTAAGATCCTTCTGGAGATCTGCTCCACAGGTCTTCCTTCGGCTATGAACCAGATCGGCTACTGTATCAAGATTGCTTTTGTAAACAGCCTCGCATTCGGGCTTGCAGGCATGGCAGGAGTCACGACATTCTCCGTATGCATGCAGGCGGTCTCCATGGTATCCATTCTCATAGGAGGAGTCATTGATGCCACGATACCGATGTCGGCATCGCTTTACGGTCAAAGAGACTTCGCCGGTATACGCATACTCATGAAGACAGCTATGACGGTGCAGTTCACTGCGAATCTTATCGCACTTGTATTTTTCGAAGCGTTCCCTAAGCTCGTGCTCGATATGTATAACGTTGGAGGAGATATGACCGAGCCTGCGATAATTGGCTTACGCATATTCTCCCTATCATTCATCACAAGAGGCTTCATACTCATGTATATGTGCCTCTTCCCCGTAAACGGACGCAAGGGATATGCATTTATCATAAGCCTTTTCGACGGTTTCCTCGGAATAATCCCTCTGTCGTTGATCCTTACGAGATTTCACGGCATCAACGGCCTGTGGGAGGCTTTCGCACTTCTGCCTGCACTTATGCTTGCAGTGATCCTTGTAGTCAACCTTGTGATCAGCGCGCGTTCCGGCGGGAAATACAGCCGTTTTATGCTTATTGAGAAGGAAGATACTACCGTCCCCGTCTTCGACTGCACCATCATGATGAGCCGTGAGGATATATCTGAGCTTGCAGGCAATATTGAAAGCTTCTGCGAGTCCCAGGATCTCGAACCGAGACTTACAACTCTTACCGCATTGGTTTCCGAGGAGATGAGCGTCTACACTCTTGAGAACAGTCATGATACCAAAGTTCAAAGCATAGACATAATCCTGAAGATCTTCCCCGACTACGTACTCATGGATTTCAGAAGCATCGGCAAGGCATACGACCTGTCATCCATGCCGGAGAACAAGAATGATTTTTCAAGCATGACGGTACTTCGCAAGATCGCAAGTTCCTTCGAATATAACTACACCCTCGGCATGAATCAGACAAGGATCAAGGTTGACCGCAGGTAAATAACGCAAAATAAAGCTGCCTCCGAAACATTCAGAGGCAGCCATTCAATCACTAATTAAGCTTATCTTTACTCAATAGTAAGGATGTCATCAAATCCGGTTACACTGAATACGTCCATAACAGCATCGTTAGGATTTGTAACTACCATCTTACCCTGATCTTCCATTGTCTGGGCAAGACCGAGAAGAACGCGAAGACCTGCACTAGAGATATAGTCGAGATTCTTAAGATCGATAACGAGATCTGTTATACCCTGAATGGCGGGCTCCATCTCCTTCTCAAAATCAGGTGAGGAAAGAGTATCCAAACGGCCTGTGATAGCAACAGTAAGCTTATTGCCTTCTCTATTCATACTAGTTTCCATTATTCATTTCTCCTTTAGTTGGAAGATATACCTGTACATTATTATATATTAAAAATGTTAAAAATGCTTAAATTATGCTCGTGGCGAGCCAAATATTCAAAAATTCCCCTCTATCACCTTTTTATTTGTATTTTTCACCTTTTTTATATACAATATGACGGCAACTCACGGTATGGAGATGTATCGAAGTGGTCATAACGGGGCGCACTCGAAATGCGTTAGCCCTCCGGGGCTCATGGGTTCGAATCCCATCATCTCCGCCAGAACGGGTGAAGTTACTCCTATCGGAGTGACTTCACCCGTTTTCTTGTTGGAAAAACGTGGGA
>CADAXO010000069.1 GCA_902791885.1 Oscillospiraceae bacterium | reverse complement strand
ATTCTTGATAACGGCCTTACCTTCACCGGATGAGAATCTTGCTGTCTCAACATCGATCCTGTAGTCCTGACGGTAGAAACCGGGATACTTGGATACGATCGCTTCCTGCTGGTATTCTGATCTTCTTGTTGTGAGATAGTAGTTGACCTTCTCCGTAAACTCTACACTGCCCTTAAGCTGGATAAGACCGATAGGGGCTACAGGAGCCATCGGGTTCTCACCGTACTGGTTATAACGGGAATAAGATCTCTCATCTGCAGGAACTGAAGCCATAATGCACCTCTCTTAATTGTTGTCTGTATTATTCGTTTCTAATTCTTCTTCGTCGAACAACTCGCCTATTCTCATCTGACCGATGAAGTCGGTGATTCTTGAAGTGGAATTGATAAGATCCGTTACTGATTCGTTGGCGTTGACTGCCTCGATGATCCTTGCCACATAAGGGATCATGTCTACGTTGACATACCACTCGCGTGAAAGAAGATCGGCAGGATGGTAGATAAGGTTGGTAGAAAGAACAGCCTTGATCGTTCCGTCCTCATAAGCCTCATCGAAAGTATCAAGACCGTCCGTGAAAAGTCCGAACGGAGCGCAACAGTAGATGTCGCGTGCACCGTGGACCTTAAGGATCTTGGATGTACGGAGCATTGTGCTTCCGGAATTGATCATATCATCGATGATGAGTACGTCTCTGCCTGCGATGTCTTCACCCAGGTACTCATAAGCTTTTACGGGATGCTCTCCGTCAACCTTCCTTGTATAATCCCTGTCTCTGTAGAAGATACCTAAGGGAAGATTAAGGAGTGAGGAGTAGAAGATACCTCTGTTAACGCCTGATTCATCAGGGCTTACAACGATTGTCTTATCCTTATCAAGGTGGATGGAATCGTATGTCGACAGAAGTGTGGAGATGATCTTAAATGCACTCTTAGGGAAATCGATACCCATCAGAGGAACTGCGTTGGCGATACGTCCGTCGTGCGGATCGAAGATAATGAGGTTAGCAACGCCCAATTCATAGAGCTGCTTCAACATTGCTGCGCAGTCCATGGACTCGTTGGAAGAATCACGCTTCTCCTGTCTGCCTTCATAAACGAAAGGCATGATTACATTGATTCTTCTTGCCTTACCCGAACATGTTGACACGATACGGAGAAGATCTCTGTAGTGGTCGTCGGGTGAGAGGATATGTCTGTGTCCGAATATATCGATAGTCTCCGTACGGGATAAGATATCGGAGATAATGAAGATATCATGACCTCTTACAGATTCTTCGATCTGGAACTTACCTTCACCGGTCTGGAAGCGGATAAGATCAGTGTCGATAATATAATCGCTTCGGTAATAACCGGGAGTATGTACATAGGGGGTTGCATTCGAGTCGAAGCGCTTCTTGCGCTTCTGTGATAGAACATCGCTGACCGCTCTTACAAAATCGCGATTAGCGTTATGAGCAATGATTCCGATAGGACCGCAAGGTTCAAGTTGAAGCATTTGTCTCTCCTTTTTTATACTTAATCAGTATCATTCAAGTTAGGGATAAAAGCAACTGTCCAAATTTTACAATTTTAACCTTGTATTAAATTAAGAGTTTGGCAATTGCCTCACGAAGCTCGTTTATTCCCTGTTTTTTGCTTGAAGATACGGCGAAAATGTCAGCGTTTTCATCGAAATTATAAATATCTTTTAGTTCTTCTATGCGCCTTCGAAGCTGCGCGTTGGAGAACTTGTCACACTTCGTAAATACGACGAAATATCTGATATCATTCGCATTCATATATTCGAACATCGCCACGTCTTCTTCAGTAGGTTCGCGCCTTATGTCCATAAGGTGCAGTACAAGGTCGAATCTTCGCCCTGAAGTGAAGTAACTGTCGGCAAGGGAAGAGAACTGAGCCTTCTTCTCATGAGAGATCTTCGCATATCCGTATCCCGGAAGGTCCGCGATCATAAGCTTCCCGTCAAATTCAAAGAAAACAACCGCTCTTGTCTTTCCGGGAGTCTGTGAGACCCTTGCAAGCTTGCTGTTATCGGCAAGAGCATTGATAAGAGAGGACTTACCCACGTTGGAACGCCCGGACATTACGATCTCGGGAAGATCGGAGTCGGGACACTGTTCGATTGTGGCTGCTAATGCTTTGAATTTGGCTTTTCTGAAGTTGATATCCATGTGTTTTTCTTTGTCGAAAATTGTCGAAAATTGTATTCATTTGGTAGTTATATACCGTACTTTCACATTTTAACATAAGGTTATGTTGCGTGGTAATCAGAGAAGCGTGATATTTAACCGCATTAAGGAGGTCATCCTAAGAAGACCTCTGCTTTTACCTGCGATCCTGCTTGTTATCGGCATAAATCTGTTTGTCTGCATGGTGTCTTTGCCTGAAGTCTCCGGAAATATCAGGTGTACGGGGATAATAAGGCATATCGATATGAATCTTGACGGGACCATTGAAGTGATAATTAAGACAGATGAGTACGGAAGATTTTTGTACAAGCCCGAACAGAGGGAAGACCTGAGGCTCGGAGATGAGGTTTTACTTCAGGGAACAGCGAAAGTATACGGACCGCCGGGTAACCCGGGAGAGTTTGATTACGGAGCGTACTTAAGAAGACGCGGGATAACTGGAGTTTTATATGCCGACAGCATAAGTACGGTAAAAGCCGGCAGTTTACTTCAGTCTTTTGCATACGATATACAGTGCCTTTTCTTTAAGCTTCGAAATAAGTTCCTGTCGTGCTTTGACGTTGAGGACAAAGCACTTGCGGCGGCGCTTTTTACAGGTGATACGTCTTTGATCCCTGATGAAGTATCGCGTGAGTTCAGATTATCCGACTGCTCGCATCTTCTGGCTGTGTCGGGAACGCACTTTTCGGGGTTTCTGATGATAATAACGGAGATAATCCGCAGGTTTCATTTAAAAAAGAGAGTATCGGTGCCTGTTTATGTCGCTTTCTGCCTTCTTACAGGCACACTGACGGGGTGGTCCGAATCGGTTACCAGAGCCTCGGTAATGAGTATGTGCAGTTTCCTTTCACGGGATTACGCCTCGGGTATGTCGCTTGCTGTGATCATGCTTGCCGTAAAAGACCCGTACAGCCTGCTGTCCAACGGTTTTCTTATGAGTTTCGCGGCATCTTTGTCGATCCGGATATTCGGCACAAGGATAAGCGGAATGCTCTCGAAGACCGGAATGCCGGAACCTTTAATTAACGTGCTTACTCCAGTGGCAGCCGCAACTATAGGCATGATGCCTTTCTGGGAGCGCACCTGCTGCTATTTCTCGTTTATTCATCTTATTACGCAGATAACGGCATCGCTTCTTGCGACTGTTGCCTGTGTGTTCTTTATCCCTTGCGTAATCACGGGGCTGCCGTTCGCCTGTTCGCTTATTTTTAAGGTGCTTTTATACCTTGTGAGATTTACGTCTTCATTTGCATTAAGCGGTGCAAAGTCATCAGATCTTACGACAGGTTTTATATATGCTCTGTGGGGGCTTTTGGTTGTGTATTTATTGCCTGAATGCATTATCAGAAAGCATCTTATGAAGCCCTGCGCAGTTTTGTTGACCGTCGAGTTCGGACTGATGCTGGGTTCTTTAATAACGGCTCCTGACGTAAGGATAGTTTTTATTGATGTCGGGCAGGGTGACAGTTGTCTTATCATGAGCCGGGGAAGAAGTATGCTGATAGACGGCGGCGTGGAAGATGCCGGAAGATATTCTGTAGCATCAGTGATGGATTACTACGGCATAGATAGCGTGGACCTTGCCGTGGCGACTCATATGGATGAAGACCATATAGGCGGATTGCTGTATCTGGATTCAATCGGGAGGATAAATAAGCTTACCGACTGCTATGGTATCAGAGCGGGTGACGTGATAACTGTTACGGATGATCTTAACTTTTATTGTCTGTGGCCTTATGAAGTAACTGACGGCGGTAATGAGGACAGCGTCGTATTAAGGCTTGAATACGGTGATCTGTCGGTCCTTTATACAGGAGATATCGGATTTGAAAGTGAGGAAGAGCTTATAAGGGCAGGTGCATTAATAGATTCGGACATATTAAAAGTCGGGCACCACGGTTCGGCATACTCAACATCGTATGAGTTCCTCGAATCCGTGTCACCCGACACAGCTGTTATTTCAGTTGCCGAACATAACCGTTACGGCCATCCTGCGCCTTCAACACTTGAAAGATTGATATCTTACGGATGTGAGATCCGCCGTACGGATCAGGAAGGCGCCGTTATCTTTGAAGTTTGATCAATAGCGGAAGAGCTCTTTATAGAGAACGCGTACAGCGTAATCCGTATACTCTTCGGAAACACCGAACATCATGGAGATCTCGGATGCACCCTGGTTAACGATGCGGAGGTTGATACCTGCAGCAGAGAGGGCGGAAGCGGCTCTTGCCATGATACCTACGGATTTCTCCATAGCCTGACCTACGATCATTACGATAGCGAGACCACGGTCGATCTTGACTGACTCGGCTCTTGCCTCGTTTCTGAAACGGTTGATTATGATCTCTTCCTTCTCCTGTGTGAAGTACTTCTTCCTTGCGATGATAGTTACGGAATCAATACCGGAAGGAATGTGCTCTACGGGTACGCCTTCCTCGGCAAGGATAGTAAGAAGCTGGGAGATGAAGCCTACTTCATGGTTCATGAGATACTTTGTGACAGTGATCGTAAGGAATCCCTTAGCACCTGCGATACCCGTTACGAGGGAATCGTAGTGAGTTCTTTCAGAAACGATCCTTGTTCCCTTGGCTGAAGGGTTGTTGGTGTTTCTGATATGAACGGGGATGCCTCTTACGTATACAGGGTACAAAGCTTCCTCGTGAAGAACAGAGAAACCTGCATATGCGAGCTCTCTCATCTCGTCGTATGTGATCTCATAGATAGGGAAGGGATTCTTAACGATAGCAGGGTTAACAGCGAAAACGTTGTCAACATCTGTCCAGTTCTCGTAAACATCAGCGTTTACTGCACCTGCGAGTATGGAACCCGTGATATCGGAACCGCCTCTGGAGAATGTGATGATCCTTCCGTCTTTGCCGTATCCGTAGAATCCGGGGAAGATGCATAAAGCCTTGGAATCCTTGAGACTTTCAAGGTTATCGTAAGACTCTCCGAGGATTCTTGCTTTTCCTGTAGCATCGTGCTCAAGGAAAAGACCGCAGGACTTAGGATTGCAGTACTTGGCGGGATGTCCGATCGAGGTTAAGTAAGCTGCAACAAGTCTTGCGCAGCAGTCTTCGCCCATTGCCTTGACCGTATCCATATATCTGTTCTCGTCTGAAGTGTCGGAAGCTGCGGCGGTCTTCAATGTGTCGATGATCTCGGGGAGAGTTGTCTCGACATTAAGGTCATCACAGATGCTTCTGTATCTTTCGATAACCTTATCGAGAGCCTCGTCGTAAGACTCACCGGCTAAACCTGCCTTGGCAACGGCGATCAGAAGATCGGTGACTTTTGTGTCGTCATTGGATCTTTTACCGGGTGCTGAAACTACTATGATCCTTCTGTCAGGATCAGCAAGCACGATATCACATACTTTCCTGATCTGGAAAGCGTCTGCAAGCGATGAACCACCGAATTTTGCTATCTTCATAACGATACCTCTTTTCTTTATCGCCACATATAATAACACATGATGTCATTTACAATTAGTATTTTTATATTTACAATTCCAAGATATGAATATTTTCGCTGCAATGAAGCCTGACAGGGTGTGCAAGAGCGTGTACGATCTGCCTCTTGCCGAGTTTAAGGAAGCGGGCAGGACGTGCCTTCTTCTTGATTTTGACAATACTTTGGGACCCGACCATGCTGTGGCTCCCGATAAGTATGCATTCGATTTTATAGAAAAGATCCGAAATGAGGGCTTCACGTGCTGTCTTGTCTCAAACGCAAGTACTGGCCGATCTTCAAAGATTGCCGAAATGCTCGGAATCCCTTGTGTTACTTATGCGCATAAGCCGAGGCCTGACGGTGTATACCGTGCTTTAAAGCTCATGAATACGGAAGCTTCCAACGCCGTAATGGTGGGGGATCAGGTGTTCACAGATGTAATTGCGGGAAGGCTTGCGCCTGTTTATACCGTTCTTGTGGAGAAATACTCGAGTAAAGAGATATGGTATGTCGTTCTTAAAAGGCCTTTCGAGAAATTAGTGAGGCTTATCGGCAGATTTTAATCCCCGTATCTCTTCTTTTGTGAGATAACGCATATCGCCGGGCTTCATGGAACCCAGGGTGATATTAATGAAGCGAATTCTTCGAAGCTTTGTAACACGGTATCCCAAAGCATCGCACATCCTTCGTATCTGGCGGTTAAGGCCCTGTTTCAGGACTATGTTGAAGGTGTGAGTGCCTGTGACCGTTACTTTGCAGGGGAGCGTCTTTCTGTCGAGTATATAGACTCCGGCCTCCATCTTCTCTTTAAAACCGGGTTCGATCTTCCTGTCGACTCTGACCTGATACTCCTTCTCGTGTCCGTTCTCGGCCCGAAGAAGCTTGTTTACGATATCTCCGTCGTTGGTAAGCAGGATAAGTCCCGAGGAATTCTTGTCGAGGCGTCCTATAGGGAAGATCCTGTCATCCATACCGATGTAATCGATGATGTTGCTGGGATCTCTTCTGTCAGTGGTGCACGTGATCCCGAGAGGTTTATGAAGAGCTATATAGATCTTGTTGTCCTCGGGAACGATCTCTTTTCCGTCGACTTCCACGAGCTGGCCTTCCTCGACAACAGAACCGTTGGCGGCAACTACTCCGTCTATCGTGACTTTACCTGATTCTACGAGTTCATCGGCCTGTCTTCTCGAGCAGAATCCGCTTGAGGCGATGTACTTGTTTATCCTTACTCCCATGTGTTCGCGGCTTCCGCTTTCTTGAGGGTAAAGGTAAACTTAGTGCCCTTTCCGTATTCACTTTCTACGGTGATATCTTCGCCCATGTAGGTGAGAAGCTCCTTGGCGATAGCAAGACCTAAGCCCGTGCCTTTCTTGCCTCGTGCACGGTCGGCCTTAAAGAACCTCTCGAAAATATGGTTTATGTCATACTCGTGGATACCTTGTCCCGTATCAGCAACGGAGATATATACCTTGCCGATCTCTTCATTGTAATCACTTGTTATTGTGATGCTTCCGCCTGAAGGAGTGTACTTCTTGGCGTTATCAAGAAGGATAACAAGTATCTGGTTAACGCGGTCGGGGTTACCCATAACTGTCGGGAGCTTACCCGTGGAATTATGAACGCTGAAGAAGATGCCCTCGTCTTTCATAATAGGGGTAAAACGCGCGAGAATACTGTCGAGAAGCTCGTTTACATCGAAAGGATACATCTGGAATGCGAGCGTTCTTGACTGCAATTTCGAAAGCTCAAGCATGTCATCGATGAGTCTTGAAAGTCTCAGCGTCTCGTTAAGAATGATATCGTAATATCGCATTCTGTCGGCTTCGGTCTTGACCATGCCGTCAGCAAGCGGCTCAATGAGACCTCTTAATGTCTGGAGCGGGGTACGAAGCTCGTGTGAGATATTGGCAACATAGTCTCTTCTTGTCATATCGAGCTTATGCTCTTCCGTGATATCTCTGAAGAATCCCGTGGCACCGATGCATGTGGTACCCTCGGCATCAAATCTCGGAACGATAGTGTACTCGTAAGCGTAATTAGCGCTTTCTTCGACCTTTTTCTTGTTCTCGCCGGTCTCCATGCATTCGGCAAGATCTTCCCAGAAACCCTCGAAAGGAACGATCTGTATCTTCTCCGAGAAGTTGTTCTTACGGGGTACCTTCGAGAAGATATCCTTCATCTTGTTGTTCGAGAACGTAACTGTACCGTCCCTGTTGAATACCATGATTCCTTCGGAAATAACGTTGAAGATGTTCTCGAGCTTATTTCTCTCGTTGGTCAATTCGTTGATGGATTTGGACAGTCTGTCAGCCATGCTGTTGAATGAGACGGCAAGTTCACCGGCCTCACCGACGTGATTCTCGTTAGCACGGACTTTAAGATTGCCTCGTCCGTATTCCTTGGCGACGCGGTTAACTTCCTGCAAAGGTTCGGTTATGACCTCAACGAAGATGACAGTCGGGACCATCATTGCCAAAGCTGCGGCCATAGTGGAGAGGAGAAGGATATTAACGTAATCATTGATAAGATCGTTCTCTTCATCGATCACAGTGTACTGGATGATGTAATAAAGCAATCCGTCCTTCTGGAACGGGATCTTCATAAGAAGTGTCTGTCTCGAGAAGAACGATGTCTGAAGGAATGACAGATGATTGGTCCACAGGTTCTCATCGTTCAGGTTATATTGGATAAAATCGATCGCCGCTTCTTCATCGGGATCATTGGTCGAATTGACGTTGTTGGGATAAATGATGTTTCCCGAAGTATCGGTGATGAAGTATTCACGGTCCGATACGCAGGCAGGGTAGAGTATATATTCGTATATCTGCTCGATCGAAAGCTTGTCGGATGATGATCTTATTACCTCCGACATCTTATCGTACTGAACCTGGGCGGAATCAACGTTATAGTTGAGCGATACCGAACGCTACGGCTGCGAGGAGTGCTGAAGCTGCCAGTGCAATAAACACCAGCATAAACATTCTTCGCATGATAAAGCTCTGATGAAACACTTAGGAGACCTCGAATTTGTATCCGACTCCGTATACGGTGGAGATATTCCATCTGCAACCGTCATAAGTGATCTTCTGTCTGATCCTCTTGATGTGAGTATCGATAGTACGAAGATCTCCGTCAAAATCATTGCCCCATACAGATCTTAATATCTGCTCACGGCTCATAACGATACTCGGATGTGCCGCGAGAAGGTGCAGGATCTCAACTTCCTTGGGTGTGAAAGGGATAACCTTGTTATTAACCTTAACTGAATAATTCTCGATGTTTATCTCGAGTCCGTCGAATCTCAATACCTGATTCGAAGATGCGGGCTCCTGAGCGGATTCCGTTCTTCTTAATACAGCCTTAATTCTGGCAACTACCTCACGGGGAGAGAAAGGCTTGACGATATAGTCGTCAGCTCCGAGCTCAAGACCCAATACACGGTCGATCTCTTCACCTTTTGCCGTAAGGATGATGATAGGTGTTGTCATGTCCTTTCTTAATTCACGGCATACATCGAGACCGTTCATCTGAGGCATCATGACATCGAGAAGTATAAGATCGGGCTTATCTTCCTTGGCAAGATTAAGCGACTCAAGTCCGTCAAAAGCGTCGGAATGAGTGTAATGCTCGTTATCGAGATACAATCTTAAGGATTCATGGACTATAGGGTCGTCATCGCAGATCAGAATATGAGGTGTAGAAGACATATTGATCCTTTCTTTCACAAACTACTTCAGACTGATTATATATTAAAAAATCACTTCGTGTTGTATAATTAACTCGATTTTGGTGAATTTAAGGATGTGTTTATGAAAAATTCATTTTTTAAGAAAGCTTGCTGTCTTGTAATAATGACGGCTCTGTTTATATCTTCAACCGGCTGTTCCAAGTTTCTTGCCAATATAGCGGCAAAGGACGCTTCTTCGGTACTTACCGAGGCTTTGGAAGCCTTCTATGCCGATCCTGTGAACGGCCTTGGTGATTACGATGATTCATTCGAAGTTCCCATTCTTCTTGACGAGAGTCTGTCTTTTGCCCTTGAAGGCGTTGCCGCATCTACTTTCGAGCTGGGTGAGGCCGAGATCAACAAGAGCAGGACAACGGCAGAGATCCCCGTTACTTTCAGAAAGGTTCTTGATGTAGCGGATATTCCCATGGGAACTCCCGAAGAGGTAGCAGATGCCCTCGGCAGTTGTCACAAGAATAATGTAGAGATCACTTTTACCCTTAAGAAGGAAAAGAGCGATTGGGTTATCGAAGATATGTCTGAGCTCATTCCTTTGTTCTTCGACCCTTATACTTCAATCGTTTATACAGATGAGAACGGTATGCCGACATCTTACTATCAGCCTTTCTTCGATGAATGCGTGGTTGATTTTGCATGGTTTGAGCCTTTGATGGCAAATCCGCTCGATAATCCTGTCATCAACGGTACTCCCGAAGCTCTTACTGCCTGTGTTTACTTTGACCGACTGATGTATTTGCCCTTTACTGCAAATCTTCTTAAAAACGACGAAGTTATTCAGACTGTAGATGTTGTCTCTGACGGCAGTACGATTGCCATGATCGAGTTCTGGGGACAGAACTACGGACGCGGCACATACACGATCGAGCTCATTTATGATGACGGCGTAGTCACAACTTCAGCTCCTTTGACTGTTAACTGATAAGAGGTTTCAGTATTGTTTATCGCTGATAACTGGAAAGATTTTGAAGTCCTTTATGCGGGGGAGCAGGAGAAGTATGAGCGCTGGGGCGATGTTATATTAAGGCGTCCCGACCCTCAGGCTGTCTGGCCCGTATTCCACGAAGGCAAAGAAACGTCTTGGGATGACCTTCCGAAGCCCGATGCTCTTTATGTAAGAAGCAATACCGGAGGAGGCGCCTGGCAGAAACTTAAATCGATGCCGGGAAGCTGGACTATAGGTTACAATTCGCTCGGAAAGCAGCTTAAGTTCATTATCGAGCCCACGTCATTCAAGCATACAGGTCTTTTCCCGGAGCAGGCATCCAACTGGGATTACTGCGGAAAACTGATCTCAGATGCAGTTAAGGCGGGAAGAGATGATATCAGGATACTTAATCTTTTCGCATATACGGGAGCTGCTGTCACGGTGCGGCGGAAGTAGTGCATGTTGATTCCAGTAAGGGCATGATAGCCCGTGCCAAGGAAAATATCGTTGCATCGGGGCTTGAGTCCTCTTATGTAAGATTCATTAACGAAGATTGCAGGAAGTTTGTGGAGCGCGAGATAAGACGCGGCAGGAAGTACGACGGCATCATCATGGATCCTCCGAAGTACGGAAGAGGCCCCACCGGTGAGCTTTGGGAGATTGAGAAGTCCCTTTATGAGTTCGTATCAAGAACGGCATTGCTGCTTTCCGATAATCCCTTGTTCGTGATAATCAGTTCATATGCGACGGAACTCGGTTCCAATGCCGTGGGAAATGTACTTAATCTCACCTGTGCATCGCGGTTCGGTGGTAAAGCCGTAAACGACGAGCTCGGACTTCCCATCACGCATATGGATATCAATCTGCCGTGCGGGCAGGCCTCAAGATGGACTCCCCGCGCATAATATTCGAAGACAATCATCTCCTTGTGGCATTTAAGCCCGCAGGGTTTCTTTCGCAGTCGGACGGCTCTGAAGCTCCCGATATGCTTACTTACCTTAAGGATTACATCAAAGTTAAGTACAACAAGCCGGGAAACGTATATCTCGGACTCGTTCACCGTTTGGACAGGAATGTATCCGGACTTATGGTCTTCGCCAGGACCAGCAAGTGCGCTTCACGCCTCTCGGAACAGATAAGAAAAGGCACCTTCTCGAAAGGCTACCGTGCAAGAGTTCAGGGGAAGCTCGAGGGCGAGGGCAGGCTTGTGAATTATCTTGTAAAGGACGAGAAGCTTAATAAAGTCACCGTCTATGACAAAGAAGTTCCTGGCAGTAAGCGGTGCGAGCTTGAATATAAGGCACTGGACTTTGACGGCAAATATACGGATGTCGATGTTAAGCTCCTTACGGGACGCTCACATCAGATAAGAGCGCAGTTTTCTCATGCGGGTCATCCTCTTGAGGGAGACGTTAAGTACGGCGGTAAAAAGAACGGCGAGGGTATAGGCCTTATGTCCTGCAGACTGTCTTTCGATCATCCGACCACGGGAGAAAAGCTCGAATTTACAATATAGTTTGATAACTTGCCGTTTTTTATTAATAAGTGTAATATCTTAACTACGTTTTTTGAGCAATTAGGAGGTTCGTTTCAATGGAACGTGAAGAGTTTTTGAGTGTTTACCGCCATTCTTTGGCACATATTATGGCTAAGGCCGTTATCGAGATCTACGGCAAGGAGAATGTCCAGTATGCCATAGGTCCCGAGATCGCAGACGGCTGTTACTATGATTTCACACTCCCGAGGCCTGTAAGTGAAGAAGACATCAAGGTCATCGAGGAGAAGATGAAGGAGATCATCAAGAGAAGAGAGGATTGGACACGTAAGGAAGTATCCCGTGCCGAGGCTCTCGAGATCTTTAAGGATCAGAAGTTTAAGACAGAACTCATTAACGACCTTCCCGAAGACGAGCTTATTACCGTTTACTATACAGGTGACGACTTTGTAGATCTTTGCCGCGGACCTCATATCGATAATTCACAGGCACTTTTCCAGGCTGCATACCAGATCAAGAACGTTTCCGGTGCTTACTGGAGAGGCGATGAGAAGAGAGACCAGCTTCAGAGAATCTATCTTTTCGCTTTCCCTTCCAAGGACGAGCTCAAGGCTCACTTGACATGGCTCAAGGAAGCTCAGGAGAGAGACCACAAGAAGATCGGTGTTGCTCTCGACATGTTCATGTTCAGAGACACGGCTCCCGGTATGGCTTACTGGCTCCCGAGGGGATGGACGATGTATTCCCAGCTCATGAAGTATTCCCGTGAGCTTCAGGCTAAGCATGACTACAATGAGATCTCAGCTCCTTTGATCAATAACAAGAAGCTCTGGCTCATCTCCGGTCACTGGGCTCATTACGTAAACAATATGTTCATCGTTCCCGGTAAGACACAGGGAACGGAGGCAACTGATGCAGTTTCTTCCGATGAGACAGCTCAGTATTCAATTGAGGCTGAAGACACAATGGCTGCTAAGCCCATGAACTGCCCTAATGCCATGATCGAGTACAAGAGAACAATGCACTCTTATAAGGAACTTCCTATCAGATATTCCGAGTATGACGTTCTCCACCGTAAGGAGAAGTCCGGTCAGATGAACGGTCTGTTCAGAGTTCAGGAGTTCCGTCAGGACGATGACCATACATTCGTAACTGAGGCTCAGATCAAAGATGAGATCAAGGATGTTATCGCTATTGCAGACGAGATCTATAAGACATTCGGCCTTACATACCGTGCAGAGTTCTCCACAAGACCTGATGACTTCATGGGAGACATCGAGTCCTGGAACAGGGCAGAGGCTGCTTTGAAGGAGATCCTCGACGAGAAGTACGGTGAG
>CADAXO010000068.1 GCA_902791885.1 Oscillospiraceae bacterium | reverse complement strand
GAAGCAGTCTGATCGGCATAAGCCTGCTGTGTCTGTCCCTGATCATTCGGGACAACAATATCGACCACGCTTACCATAGGATTCCTGAAGCCAAGTCTCGTGGTAAGGAACTTCTCGATATAATCGGAATCGTTGCTGAAGTGTCCTATGGATACATATCCGCTGTCGTAACCCTGTCTTGTGACAATGGTATAGATCAGATTGCCTCCGAGGATAAGAAGCAGAATGAGAATAAGATACTTGTACCATGTATATGAGAAATAAGTTCTCCACTCATCCCCCGTCTTGCCGAAAAACTTACGCTCACGTTCGCGCTGCTCGGCCTTCTGCACACGCTCGTCACGTTTACCCGTTGCGATATCGTAAACAGCCGAAAGATCCGTGATCTTCTGCTTGCCCTCAGGAGTATTGTCTCCTCTTATCTGCTTGGAAAGTTTCCAGAATCGCTCATCAATCTCGAAATCATTTGCATTAGCGGGAAGCTCCATATACTCGAGAGCCTCCTGGCGTGTCATGGAAGAGATACCATCAGAAGTCTTCGGTTCACTCTTACCCCTGATCTTATCCAAAGCAGACTCTTCACTTGCTACCTTCTCCACCTTAAACTTCGCGGCAAAAAGGTCATACGGGGAATCATAGCAGGGAGTTCCCGCTTTCTCCTCGCCCACAACGAAAAAGACGTTTTCCAAAGAGCCTTTGGCAAGCTTCGGAATGACTATCTTCTTGATCCAAATAAGATCTTCCTTCTTAAGCTTACTTTGAACATCGCATTGATCAGAAATGATAAGGTGCCTGCAATTGTGCTTTCTGATAATCTCAACTGCATGCATATTGGGAGTACGGAAATGATCCCTCGTCCCATACTGCTTCAGATTAAAGACACACGAATTGGTCTCCGCATCATATCTTAATGTAAACGCTTCGGAATCAAACAGCTCTTCCATCTTTAAAACACTTAACCGCCATCCTGATTATATTCGAAGTGCAGAACTGAAGGTCGCCCTTCGGAAGTTCTCCATTCGCAACAGCATCTATTATATCAGTTACATTCAATTTGCAACCCGGCATCTGCCAATCGTTTCCGCTTCTTATACATTCAACGCTTGAAGAATGCGGATACTTGGCCTTGGAAGGGTCACTCAAGCCGAATACAGCCTGTGATGTGAACCAGTCTGTCATAACGACACCCTCGAAGCCCCACTCATCACGAAGCGCACCCTTGCAAAGGCCGATATGGTTAGCAGTATGCGTACCGTTAAGCAGGTTGTAAGAAGACATTACCGAATAAGGCTGTGACTTTCTTACCGCTATCTCGAAGCCTCTTAAGTAAAGGTTACGAAGTGTCCTCTCGCTTACACGGGAATTCGAATACATTCTGTTTGTTTCCTGGTTATTGCAGCAGAAGTGCTTGATAGTAGTTCCTCCTATGCCCCACTTCTGGACGCCGTCAGTCATAGCAGCTGCGCAAAGTCCCGATACCAGAGGATCCTCCGAATAGTACTCGAAGTTTCTTCCGCACAGGGGATTTCTGTGGATGTTCATACCGGGAGCAAGCCAGAACTGGACATAATACTCCTTCATCTCTTCTCCGACCATCTCGCCTATCTCACGGATAAGCTCCATATTAAAGCTCTGGGCAAGTGCCGTAGCGATCGGGATTGCAGTGCAGTACTGATAGTAATCTACAGCACCTTCAGGGATTTCATCAGGGAAAGGCACAACAGACAATCCGAACTTATCGCCGCCCGGGATCCTTTCGCCGTCTTTCGTTGCCATAAAGTGCGGATAAAGTCTCAAGCCTGCAGGGCCGTCTGCAAGTATCATCGAAGGGATACCGCGATCCTTCTCATAAGTAGAGATCGTCTCAGCAGCAGCTCCGGGAACTTGGGCAGAAGCATTTCCTACTACAGCGAGATCAAGATCGGCACCGAAATCGCCTACGCACAACGCAGCCATCTGCTCTACCTTAAGCTGTGCGACAAGCTCTTCAACAGTTGCCTTGCCGGAAAGAACATCTTCAAATCGTAAAGTCTCGCCTTCACGCTTATCAACAAGCTCGGGATAGCTTTCTGTATATGAAGGCTCAAACACCTTTACGCCTGAAGCATCAACAGTAAACTCCTCCACACCGAAATCATCGACAGGGGCAGCATTGCCGGGGTTGGTATACTCATCCGTTATACCACTCTCGCCGAACAGATTCTTAAGATGCTCAGTCTCGATAGCATCCGTGACATTAAGCTTGGCTATGGCCTGAACATTCTCCGAATCACTTCCTGCAAGAACATAATATGCACCGGGCTCGAGAACACGTGATTCACACTTATCACAGTAAGATGCGATCTGGGAAAGATCAAACGAAGCCTTAACAGTTACAGTCTCTCCGGGCTTCACAGTATCTGACTTAACAAATGCCACAAGTTCCTTAAACGGCTTATCTAAGATCTCATGAGGTGATGCTACATAAATCTGAACAACTTCCTTACCTGCACGCGCACCGATATTGGCAACCGTGAATTCAGCCTCTACCTCAAGTCCCGTAACCTTAACCGACTTAAGATCTGTATCAAAGGACGTGTATCCCAAGCCGTAACCGAACGGATAATCAGGCTTTATGCCGAATGAATCAAAGTATCTGTAACCGATATAAGGTCCTTCAGTGTAGTACTCATCGTCGGTATTGCCGTTATTCAGGCTGAAAGTCTCACTGTTGGGGTAGTTATAGTAATCGGAATCCCATGTATCGGTAAGTCTTCCGCACGGATCGCTCTTACCTGAGATAACATCAGCGCAGATATTGCCCGTGAGATTGCCGAGCTGGCTCAGAAGGACAACTGAAGAGAACATCTTCGCATACTTACCGAGAGATATGATGCCGCCTACATTAAGCACCAGAATGCTTCTGGCATATGAGGAAGTTATCATCTCGAAAGCCTGTTCCTCCTCATCCGTGAGGAAGAAGTCCCCCTTATCAGCCTTACGGTCATAACCCTCACCTGAATCACGGGACAGAACATAGATCGCAGTATCTGCCTCATCGGAAGTATCTATCGGCGGCATAGGAGGAACAGACGGCGCGAATTCGAGCATTATCGTTATCTCGTTGTAGCCCGTCTCTTCGCTTCTGCGTTTAACCTCAGCCATATAATCATCGATATGCTTCTTGACGATGGCATCATATTCATCGAGCCATGCGCCTGTAGTTATCTCGAATCCGGCCTCTTTAAGTCCCTCATCAATGTTAACGACATATCTGGAATTAACATCTCCGCTTCCGGTACCGCCCTTGATGGTATGTCGGGCGCCGTTACCGAACAAAGCGATCTTACAGGGTTCATCTATAGGCAGAGCCCCGTTATTCTCAAGAATGACGACACATTCTCCTGCTAACTTTCTTACCAGATTGCTGTGAGCGGTTTCTTCAGGGGTAATCTTGTCTGTGGTTCTTGCGTGGTAAGCCATAAGCGGGACCTCCTGTAAATGTCTGCTAACATTTTACAGGAGAATCCCGCTTCTAAATTCAAAGTGTTTGTGAATTATGGGGCAGTTATCAGTTTCTGATCCAGCGCTTGATGTAGATCTTATAACCTCTTACATCGGCGCCGTGAATTGAAAGTCCTTCCTTGATCTCGGCTCCCTTACAGACTTCTGCTATATCTTCAAGAGCGTGTCCGAACTGGGATCCCTCATGTGTGATAAAAGGCTTGATCGTCTTTCCGGTCCAATCGAACTTCTCAAGGAAAGTAAATACAGCCATCGGATATGACTCGACGTAGTTAGGTCCGCCGAGATAGACCGTATCATACTGGTCGATAGACTCAGGGCAGTTCTTGATCTCGGGTCTCATTTTGGCACTCTGGTCAACCTTGGCCTTCGCAAAACAATCCTCGTAATTCTCGGGAAGGGGTTCAACGGGATCGATCTTAAACATATCGGCATCCTCGATAAACTCCTTGATATACTCGGCTGCAACCTCCGTATTACCCTTGTCGAGCTTAACTATATCTCCGTTAACGTTATTCTCTCCAGCCTTCGAAAAGTAGGCAATGAGTGTCTTTCCCATAGTAACTGTTACTCCTCCATATCAAGCTTATTGATAACATAATCAAGGATGGCTTCCTCGATCTCCTCGGGATCCATCTCCTGTGCATCAAAGCACATGTCATAATTCGCAGGATCACCGAATATCTTACCCGTATAGCTCTCATAGAAGTCTTTCCTGTACTTATTGGAAGCTGCTTCGTAACGTGCGGCCATTTCTTCACTGACTTTCATTCTCTTAGCGATATTCTTGATTCTGTAATCTCTCGGGGCATCGATAAAGAAACTGAAAACATTAGGTCTTCCTGCAAGAACATAATCGGCACAGCGTCCTACGATGATACAGGACTCACTGTCGGCAAGAAGGTTTATGACTCTGGCCTGCTTATCGAACAATTCCTTGTCGTAAACGAAAGTAGCCTCAGGCTCTATCGTATCGCCCGCACCCTCGCTCATAATGTCCTTAACGCTGACGTTATCGGACCTGATGCTCTTGATACCCTTGTTATAGTATCTGATTCCGAGCTTATCAGCCAGGTTCTTGGCAATGCGCTTTCCGCCGCTGCCGAACGTTCTCGATATAGTGATGACGTAATCTTTCATACCCTTGCCTCCGAATCAATCGAATATCATTATAACAATAAACGCCGCTTCCTGCGAAGCGACGTTTATGTTGTCAGATAATCTTTAACCGATAATCAACCTTCAAGTCCGTAGTAGTTACAGACCATGCCCCATTCGGCTGAAGAAGCAAATCCTCTTGCGATATCCTGTCTGGATGCGCCGTTGTTAAGAGCGTTTACCCAGTTGGCAAGGCCCTGTGCATCGGGATCTCTGTCGAGGAATGCCTCATACAAAGCTGTTACATACTGCTCGTTGTTGAGGTTTCTTGCAACAAACTCCTGGGAGTTGAGGATCGTAAGAACTACATCGTCTGTTGAAAGTGTGCCGTTCTTGATTCCGTTTACCCAATAAGTTCTTCCTGCGTCATCGATGGATCTGCCGAGAACGTCTCTGTAGATTCTGTCAACGAACTCACCTGTGATCCTGTCTCTTGCCATGTCGACAGGAAGATTACGGATAGATGCGTAAGTTGCTGCTACCTTAATGGCATCATCGCCTCTTAAGATACCGAGACCTACGTTGAGTCCGTCAAATGTTCCCATAACAGGACCCGGAGCACCGTTAGCCATATCAGGATTGTGATACAAAGCAGCCTCAGCAACTGAAAGCTGCATACGCAGATCACTGATAGCGACACCTACAGAGTACTCATCTCCGTTGTCAAATTGGGGATAAGCGCCGTTACGTGCTGTATCCAATGCTGCATATACATCAGCGGGCACCTGATCGCCGTAAAGTACGAGGAAAGCAGTTGCGTTATCGTAGTACATGCAAAGGTTGTTGTACTGCTGATCGCTTACTCTGTCGTTTGCCAATACGCCTGCAGGGATAGCTGCAAATACGAACGCTGTCGTAATCACAGCAGAAGTTATCTTCTTAAACAAAGGGGTTCCTTTCATAAAATATCCTCCTTATTAGCTTGTAAAAAGTATTTTACTATCATAAAGCCTTTGTTTCCACTTTTAATATGTGTAGATTTTGTTAATTTATAGAAGGAACAAACAATCGCCTTCTTGGTATAATCGTACATAACGCAAACAAAGACATGAAAGGCGAATAATGAAGACTTCCGATTTTTACTACGATCTGCCGGAAGAACTGATAGCCCAGCATCCTCTGGATATCCGTTCCAATTCAAGGCTTATGGTACTTGATAAGAATGACGGCACCGTTCTTCACAGACACTTTTACGATATAAAGAAACTCCTTGTACCTGGCGATGTCCTCGTAGTCAACAACACAAGGGTAATCCCCGCGAGACTTCTCGGTGTAAGATCGGACACGGGTACTGCTATCGAGATCCTTCTTCTTAAGCGCCTTGATGAGAAGCGTTGGGAGACACTCGCCCGTCCCGGCAAGAAAGTCAGAGAAGGCCGTCATGTCACTTTTATCCCCGGCAAGCTTGAAGCCGAATGCGAAGAAGTCCTTCCCGACGGCAACAGGATCATGAGATTCGAGTTCGACGGCATCTGGGAAGAGATCCTTGATCAGGCAGGCGTTATGCCCCTTCCTCCCTACATCCACGAGCAGCTTGAGGATAAGGAAAGATATCAGACGGTCTATTCCAAGATCCCGGGCTCTGCAGCAGCTCCTACAGCGGGACTTCACTTTACTAACGAGCTTCTTGACGAGATCTCGAAAATGGGAGTTATCAAAGCCGAAGTCACTCTTGATGTAGGTCTCGGCACATTCCGTCCCGTTAAGTCTGACGACATAGAGCACCACGATATGCACAGCGAACGGTATACTTTCGGGCAGGAAGCATCGGATATAATCCGCAAAGCCCGTGAAGAAGGCCGCCGTATCGTTTCCGTAGGAACAACTTCGACCAGAGTCCTTGAGACAGTCGCAAGCAACGATCCCGAGATGAAGCCCTGCGCCGGCGAGACACAGATATTCATCTATCCCGGCTATGAGTTCAAGTGCATCGATGCACTTATAACCAACTTCCATCTTCCAGAGTCAACTCTTGTTATGCTCGTATCCGCACTCGCGGGCCGCGATCATATACTTGATGCATATAACGAAGCCGTCCGCGAGAAGTACAGATTCTTCTCTTTCGGTGACGCAATGTTTATTACAGATCTTAAGAGGTTCCCTGAGCATGAGTAATTATCCCGTATGGTACGAACATATACATACCTGTAAGCAGACAGGAGCCAGACTCGGAAGAGTCCATACTCCCCACGGCACTTTCGATACACCTGCATTCATGCCTGTAGGAACACAGGCTTCCGTCAAGGGCATGAGCCCCGAGGAAGTCGCAGGTACAGGCGCAGGCATCATTCTGTCAAACACATATCACCTGTGGCTTAGGCCCGGAAGCGAGATCGTAGCCAAGGCAGGCGGACTTCATAAGTTCATGAACTGGAAGGGCTCGGTCCTCACGGACAGCGGCGGATTCCAGGTGTTCTCACTTGCAAGACCCAAGGATATTGTCGAGGAAGGCGTTAAGTTCAGGTCACACCTGGACGGTTCAAGACAGTTCCTTTCCCCCGAGATCTCCATGAAAGTACAGAACGATCTCGGAGCCGATATCATCATGGCTTTTGATGAGTGCTGCCCCTACCCTTCAACTCACGAGTATGCGGCAAGATCTCTCGAGAGAACGACAAGATGGCTCGACAGATGTATCGATTCCCACAAGAATCCCGATAAACAGGCTCTGTTCGGAATCATTCAGGGTTCCATGTACGAAGACCTCCGTGCGGTAAGCGCCAAAGAGATCACATCACGAGACCTTCCGGGATTTGCCATCGGTGGAATATCGGTCGGCGAACCCAAGGATCTTTTCTTAAAGATGATCGACTGCACAGTTCCTTTGATGCCTGAGGACAAACCCCGCTATCTTATGGGTGTCGGAACTCCGGACTATCTTATCGAGGGTTCTTTAAGAGGCGTCGACATGTTCGACTGCGTACTTCCCACAAGACTCGGAAGACACGGTACGATCACTACCTCACAGGGCAAGAAGATAATAAGAGACAAGTGCTATGCCGAAGACTTCGGTCCCATGGATCCCGGCTGTGACTGCTATGCATGCAAGAACTATCAGGCTGCTTATATCCGTCACCTTCTTAAGGCCAAGGAGATGTTCGGCCAGAGGCTTTGCACATATCACAACATCTGGTTCCTGGTTAAGCTTATGGAGAGAATCAGGGAAGCGATCGCAGAAGACTGCTTAGGAGACTTCGCGAAGTCTTTCTATGAGGAGTATTACGGGAATTAATCTCCGGATCTTACGATCATCGTTACCGCTGTAAGATTGCCTTCAGACAGGCGGTTCTTATCCGATATCCTGCACACGAGGTTATCCATCCACTCCTCTGCGCTGTCGGAGATGACCGCATCCGAAAGTATCGCTATGTCATTAAGACACCTCATGAACTCACCTGTACAGCAGATGACTCTGTCACCGTCTTCCAATGATGTCATTCCGTTCGGGAGCATCTTAAGTTCCCCGTTCTGAACTATATACGCGAACACCTTGCCGTGACGCTCTATCTCGATATGCTTGTCATCAATTCTGATCAGCATGTAGTTTTTAAGATTGGTAAGGATCGGGTATATGGATTCGGAAAGATCGGTGAATCTCATTTTCGAGCTGCCCTGCACGAGAGCCGAGACCGAAGCCTCGTCAGTTACGGAGAATTCGGCTTCCGTCGGCAGGTATAAGAGCGCCATAGTAAGCGCAGCAGAGTAGTTTACGAAGACATTGTCGCGGTACTCTTCCTGACCGCCCTTGTGCATGAGTATGTAGTTCTCTATCACAGCAGGCCTCTTTTCACGCTGAAGACAATCCCAGTGTAGTTATCCTGCTTGGGGCGCTTCCTCGAAGCTACCGCGCGCTTCAGTTCCGCCGCAGTCGAGGCAGCGCCGTCCTTGATGTAGTGATGCATGATCCTTAAAGGAACCGCATCCGTAAGTCCGTCCGAGCTTACTATTATCTTGTCACCGTCGAAGATCCTTATGGGCTTCTTGGTAAATATAACGCGCGGGTTCTTGTTTCCCATGAAGTCGATCAGTGCTCTGGACTTGGGGTTGCTGTAAGCCGTCTGCGTCTGCTTGTTATTACGGCACAGGCTCTTTATGAGAAGCGTCATGTAGTTTTGTCTGGGGTTAAGAATCGTAGGCTGACCGTCGCGGATAAGTATTATGTCGCTGTCGCCCACGCTGTAGTAATTCATGTA
>CADAXO010000067.1 GCA_902791885.1 Oscillospiraceae bacterium | reverse complement strand
CGAAGTTTCGCCCAGGAAGAGGTATATACCGCAAGACCTTCGGTCAACGGCAGCCTGCATGTAGAGAACGGTAAGCTTACCGATGAATCGGGAAATGTTGTACAGTTGAGAGGTATCAGTACACACGGTCTTACCTGGTATCCCGAGTACATCAATCAAAGGCTTTTCAATGAGGTGTCACAGGACTGGAACTGCAACATGATGCGTCTTCCCGTGTACACGGATCTTTATAACAGCCCGCAGCGGGATGATTACTTCGACCTTCTCGTGGAAGGTATCGAATATGCGATAGATGCCGATATGTATGTTCTTGTTGACTGGCATGTACTGCAGGAACAGGACCCTAACGTCTATGTTAACGAGGCCTGCGATTTCTTCGCGACGATATCAACACAGTACGCTGACTGCCCCAACATCATTTACGAGATATGTAACGAGCCTAATACCAAGTGCAACTGGGGCGACATTATCATGTTCTCCGACAGAGTCATTCCTGTCATCAGAAACAATAATCCGGATGCGGTTGTAGTTGTAGGTACACCGAGCTTCGATACCGATCTCGGCGACCCGTATCTCACTCCCCTTGATTACGATAACGTCATGTACGTTCTTCACTTCTATACGGCTTCACACCACGAGGAGCTGTTCCAGTCCCTTAAGAATGCCGTTGAGCTCGGACTTCCGGTCTTCATAAGTGAGTGCGGTATCTCGGAAGCGACCGGTGACGGAGACGTCGATCTCGAGTGGGCTGCCTACTGGTTCTCATATCTTAACGAGAATCAGATAAGCTATGCCGTATGGAGTCTTTCCGATAAGGATGAGTCGTCGGCATTCTTCGTCCTCGAATACGATCCCGATAATCCGATAACAGATAGTGATCTCACCGTAACCGGTACATGGATCCGCTCATTGATCAGAGGTCAGGATCCCTATGCGATCTACAGGCCCTCGAACCGCATAACCAAGAGCTTCTGGCAGCGCATCCGTTCAGGCATCATTCAGTCTTTGGGTTCCGAAGGTCTTACGCCTGTAAGGTCATGGCCCTTATATGCATTTTATTCATTAGTAGTCATTCTGATATTCGGATTCCTTGTTGTGTTCACAAGAAAGATCAGCAGAAGGAAACACCATATCTATGCTGATATCGTAGGTCCGGAGGAAGACGGCGGTAAGGATAAAGTCTCGCGTTTCTTCGCGCTTCTGAGTATTGCCATAACGGTGTTCTGCACGCTGATATATCTTACATGGCGTGTATTGTGGTCGATCCCCATGAACAGCGGATGGGTGGCTATAGCAGCCAACGTTTTGCTTCTTATTGTCGAGTTCGTAGGTTTTCTCGAGTCGCTCGTCCTGTTCCGTAATCTTGTGGGAATGAGAGACTTTAAGCTTCCTTCGATCCCCGATGATGCATGGCCTGACGTGGATATCTTTATCGCGACTTATAACGAGCCCTGCGATCTTCTGTCCAGGACCATCAACGGCTGCAAGCACATGAAGTATCCCGACAAGTCCAAGGTCCACATCTGGATCTGCGACGATAACAGAAGACCTGAGATGCGCGCTCTGGCTGAGAAGATGGGTGTAGGATACTTCGACCGCCCCGACAACAAGGGTGCGAAAGCGGGCAACCTCAATAATGCCATGGCACATACGTCAGCGCCGTATGTTGTCACTTTCGATGCGGATATGATCCCGAGAAGCGAGTTCCTGCTGAAGACCATTCCGTATTTTGTCGATGCGGAGCTTAGGCAGAAGGATAAGCCTGAGAACGAGAGGCTCAAGCTCGGACTGCTTCAGACGCCGCAGTGCTTCTACGAGCCCGATGTATTCCAGTATGCTCTTTATTCCGAGAGACGAATCCCGAATGAACAGGACTTCTTCTACAGGACTATCGAGCCTTCGAAGACGGATTCGAACAGCGTTATCTACGGAGGTTCGAACACGGTACTCTCGAGAGAGGCTCTCGAAGCTGCCGGCGGTTTCTATACTGAATCCATTACCGAGGACTTCGCGACGGGACTTCTTATCGAGGCTAAAGGCTTCATGAGTCTCGCCCTTCCCGAGCCTTTGGCAAGCGGACAGACACCTCATACGTTCAAGGAGCATATCAAGCAGAGAACGCGTTGGGGAAGAGGTGTTATCGTTACCGGAAGAAAGCTTAAGGTCTTGAGAAGAAAAGACCTGTCGATCCTCCAGAAGGTCAACTACTGGAGCTCTATGACATACTGGTATTCTCCTATCAAGAACCTGATCTACATGCTGTCGCCCCTGCTCTATGCGGTGCTCGCGGTTCCCGTATTCCACTGCAACTGGAGTGAGCTTATGGCATTCTGGCTTCCCATGTTCATCTTCCAGGACATAAGCCTCAGGCTGAACAGCGATGACGCGATCTCCACCAAGTGGAGCGGCATCTATGAGACGAGCGTCATGCCGCACCTTCTCATTCCGATCTTAAAGGAGTCGGTAGGCATCACGTTAAGCAGCTTCAAGGTAACAGACAAATCCGGCAAAGCGAAAAGAGACAAGGACATCCGTTCCCTTATCCCGTTCGTTATTCTGGCGGTACTGTCGGTAGCGGGTATTATACGCGTATTCACGCTTTTCACTGTGCTGCAGATCGTACCCACGTGCATACTCCTGTTCTGGATCCTGCGTAACCTGTATTTCCTCGTAATGTCGATCTTCCTTGTAGACGGCAGAGACAGTGATGAAGAGCCCGTTAAGGTATTCTTCTCCGAGCTTGTTACCATAGATTCCGAGCACGGAAAGATGGGCGGCGTAACGACGCTCATGACCGAGCACAGCATGAAGGTATATCTCGATGAGGGAGAGACATTAAGTGTCGGCGATACGTGCTCCGTTAACGTCATCAAGGACGATATCGAGGTTGAACTGAAAGGCGTCGTTACCGGCGTTATCGTTGCCAAGAACAGTTCTGCCAGGACGCATACGATCGAGATAACCGACTTCGCAGGGCAGGAGAACGAATACAGGCAGATCCTGTACGACAGGATCCCCACGCTTCCCCAGTCTCTTAACAGAGATATCGGCATACTTAAATACCTGTGGTTTAACATCGCTTACAGACTTGCAAGCACAGCACATAAATAAGAGCTTAAGTTTTTCTGCCGTTAAGAAAGATTTAAGACTTGCATAAGAGTGAATTAAAGACTGCCGGAAGGAACGGCGGTATATTGTAATCACAACAGAAAACTTAAGCGAACGGAGGATAAGACCATGAAAGATTACGATATCAAGATTAAGGGATCATGTGCGGTAAAGGTATTCGGAACTAAGGACGATACGATCGTAGTTCCTTCAGACGTAAAGCTCGATTCTGACAGAAACAGAGCTGACATCGATATAAAGGATGTATCCGATGTTAAGATCGGAATCCCGGGCGAGGCTGAGAAGATCGAGCTCAATATCACTGACTCGACGATGAAGATCTCCGACTTAAGCTTCGAGGAGTTCGAGATCGATGCCAAGGGTGAGATCGTCGTCGAGTTGAGCGGAACAGAAGGTCCTGTCGACATCAATATGATCGGCGGCAAGGCAACACTCATCGTTCCTGAAGGCTTCTCATTCTTCACGGTTAACAAGGGCAAGAACAACTCGATCGAATGTGCTCTTCCCGAGACACCCGGATCTAATAACAAGATCGAATTGAACGGTAAGGACAGCACCTTAATAATCAAGAACGCTTGACAGTTACCCCCGTTAAGGAGAATTATAATAATTATAATTCTCTTTGATGGGGGTCTTTTATATGTTTGCAGTTGATTTGGAAGGCGCCGAGTCGGGCCTTTACGCGACACTTTACGGTAGATTCGATTCGGTAGAGGCATATAAATTCGAGGCTGTGGTAAATGCCGTTTCCAAGGATACCAAGGGAATAGTTCTGGACTTTACGAACCTTGAGTATATCTCTTCGGTAGGTCTTCGTAAGATCCTTCAGATCAGACAGTCATTAGCTCCCGAAGCCGAGATCGAGATCAAGGGTGCAAACCCCGTGATCGTCGATACTTTAAGGCTTACGGGATTTAATATGTTCGTCAACATAAGCTCAACGGGTGAGATCAAGCGCGACCCTTCCGTAAGAGATCTCTTTGATGCTCAGGTAAGGGTAAGAGGCGAGAAGCTTTTCGTTGCAGGGAAGGAAGAATACACTTTCGAGCAGATCAACAGACGTGCTCAGAAGCTTGCTGCCATCCTGTACCTTCACGGAGTGCACAAGGGTACGCATATCGGTATCTACAGCATAAATAACTTAAACTGGGTGATCGCTTTCTTTGCCGTCCAGAAGTGCGGCGGTATCGCGATACCTCTTAACTATAACTACACTTCAGAAGAGCTCGTTAATCTCTCGCATATAGGTGACATGACACACGTCTGTGTGGGCGATGCTTCCACTTATGAAGACTTCGATGCTTTCAAGGATGCCATCACGGATAAAGAGACTTCGCTTATCGGGCAGGTAATCGATATCAGAAGCTCTGTCGAATTCGATCCTACAGACGGTGAGTATGCGGCCCTCGGAGGCCAGTTCAGGGAGCCTCAGGAAGCCGAGGATGACTGCTGCATGCTCTTCACGTCAGGTTCTACGGGAAAGCCCAAGGCGGTCCTTCATTCATCCGCGAGTATCCTTCATGCGGCACAGTGTGCCGTCGATATACTTGAGCTTAATTCGAGTGACCGTGTATGCATGAACGTGCCTTTCTTCCATACGACCGGACTTATAAGATGCTTCCTCGCCAGCCTCATCTCGGGTTCCAGGATCGAGCTTCCGGGAAGCTTCGATACAGCCGAGATAATAAGCTTCATCGACGAGCGCAAGTGCACGATAATGAATGCTTTCCCGACGACCTTGATAACGCTTGTTAACGAGCCTTCGTTCACTTCGGAGAAGGTCGCTTCCTTAAGAGGTTCCATACTCGTAGGAGCTCCTGTTACCGAGGCACAGATGCACATGCTTCTTAAGAAGATCCCGAATGTTAAGTTCGTAACTTCCTACGGAATGAGCGAGCTTTCCCCTATCACGATCTCGAAGCTCGGCGACACGCCCGATCACCTTTGCAACACGGTAGGTAAGATCGCGGACGGCGTCTCCATCGAGATCAGAGACTTTAAGACTGACAAGGCGATCGAGTCGAGTCCGTCCAATAAGGGTGAGATCGTTGTAAAGGGCGTAAGTGCCATGACGGCTTACTATAAGCTTCCTGCAGACTCTCAGGCTCTCGATGCCCAGGGCTGGGTAAGAACGGGTGACTTCGGCTTCTTCGATGAAGACGGATACCTTCACATCGGAGGCAGAATGAAGGAGCTCATACACGCCGGCGAGCACACCATCGAGCCTAACGAAGTCGGCGCGGCTATCACTCTTTACGATCCCGTATCAGACGTTAAGGTGGTCGCGGTCCCCGATGAGGCTCTCGGTTCCAAGCCCGTCGCGTGCATATCTTTAAAGCAGGGCACAACCTTCGAAAAGGATGAGCTTATTAAGCTTCTTTCGGAGCATCTCGATGCATACAAGATCCCGTCGGATTACATCATCTACGATAAGCTCCCGACACTTGCGAACGGCAAGGTCGATGCGGTTGCGTTAAAGTCCGATGCGGCAAATCGCCTGGGCGTTTCTTAAGGAGGATCAAATGATGGAGAAGTTATATAAAGGTTCGGTCATCGGTGCAGTAAAGGGCGACCTGTCAAGATTCGAGGGCGTTGACGTATTGGTCCTCGGAGCTGATACGACGCTTTATCTCGACAGCGGAGTCTGCAAGGCTATTCATAATGTCGCAGGACCGGAGCTTTATGAAGCCGTGATGAAACTCGGCGGATGCGAACTCGGCGAAGCCCGCATCACTCCCGCATTCAACGCACCGTCAAAGGCGATCGTCCATGTGGCTGCCCCGAGATGGGAAGGCGGCGATTCAGGTGAAGAGTCACTTCTTTATTCATGCTATAAGAACATCGCTTTGCTTACGGATTCCAACGGATACACATCCGCAGCTATGCCTGCCCTCGGAACCGGCGTATATAAATGGCCCATCGATCTTGCGATCAGGACGGGCCTTAAAGCTGTTACTGATTTTATCGATTCGCACCCCGGCAAGTCCTACAGATTCGTATGGGTATTGTTCGATGATGCGACGACCGAAAGTTACGAGAAGGGGCTTGAAGAATACTTCGGCTGATCATTAATTACCTCGGTAGTTCATCGTAATAAGCCGTTCATAATCCCGTTACCATCACCATTCCAAGTGCAACTTTCCGCAAAGATGGTTGACATGCTTTTCGGGCGGTGTTATATTTGCTACGACAGACGTAGTACGACAGACGTAGCTACGACAGATGTAGAGGGAAGGAGATACGGATATGGCTGAAATCAGCAGCGACGTCATAAGAGGGTACAACGACACTATTATTCTTTACCTTCTCCTTGACGGACCGTCTTACGGATACGAGATATCGAAAAGGATCCGCACGGGAGCAGACGAGAAGTATGTGATCAAGGAGACCACGCTTTACTCCGCTTTCACGAGAATGGAGAAGAACGGATACATCGAGTCCTTCACGGACGAGGTGATGTCCGGCGGCAAGAAGAGAACTTACTACCGCATCACGGAATCGGGACGTGCCTACTACAAGGCCAAATGTGAAGAGTGGAAACTCACCAAGGAAGTAATTGAGAAATTCATAGTTAATCAGGGAGAAGAGTAATGAACGCTATTAAGAATTATCTGGACAATATGTTCCGTAATCTTCCTAATACCGAAGAAGTCAGAAGGGCAAAATCTGAACTTCTTCAGATGATGGAAGACAAGTTCGAGGAACTTATTGCAGAAGGAAAAACGGAGAACGAAGCAGTCGGAATCGTTATTTCCGAATTCGGCAATCTCGACGAGGTCGCGGAGTCAGTCGGTATATCCAAGGTGATCATTGATAATAAGGAACCCGATAAGCCGATGCTCTCGATGGACAGAGTTAAGGAATATCTTTCCGCGGTATCTTCAAGATCGCTCTTTATCCCTTTGGGAGTCGCGCTTTGCATCATGAGTGTAATGACAGGCGTTATCGCAGGTCTTATAAGCTTCGGCAACGATACCGTATGCGATATTCTCGGCCCTTTGGGTTTCTTCGGATTCATCGCAACAGCAGTAGCGCTCTTTATCATCTCCGGCAATAAGAACAAGGAGTTTGCCGAGATCAATAAGGATCAGGTCTCGCTCGGCATTGAGACATGTGAATATGTAACAAACGAGAGAAGACGCTTCAAGCCTACATACAGCACAATGGTGGCTATCGGTGTGGCTTTGTGCATCCTCTGCATAATCTTCCCGATCATCATATCGGCGATCCCCTTCATTGCTGATGATCTCGGTGCGGTACTTTTCTTCGCATCGATCGCCATAGGCGTATATCTCATCGTATCCGCCAATGTACGTATGAACGGTTATGACAGACTTTTATCACTTAACGGAGCAGGCAAGATGAGCGAGGAGTTCATCCCTAAGGAAGACCGCAAGGTCAGCAAGGCTCCGATCATCATTAGCATCATCGTGGTTGTGCTCGTATTGGGTGTTGCTTTATTCACGGGTATCGTAAGAATAGCCACATTTATCTCATCGGGCTTTACTCATGCGAATTCCATAAGCGAAGAATATGACATCGATCTCGGAAGTTATGATTCGATCGATCAGATCACAATAGATGCGGAAGTGTGCTCGATCGTTATCAGCACAAGCGAAAGTGTAGATGGAATAGAGGCAAGATATGAGGGGGCCGAAGAACTCATGCCTGAGGTTAAATTTGATAACGGTGAACTCGTTATATCTCAGGACGTGAGCGGCCGCCATACCTCTGACCTGAATGACGGTCCCGAAGTAACCATTACTTTCGGTTCCGACATCGATATCAACAATATCGGGATTGACATCAGTGCAGGCAATCTCGAGATCGACGGTCTTGCCTTTGACGATATTACCGGTAAGTTCGATGCCGGAAATGTAGAGATCAGCGACAGCACAGGAAGCTCGATCGATATTGAAGCATCCGCAGGAAATATCGAGTTAAATCACTGCGATATCACAGATGTCACTGTCGATGCAGACGCAGGCAACATCAACTGCGATCATATCGGCTTCGAGAATCTCAACGTTCAGGTCGACTTCGGCAACCTTGAGATCAACGGAATCAGTGACATCGATTACTATACGATCGATGCAGAATGCGATTTGGGAAGCGTCGAGATCGACGGACGTGATCAGGGCAGAACTTGCCATTCTTCCGGAACCGGTACAGGTACGATCACGGTCGACTGCAATGCAGGAAGCATAGAGATCGGTTAATCGACAGATCTGACTCACTCTTCTTCAACCGCCCGGGGGTCTCAGCGCTCCCGGGTTTTCTGTTTATCTTGAAAGTTAAGCAACACATCGGGGGCGCTTCTGCCGACTGACATACATACCTTCCATATAAATAAAGGGCTGCCTCAGTGGCAGCTCTTTTGTTATGGCTCAAGCTTATGCTCTCCCGGCATCGAAAAGAAGGACACACAGTGTCTCTTTGGTATAATCGTATTGGAAACAGTTTCGCGGAGGTTGATTATGAGTCCTGATGTTTTGAAAGCAGTGATCGGTGTTGCTTTGGCAGTAGGTTTTGTTGTGATCATTGTCGTAGCGGTTATGGCCGACAAGAACGCAAACAAGAAGTTTCTTAAGAAGATCGAAGAGACCTATACCCTCAAGGACAGACAGGGCAATCTCGTTATCACAACGACCAATGAAGTCATGCTCTACCTCCCGTCAGGAACGCTTGCAGGTTACAAGCAGTGGCACCTTGAGGATATCGCCTATGTCGGCATGAGCACGGTCCCCGCGACAAGCTGCAGTTACTGTTTCGCAGATTCGAACAAAAAGCCCATGAAGGGCGAGTATCT
>CADAXO010000066.1 GCA_902791885.1 Oscillospiraceae bacterium | reverse complement strand
ACCTTCTGAGGATCATCAGGCTTCTTCTTTGTAAGAGGAGAGATCTCGATGGGATGATCCATGATGAATGTCGGCTGGATCAGCTTCTCTTCACAGTAGGTCTCGAAGAAGAGGTTGATGATGTCGCCCTTCTTATGTCTGTCCTCGAACTCGATGTGGTGCTCCTTGGCAAGCGCCTTGGCCTCTTCGTCGGAAGCAACCGTATCAAAGTCGATGCCTGCGTACTTCTTGATGGCTTCGTTCATCGTCATGCGCTCGAACGGCTTGCCGAAGTCAAGCTCGATGTCTCCGTACTTGAACTTCGTCGTGCCGAGGACCTTCTCGGCAAGATATCTGAACATGGACTCAGTGAGCTCCATCATGCCCTCGTAGTCCGTATATGCCTGATAAAGCTCCATAAGTGTGAACTCGGGGTTATGACGTGTATCAACACCCTCGTTGCGGAATACGCGGCCGATCTCGTAAACTCTCTCGAGGCCGCCTACGATAAGTCTCTTAAGATAAAGCTCGAGCGAGATACGAAGCTTAACATCCTCATCAAGAGCATTGTAGTGCGTCTCGAAAGGTCTTGCAGCAGCACCGCCGGCATTGCTTACGAGCATAGGGGTCTCGACTTCCATGAAGTTTCTTGTATCCAGGAAGTTACGGATCTCCTTGATGATCTGCGAACGCTTTACGAATGTATCCTTGACCTCGGGATTAACAATAAGGTCCGTGTATCTTTGCCTGTATCTTGTATCAGTGTCGGTAAGACCGTGAAACTTCTCAGGGAGGATCTGGAGCGACTTCGACAGAAGTGTCATATTTGTGGCGTGAACGGATACCTCACCGGTCATGGTACGGAAGACATATCCCTCTACACCGAAGATGTCGCCTATGTCCGACTTCTTGAAATCGGCATACGCTTCATCACCGATGCCGTCCTTTGAAACATAGATCTGGATCCTTCCCTTTAAGTCCTGAATGTTGGCGAAAGACGCCTTTCCCATAACGCGTTTAAAGAGCATTCTTCCGGCGATCTTTACGTTGACGGGAGATGCGTCAAGAAGCTCACGGCGCTCGTTATAAGCGGCTTTGACAGCCTGACGGTATGCTGAGACTGTATCGTTGTCAGCATCGTCTGCGGGCTTTGTGATCTCGGGCTCAACGTAGTCCTTTAAGATCTCTTTCTCCTGCTCCTCGTATAATCTGACCGCATCAACCGTGTGATGAGTCTGGTCGAACTTTGTAATCCTGAAAGGGTCCTTCCCTGCTCCCTGGAGATCTGCCAGCTTCTGTCTTCTTACCTTGAGAAGCTGACCCAGGTCTTCTGCGGGAGCGTTGTTCTGATTCTGCGGATCCATATCTGCCATGTTAATTCTCCTTGTGCTATATAAATGCAAAAAGCGCGAGTATAAATCGCGCTTCTTTAAGACCGGTAAAGATCACATTATGTGATTACTTACCGATCTTGATTATCTTGTACTTGAATGCACCGGCGGGCGTTGTAACTGTAACGGAAGCGCCCTTCTTTCTTCCGATGATTGCCTTTCCTACAGGGGAATCTACTGACAGACGGTTCTCGAAAATGTCCTCTTCGTTAGCATTTACGATGCTGTACTCGACTTCTTCCTTTGTCTCCTCGTCACGGAGTGTAACTGTGGAACCCAGGGAAACGTTTGTCTTGGAGATATCGTCATCGCTCAATACGATAGCGTCCTTCAAGAGGGCCTCGATCTCCTTGATACGTGCTTCGTTCTTAGCCTGTGCGTCCTTGGCGTCATCGTACTCGGAGTTCTCCGACAAGTCGCCCTGGCTTCTTGCTTCCTCAAGTCTTGCCGTGATCTCGGCAGTTACGGTAGTCTTTCTCTCTGAAAGCTCGTCCTGAAGTCTCTGAAAACCATCACTGGTATATACATTCTTGTTCTCGTCAGCCATTTTTCTTATTCCTCTCTGTTTTTGTTTATTCCTGCCCGAAAAGCTTATCTGGCAGTTCTGTCATTCTCTTTCTGGATTACGTCGTGAGCACCGCCCTCGATGATGGATGTGGACGATACTACTACAAGTCTTGCCTTGTTCTGGAACTCCTCGATGGAGGAAGAACCGCAGGAGCACATTGTAGCCTTAACCTTTGCAAGTGATGTGTCGAGGTTGTCCTTGAGCTTACCTGCGTAAGGAACGTAAGAGTCTACGCCCTCTTCGAAAGCCATCTTGCCGCCCTTTCCGCCGTCATCGTAACGCTGCCAGTTTCTTGCACGGTTGGAACCTTCGCCCCAGTACTCCTTAACATAGGAACCGCCTACGAGAAGCTTTCTCGTGGGAGACTCGTCGAATCTTGCGAAGTAACGGCCGAGCATCATGAAGTCGGCACCCATTGCAAGAGCCAAAGCCATGTGATAGTCGTGAACGATACCGCCGTCGGAGCAAAGAGGAATATAAACTCCTGTCTCCTTGAAATACTTGTCACGAGCTTCCGAAACTGCAAGAACAGCTGAAGCCTGTCCGCAGCCGATACCCTTCTGCTCACGTGTGATACAGATGGAACCGCCGCCTATACCGATCTTGATGAAGTCTGCGCCGCAGTCAGCGAGGAACTTGAAGCCCTCTGCGTCTACTACGTTACCTGCACCGACGATAACATCGGGATAGTTGCTCTTGATCCACTCGAGAGCCTTCTGCTGCCATACGGAGAATCCGTCGGAAGAGTCGAGACACAAAGCATCTGCGCCTGCCTCAACGAGTGCGGGAACGCGCTCCATATAATCTCTTGTATTAATACCGGCACCTACGATGAGCTTCTTATCCTTGTCGAGGAGCTCAGTAGGGTTAGCCTTATGGAATTCATAGTCCTTACGGAAAACGAGACCTACAAGTCTGCCGTCCTTATTAACGATGGGGAGCTGGTTTACCTTGTTGTCCCAGATGATGTCGTTAGCTTCCTTCAAAGTTGTTCCTTCGGGAGCGGTAACGAGCTTCTCGATAGGAGTCATGAAGCTTGAGACCTTCTCATCAACCGACATACGGCTTACACGGTAGTCTCTTGTTGTAACGAGACCCAGAAGCTTTCCTTCTGCAGTGCCGTCTTCGGTAACTGCTACAGTGCCGTGGGCCTTATACTTCTTAACCTTCTTGATCATCTCACACTGAGATTCGATCGACTGTGACTGGAAGATGAAAGACATACCGCCGCATCTTGCGAGTGCAATTGCCATTCCGTCATCGGAAACAGCCTGCATTACTGCTGATACGACAGGGATATTGATCTTAAGTTTGGATTCTTCCTCTCCCTTTCTGTACTTGCAGATGGGTGCCGAGAGATCAACCTGATCCGGAGTATTCTTCTCCGTTGTGAGGTTAGGCACAAGTAAGTATTCACTGAACGTTCTTGATTCCTGCTCAAAAATCGTAGCCATAGATTACCCCCGTTAATTTTTCCGCTTATATTAACATAAAATAAGGCGTCAAAAAAGGTCTGCGGCAGTCAAAATCATTTGATAGGTTTTTTATATGCTTTCATAACAACGATATAAAGAACTATCATGACGAACAGAAGGAATACAAGATCCAGTGAGAGGAAGCTTCCGTTGTAGATCATGGAATAGATCCATGGGTTCATGTCGCCCGCATACTCCGAGTAGAAGATAACGCCCGAGAGCACTGAGCAGAACCAGCGTACTGCATAAGCCAATATCGTGAAAATGATAGCCTTCACTATACCCGCATTCGCGAATCTTTTGAGAGGGTTGCCGATAAGGATCCTTTTCGAGCGGGGCTGTGCTGCGAAGCCGATGAGGCCGTATGCGGAGTAACCCAGAGTGTAGTCGAGAAGCACTTGGAAAGGTGTAACGAGCCAGCCTCCGATAAGTTGCAGCAGGCTGAAGATGATCGCAACAACGAAGCCCCATCCGGGACCGAACGCCATCGCGAAAATAACGATCGGCAGCACGCTTGCAGGTGTTACCGAACCGCCGTTCGGAAGCTCGAAGATCTCGATCTGTGAGAGCACGAACGCAAGTGCGAGTGAGATGCCTCCCGTGACGATCGTAAGTATCGTCTCACGGTTAGAAGACATGGGTTTAGTAATGGAATTTCCGGTCATATATAATCAACTCCCTTCGCCGGCATTATCCGTACAGGTTCATCGGGTCAGTACTGACAGTACTTTCTCAGCAGGTACCACCTGCTCCCCGTTGATTGCGAGAGAGAATATACTACATTTTACCTATGCTGACAAGACGTACTACGGCATGTTCGATAAAGCTTCGGACTTCGCGCTCGATAGTAGCCGGAGCTTTGTCGTAAGCCATAAGGTGAGGTGCACGGTCTACAGAGAGCATACGCTTCTGGCATCGAAGGTCATCGTAGATCGCGCGGACGCTGTCAGGCGTTGTTATATCGTCATCGGCACCGGAGAAGATCAGCACCGGGACGCGGATCTTGGATGCCTCGCGGATGACATTGCATGCGGAAAAACCCGCATTGAGTTTTTCCTTGAATCTTTTGTCGAGAGACTTGACCACCATCGGCATATTAAAGCCGTACCTCGTATTAAGAGCGGCACCGACATAGCTCTCGAGAGATGCCAAAGGACTGTCTGCGATTATGCCTGCGACGTCAGTCGGGAAATCACTTTGCGCCGCAGCGAGCAATGCCGCAGTCGCACCGATACCTCTTCCCACTATAAATATCCTTGCGTCCTCACCGACCTGACGCTTGATAAAACCGATCCAGCGCATCAGATCGACGCTCTCGTAGATTCCGTATGTGCAGTACTTTCCGCCGCTCATCTGATGTGCGCGTTCATGTGCGATAAGAACGTGGCATTCGATCTGTCTCATGAGAAGTCTCGCATACGCCGCAGTCTCTGTCGGGTGCTCATCATAAGCATGAAGAAGGATAACCGCAAACCTGGAACTTCTGTCGGACGACGGACGGAAATAACCTGAAAGCTTCGTCTTGTCGAATGAATCTATCCTTACGTTAAGGTATTCGGATCTGTTCGTATAGAACCAGTTCTTGCCCTTGCCGAACACAGTCTTCTGATCGATCTTTACGGGCGATCTGTCGACTCGCGGGATCGGTTCTTTACGGCCGAAGATAAAGCGGAATGCACGTGAACAAAAAGACATGTAGAACACGAACACCGTGAATATTATAAGTACGACGAGAACACCCAGGAGAATATAGAAGATCAAAGGCATACCGACTCCTTCGAATCTTCACCGGAAGTAAGAAGTCTGCACCCGCCGGAAGTAACGGCAACATCATCTTCTATTCTGAATCCTATGCCCCATTCCTTTATGTAAACTCCGGGTTCGACCGCAAGGCAGTTCCCTTCTTCGAATGCCTTCTCGCGGTCGCATATATCATGCACATCAAGACCTAAGTGATGCGACGTGTTATGCCAATAGTATCTCTTCACATCTTCGTCGGTAAAACCCTCTTCAAGAAGACCCCATTCGCGAAGATGCTCTCCGGCGATCTTTCTCATCTCTGCGTTAAGCGTCGTGAACGTCTCCCCGGGCTTTATAAATTCGAATGCGCGCTTTCTTAATTTCTGAATCAGCGACAGAAGTTTTTCTCTTCTTTCATTCGTAACTTCATCATCCGTATCACCGACGAAATACACACGCGAAATATCCGCGCAGTAACCTTCGCATCTTGCGCCTACATCGATCTGGATTATGTCACCTTCTTCGGCAACGACACCGCTCTCATCTTCGGGCTCGCTGTGATGAAGATAGAACGCATTTGTTCCTATCGAGACTATAGTCGAGAACGCGGGAATAAGACTTCCTTTTCGCGCCATCTCGTACTCAAGTTTTGTATACAGTTCAAGCTCGGTCACGCCGGGTCTTATAAGCTTTCGCATCTCGCTTAAAGCTTCCTCGGTAACCTTGCCTGCTTCGATTATCGCGCGCTGCTCGCAGTCCGCTTTCACCATGCGCATCTGTGTTAGAAGATGTCCCGCATCGCCGTAGACTTCGTGTGCCGTCTTAAAGTTCATGCACTCCTCTGCTATCGAAGTGTCATCGGTAAGAACCTTGTACTCTTTCACAAACGGGTACACGCGCTCGTCGAATTCTTCTGTCTCATAAATGTCTTCAACATTGATCGCGCTTATGTCAGAAAGCTTCTCGAAAGGCATGCGCTTCCCGTGCCATCTCTCCGTAAGATCGTCACGCTTCAACGCGAAAAGCATCGTCTTGGAAGTGCCGTTTTTCTCCTTCACGAGCACAAGCTTTCCGCCCTCGTACGAAAGCCCTGTTAAGTAGAAGAAATTTCTGTCGGGAAGGAAACGGTAATCCGTATCCTGACTCATTGCTCTTCCCTTCCCCGCGAAAAGAAAAACCGCTGATCCTTCAGGAATGCGGTTTATCAATTGCTCTCTTCTGCTTCTGTAGATATCGCCCGTTATTATCATCTGTACCTGCTCTGTCTCGTCGCAGGATGCGATGCCGTATTGACCGGAGTGGACTCAGACATAACGTTGTATTCGTCAAACTGGATCGTGTTGTTGATGTAGCTTAATGTAGCACCCGGTGCTCTTCTGATAAGTCCGGGATTACCGATTACGATAGAGCCGTCGGGAACGTCAAAGTTAACGTATGCGCCGGGAGCGATAAGAACGTTGTTGCCGATTGTAATGTTACCTACGATAACCGCATTGGCACCGACCCAAACGAAGTTGCCGATATGCGGTGCACCCTTTCTCTTACCTCTGAACTGCGTACCGATAACTACACCTGTCGATACGTTGCAGTTGTATCCGATCTCTGCCTTGGGGTGAATGATAACTCGTCCGAAATGTGCAAGATAAAAACCCTTGCCGATCTTCGTGTCGTATGGGATCTGAATGTGATATTTGTGAGACTGTCTTGTAAGTCTCCAGTTGAAGAACTCGTATCTGATCTTGCACAAAAACTTAAGTGCACCTTCATGATGTGCTATGTCGTCGTAGTAGAACTTAGTTCTTCGCATCAAAGAGATATAGTGAAACTCGGGGCTTGAAATAAGCTCCTGAAGATATGTGGTATAGATGTGTTTGGTACGCCTCGCATTACCGGTGTACCTGAACAGATCACTATAAACTATATCCTTTAGTTTATCGTTCATTCGACCCTCCGACTCTTTAAAAGTTTATATCTTTTAGCATATAAGTTCAAGCATACAGAACTTCTATAAAAGCACTCCGTTTGTTAGTTGTTTGTTCAATTTATTCGAAACTGTTTTTTTTGTTATTGACTTTTTTATCGAATTTATTACTTAAATAGAATTGACATATTTACTTAAAAACTATAAATTAAAAACATCAAACTGTTTGGAGGATAAAATAGTTATGGTTACAGACGAGAAGAAAGTTGAGGCTAAGGCACCTGTAGTTGCTGCTCCTGCTAAGGAAGCTGCACCTGTTGCTAAGCCCGCTGCTAAGAAGGCTGCTCCTGCAAAGAAGACAGCTGCTAAGAAGCCCGCTGCTAAGAAGGCTGCTCCCGCTAAGAAGGCTGCTGCTAAGAAGCCCGCTGCTAAGAAGGCTGCTCCTGCAAAGAAGGCAGCTGCTAAGAAGCCCGCTGCTAAGAAGGCTGCTCCTAAGAAGCTCGGCAAGGTTATCTTCGAGTTCGACGGTCAGAAGATCGCTTTCAAGGACATCGAGAAGAAGGCTGCTAAGCTCGGCGGTGATGTTTATGTAGTTGCTAACGAGAAGAAGATCTACGATACAGACGGAAAGGCTGTTGATCTTTTCTAATTAATCGCTACGGTTAAACACTTAAGACTGCTTCAATCGAAGCAGTCTTTTTTTGTGAAATTATGAGATTGTATGGTATAAAAAATATATGGCTGATCACATACTTTATGCGACTGATAAAAACTACTGCGAACTTTGTGCGGTAAGTTTATATTCACTCCTTTCACATCTTAACGGAAAGGCAGTTATACATATAATCGAATCCAATCTCGAAGACCGTAAAGATGATCTTCGTAAGATCGCAGATGAGTTCGGTTGCGAGATTGATTTCATTCCGATCGAAGACATATCGAAGCGTCTTGTCGATGCAGGCATTCCTCCCTACCGCGGCGGTTATTCACCCTATGCAAGATTCTTCATTTCCGATTATGTGACTGAAGGAAGAGTTCTCTATCTCGACTGCGATACGATCATCAAAGAAGATGTTTCTTCGATCATTAATTACGATCTTCAAGGCTGTCCTCTTGGCGCTGTTATCGATCAGTCCACTTCATACGTAAATGTTCTCATCGGACATAAACAGCATGATAAATATTTCAATTCCGGAGTGCTTCTTTTCGATGTTGCAAAATGCAGAGAGACAGATGCCCCGGAGAGATTTCTTGAAGCTGTAAAAACTATTGATCTGTCGAACACATTCTTAGGTGCCGACCAGGAGATAATGAACGTTGCATTTTATCATCAGATCGCGACACTTCCCCAGTCTGCCAACATGATGTTCACGATCCGTTACTTCGAGCCGAAGAACATTTATAAAGTCTCGACTAAAGGACCATACGATTACTACACCGAAGATGAATTTAATTCTTCAAAGAACAAACCGGTGATCATCCATTTCGCAGGCGGCGGAACTTACCAGCCGTGGCGCGAAGAAGGCATCTACTATATGGACGAAGATGCCTGCCTTTGGTTCGACACTTATGAGAAGCTCTACCCTGCCGGCCGCTACGATGTTAATAAGTTGAAGTCGATAATGAATGAGCGCAAGAAGCACTCATTCTTCAAGACTGCCGGCACATTCCCCGGACTTTACTGTTTTCTTAAAGGCAAATACAGAAACTTCAAGCTTCTCCCGAAGCGCATTCGTGCGAAGAAGACATTCAAGTCCACCTAATCCGTTACTAAAGAACTCATATGTAACGCCATGGGTGGATTTTTAGCCTCAAAACGCCAAAAAATCCACCAAAGTCTTTACAAAACAGCCAATTCCTAACAACTTTGGTGGACCTCCCCATTTGTCGAATTTTGTCGAAAAGTGTTATCAATTGTCGACTCCGCCGGGTATACATCCGCGATAGAATCTGATTATGCTAATCGTTAACCGGCAACATCATGAATTACTCATAGCTTATTACAGGAATGAACTTTCGAAACTGCCGGAAGGATACTTCAGCACGTACCATAACAAAAAAGCCGTCTATATATTCCGCGATCCGCAGGACCCCAAAACAACCCGAAGTAATAAACGAAGAATATTATTATCGAGCAAAGAAGGTCAGATATATTCAAAGCTTGTCGAACGATCAACAATGATCAAAGCTAAGCTCGACTATCTTAATTCACTTTGGAAAATGACCTACTGGCAGGAACCTCGCGATATACAATTCCCGCTTAAGAAACGGTACAACAGCATACTGAACAAAGAGCGTTTCTTTAATTCAAGCGAGATGCAAAATCCGATACTTTCAAACAGGCCGACATTGGATTATAAAGACAGGAAATTAAGATCGAAGAACGAACTTATCTTATGTACAGAACTTGATAATCTCGGGTATGAATATAAAGTCGAGATCAACTTATCTCCAGATGAGTTCACCGAACTGTTTCCCGATGCGACATTCTATGTTCCCGAGATTGAGAAACCCGTATCGGTAGAGATCGACGGTGCGGTAGATAAAGAAAGCTATTTGAATAAATCGGAGAACAGAAAGTTCAATTACTTAAACAACGGATTCGTGGAATTTAAAGACATAGTATTTTTAAGACTTACAGATGCAACACAATTCGATGCACAGAGGCTGAGCGATCTTATCGCCGCATCTATATTCTGCAATATGTCGGATATTATAATGCCTGATTAATTACGAATCACGAATAACGAATAACGAATCACAATTTTTTTGCGTCGAAGGAACCTAAGATCAACGCGGACGGAGAGACTTCGAATCTGATGCGGTTGCCGAAGAAGTCTTCACCGTCGTAATTGCCGAACAGCTGCATCGAAGGATCTTTGGATGTTATAACGCCGCTCGTCGCCTTATACATGTGGATGCCTTCTTTGTCTTCGTGTTTGCCGAATCTGTATTTAAGGATAAGGTAAACCGCACGAAGTGTTCCGACATCTTCAACGACGCATATCTCAGCGAGCCCGTTGTTAATCGATGCGTGAGGCGCGGGCATAAAACCGCTTCCATAATATCTGCCGTTGCAGATACTTATCAGCGTATAAGCGTCCGAATCGCCGGTCACTGTCTCGCCGTTCTCAAGATCTAACTTGTATGTAAATTTATTCGCTCGGGGACCGAACAGATTACGAACGGCAGAACGCATATATGCAGTCTTTCTGGTGAACGTTGTATCTTTCGCTTCGACCATCGCCTTGGCATCCGACTGAACTTTGGTGTCCAGGCCGATAGAAGCAATGTTGTTGAAATACGCCGACCATCCGGGAATGAAGTTGCCCATCAGATCGAAGCTGTCGAGCTTGATAAGATCGATCGGAGCGTAAGTTACTTTATCGAGATTGAGAAGATAATCCTCTATCGACCACTTCTTACAACCGTGGTGGACAGTTCTTATAAAATCATTTCCGGTTCCGAACGGTACAGGTATGAGAGGAGTCTTTCTGAACGCCAATGCATTGGATATCTCATGGATGGTTCCGTCTCCACCGCATGACACAACAGCAACAGAACCGTGATATTTCTCATCGGTCTCAAGTGCCACATTTGCTGCATGTCCGGGATATTCCGTATATCTTAATTCCATCCGGCTTCGAAGATCGGGATGATCTTCGGAAACGCGTTGGATGGCATCTTCAAGTTTCTTATGATTGGCCTTATTATTCCTGGTGTTGATTATCAGGATATATCTCATTGTTCAATCGCAAGTCAGTTATTAATGATATCGAATACCATATCAACAAGATCATTCATGGTATGAACCTGATCAATCTGTTCATCCGAGATCCTTATATCGTATGCTTCCTCTACGGTAATAATGAATGAGTAAAGCTGTAGTGAATCAAATTGCAGATCGTCTCTTATATCCAGTGTCGGATCCACATCAGTCGGTGATACGCCGAGTTCCTCGGTCAGGATATTCAGAAGGTCCTCGTATACCTGGTCCTTCTTATCCTTCATACGTTCTCGGGGGACTTCGCTGTCAGTCATCTTCTTTTCTCCTTCTTACATCTTTGGCCACGTCTTTCGCGGTCTGTCTTATCTTGTCATTATTGTCATATCTTGCTACCTGCGTGTTGAGGTATTCGTCTACCTCGGAAACGAGACTTAAAAGCAGATCCTGCTCCTGCTCGTTGTAGGGCTCGAGGATATGCTTTGCGAGCACCTTGTGGAACTTGCCGTGCATCCTTGCAGCGAGCTTTCCGTCTCTTGTAAGACTGATCCTTACGACTCTTCTGTCTTCCTCGTCGCGGCGTCTCTCGACAAAACCTTTTCGAACGAGTCTGTCTACGGAAACTGTGAGTGTGCCTACCGTGATGCCAAGGATCTGTGCTGTCTCAGTCATGGTCCTTGCCTCGTAGGGTCCGATCGCATCAAGCGTGTGCATCTCGGCAAGAGACAGGTTCGAGAAATAACCTTTCTGCAGAGACTTCTCCTCCGCTACAAGTACTTTCTCGAAGATGCTTACGAGCTCTTCTGCCATTTTCTGCTCACGATCGTTCATTAAGATGCGGCTCCTGTTTCCTTTATCACAGTTAAGGATAATACACTAATCATACCAAACCTTCAATTGAACAAATATCAGGATAGGTACCGCCGTGTAGCGCAAGTCTTGTTATACGTGCCTCAGAAGCCAAGGCCTCATCGTACCCCGTCACCTCACAGACAGCTTTAAGAAGCACATCGGGTCTTAAGTTCTGCTGCGAGCCTGCATAGCACATATACTCGGCACTGTCGGGAGTCGAAGACGTCAGAGGCTTAATAAGAAGCGGCCTTATGTCGGTCTTCACCTCGCGGCCTTTACTTTTCTTGGTAGTCTCCACATGCTCCATGCCGAAAACCTTAAGCACGGCATCCGTAATACCCGGAGCCTCAATGCGGTACGTGGCGCATGTAACTACACTCATAAGGCTTTTCTTAGGCTCATCAAGAGC
>CADAXO010000065.1 GCA_902791885.1 Oscillospiraceae bacterium | reverse complement strand
CCTGCGAAGCCGCTCTGGTAGATAAGGTCTACGATGAGCTTCATCTCGTGTACGCACTCGAAGTAAGCGTTACGGGGATCGTAACCTGCCTCAACGAGAGTCTCGAAGCCTGCCTGCATCAAAGCTGCAACACCGCCGCAGATAACTGCCTGCTCACCGAACAGGTCTGTCTCTGTCTCCTGTCTGAATGTTGTCTCAAGAACACCTGCTCTTGCGCCGCCGATACCTGCTGCATAAGCAAGACCAAGATCCCATGCATCGCCTGTAGCATCCTGCTCAACAGCGATAAGGCAGGGGGTGCCCTTGCCGATCTGATACTCGGAACGTACTGTGTGTCCCGGAGCCTTAGGAGCGATCATGATAACGTTGATATCGGAAGAAGGTGTGATACATCCGAAGTGAATGTTAAAGCCGTGAGCGAAAGCAAGAGTCTTGCCTGCTGTGAGGTTAGGCTCGATAGAGCTCTTATACATAGCAGCCTGCTTCTCATCAGGGATAAGGATCATGATGATGTCCGCAGCCTTTGTTGCTTCCTCAACGGACATTACCGTAAGTCCCTGGGACTCAGCCTTAGCCTTGCTCTTGGAACCCTCGTAGAGACCTACAACTACGTTTACGCCTGAATCCTTGAGGTTCAATGCGTGAGCGTGTCCCTGTGAACCGTAACCGATGATTGCAACTGTCTTGCCGTCAAGCTTTGAAAGATCACAATCCTTCTCATAGAATATTCTGCTGTCGTTTGCCATTTTTGATATACCTCCGTATATTGTATTACTTACTTAAAATGCTCTCTGAGCCGCGCTCAAGAGCTACGATGCCGGTCCGGCACATCTCTATTATGCCGAAAGGCTTCATATTATCAATAAAATTATCGATCTTTGTCGAGTCACCGGTAACCTCAAGGCACATTGATTCTGCCGAATAATCAACTATCTTTGCCTTGAATACGTCAACTGCGTCACGAAGATCGCCTCTGGCTTCAGATGAATTCTTAACCTTGATGAGGAGAAGTTCTCTTCTTATACCGATCTCCGCACTAATGACTTCAACTTTCTTGACATTATATAGCTTTTGAAGCTGTGTTACCAGTTGATGAAGATCATCCTGGTCGCCTGAGAAAGTCAGTGTGATACGTGAATATTCCGGCGATTCGGTCTCCCCGACTGTCAGGGTATCGATATTGAATCCTCTTCGGTTGAACATACTTGTTACTCTCATGAGGACACCGGACTTATTCTCCACAAATGCCGCGATTACATAGCTTTGCTTATTCATGTCTTATCCTCCCTGTCAAGTATAAGATGGTCGAACGTTCCTCCTGCACGGAGCATCGGAAGAACCATGTCATCCTTATCGATAATAAGATCGATAACTGTCGGACCTTCCTCATTATAAGCCTTGGTAAAAGCTTCACGGAACTCTTCCGCGTCGGTTGCCCTGTAGCCCTTGGCTCCGAACGCTTCGGCAAGCTTAACAAAATCAGTCTTTCTGTCCAAAGTAGTATTCGAATAAACCTTATTATAGAACAGATTCTGCATCTGACGAACCATACCGAGAACTCCGTTATCAATGACAACTATAGTAAGCGGTACGTTATATGTAACTGCTGTCGCAAGCTCTGTAAGATCCATACCGAAGCTTCCGTCACCTGTAACAAGAACCGACTTCTTGCCGCTTCCGTAGGAAGAACCTATGGCTGCTCCCATGCCGAATCCCATAGTACCGAGACCGCCTGAGGATATCCAAGTTCTCTTCTTCTTGAAATCAAAGTACTGTGCAGTCCACATCTGATGCTGTCCTACATCGGTAACGATCTCCGTATCCTCATCAACGCTGTCGGAAATAATCTTGATAGCCTGCTTAGGAAGGAAATCGGCTGTTTCAAGTTCGTTCTCCTGATAGCGAAGCTTGGCAACCTTAGTCATCCAGTTAGGGTTACGCTTATAGTCAACCATATCAATGAGTTTCCTCAGGAAATCGGAAACATCACATGCAACTCCGAGATTGGTCTTAATATTCTTATCGATCTCAGATGCATCGATATCAATATGGATCTTTCTTGCTCCTGCAGAGAACTTCTGGGGATCTCCTGTCGAACGGTCGGAGAAACGTGCTCCGACAGCGATAATAAGATCCGCCTTAGCCATAGCCTTTGAAGATGCATAATGACCGTGCATTCCCTGCATACCGAGGAATCTGTCCAGCTGTGTGGGGAGCTCGGAAAGGCCCATAAGGGAACAGCCTATAACTGCATCGATCTTATCGGCAAGTTCAGAGATCAGAGCGCCGGCACCGGCACGAACCGCACCGCCTCCGAAGTAGATGTAAGGTCTGTTCGACTCGGCTATCATCCTGGCAGCCTCTGCAACCTTATCGGCAGGTGCAGGAACAGTCTCATCCTTTGTAACAGGTGCCTTATAAGCGAATTCGCACTTGGCAAGCTGAATATCCTTGGGGATATCAACCAGAACCGGTCCGGGACGTCCGGACTTAGCGATCTTAATAGCTTCTCTTAATGTATCGGCAAGACTTTCAACATCATGAACGATGAAGTTATGCTTTGTAATAGGCAGTGTCACACCGGAGATATCGATCTCCTGGAAACAATCTCTTCCGATCATGTTGTTCGCTACATTTCCGGTTATCGCCAGAAGAGGTACCGAATCAAGATGCGCTGTCGCAATTCCGGTAACCAGATTGGTAGCACCCGGGCCGGATGTCGCGAGAACAACACCGATATCACCGGTAGCTCTTGCATATCCGTCAGCAGCATGAGCTGCACCCTGTTCATGCGCCGTAAGAACATGAGTTATACGGTCGCTCTTCTTATAGAGCTGATCATAGATATCGATAACGGTACCTCCGGGGTATCCGAATATCGTCTTTATGTTCTGCTCGATAAGCGTCTCTACTACAATTTCCGCTCCGCTCAGTTTCATGTCGCCGTCTCCTTCTTATCAAAATAAAAGTCTCCTCTTCGCACCAGGATATCCTCCTGTACGAAGAAGAGACGAAAAGACTTCATTTCCGCGGTACCACTCTTCTTAGGTCAGTAACCTCACTCAACGGTGTCTGTCAACACCTCTCTCTGTAACGGGAGAACCCGATAAGACCTACTCGAATCAACTTTAAGTCTTACAGCTCCGGGATGACTTATCATTACGCTTCCTGCACCGTCTTGCACCAACCGCCGGCTCTCTGTAACAGGTGTCGCGCATCTTTTTTCCCTTCAGCGCCTTTTGATTATTAAATCACTTGATCGTCTTTATGTCAATTAAGCCGCATCAGCCGTAGCCTGCAAGGAACTCCTTTGTACGTTCCTTTTTCGGGTTGCTTATTATATCGCTTCCCTGCTCCACGATCACGCCGCCGTCCATGAATACGAGCTTATCCGCCACGTCTCTCGCGAAAGCCATCTCATGCGTAACGATGACCATTGTCATCTTCTCCTCGGCAAGTTCTCTTATTACCTTGAGAACGCCTGCCGTAAGCTCCGGGTCAAGTGCGGATGTGGGTTCATCAAAGAAGAGTATCTCGGGATTGACCGCAAGAGCTCTTGCTATGGATACACGCTGCTGCTGACCGCCCGACAGATTACAGGGATATGCATCCGCCTTATCCGCCATGTCGAGCTTCTTAAGGAGCTGATCGCAGATAGCGTTTGCTTCCTCTTTGCTTTTCTTATGAACGTGTATGAGCGACTCGGTAATATTGCGTCTTACGGAGAAGTGCGGGAAAAGGTTGAAGTTCTGGAACACAAGTCCGAACTTGCCTCTTATCTCCTGAAGCTTCTTCTTATCGGTATAGTGAGTAAGTCCGCTGTGTGAAGTGCTTACCAAAGTCTCACCCGCGATGACGATCTTACCCGATGTTATCTGCTCAAGTGTGGTGGCACATCTTAAAAGCGTTGACTTACCGCCGCCCGAAGGGCCGATAATAGCAACTACCTCGCCCTTCTTTACCTCAAGGTCAATTCCCTTAAGGACTTCAAGGGAATCGAACGACTTATGTATGTTTTTCATCTCAAGAACGTTCATAACTCCCCCTTACTGATAATAGTTCATTGATTTCTCGGCGCGGTTCATGATTATCTCGATAACGCCGTTCATAACGTAATAGAAAAGGCCCGCGACAATAAAAGGCATAACGGAAACCTGTGCCGATGCGAGGTTCTTTGCTGCCGTGAACATTTCGGTGACGGCAAGGACCTGGGCTAAGGAAGTATCCTTAACAAGCGTGATGACTTCGTTAGTAACAGCAGGCAGGACTCGCTTGATAACCTGCGGCAATATGATCCTGAAGAATGTCTGCGCCTTGGTAAATCCCAGTATCTGCGCTGCTTCGTACTGACCTACAGGCATTGACTGTATGCCGGCTCTGAAGATCTCTGCGAAGTATGCAGCATAATTTAAGGAGAAGCCTATGACCGTAGCCACGAATCTGTACTTGAAAGGACCTACATCGAGATCGGCAAGCTTCATGCCGAAAATATAATAAGGTCCGAAATAAACGAGCAGGAGCTGAAGCATCAAAGGTGTACCTCTCATTATGGAGATATAGATGCGTACAAGTCCTGCGACGAATATGTTTTTAGACATACGCCCCCGGGCTACGATAAGCCCGAGGGGTATGGAAAAGAGCAATGTCAGGAAGAAGATCCCTAATGTGAATCTTAATCCGCCTGCTAATTGGCTGAATGTTGATGCAAGATCGCCCATCAATTATCCGATAGTTGTGATATCCTCACCGAACCACTCGTTAGAGATCTGTGCGAGTGTTCCGTCAGCTGCCATCTCTTCGAGTGCAGCCTGAACCTGATCACGGAGTTCCTCGTTACCGAGAGCGAAGCCTACACCGTACTCCTCGGAAGCTACAGACTCATCGAGAACTACGAAGTTGCTGCCTGCTTCCTGGATCTGATAACGTGCAACGATCTCATCCATAACGATAGCGTCAACAGCACCGGACTCGAGTTCCATCATGGCATTGAGATAATCATCAACCTGTACGAGTTCTGCAAAAGAATCGAGAAGTTCTGTGTTCTCTTCAAGAGCTGCAAGTCCGGAAGAATCCTTCTGAACAGCAACTACTGTGCCTGCAAGATCGGAAAGATGCATGATGGAAGAACCTGCATTTACAACTACAACCTGGTTGTTGGACATATAAGCTTCTGTCCATGTGTACTGATCTTCACGGCCGCTGATGGTGAAACCGTTCCAGATACAGTCGATGTTGCCGGAAGCGAGCTCCTGGTCCTTGGAATCCCAAGCAATAGGCTGAGCTACGAACTCAAGACCCAGTCTGTTTGCAACCTCAGCTGCAAGATCAAGGTCAAAACCTGTATAAGAACCGTCATCTGCGATAAATCCCATCGGAGGGAATTCAGCATCAAAACCGACAACGAAAGTTCCGTTAGACTGCGCCTGGGCACTTTCCTCCGCACTTGTTGCGTCACAAGCTGCAAGGGGCATAACGAACATTGCTGCAGCGAGTGCCAAAGTCAAGAATTTCTTCATAAGATTACCCTTCTTTCTTTAATTAACACCCGCATATTGTATCACCTTCGACCCTTTAGCGCGATACAGAAAATATATTTATGAAATGCCCTCCAAAACAGATGTGAGATCGTCTTCTGCCATAGCTTCTTCAGGTACGAACGAGTACGTATATCCGTGATACATCCAGAATACGACCATATGTCCGTCATCGTCCGTAAGAACATTTACGGTGTGATCACCGACCGTAACAGTCTCACTGTCAGTACTTAACATTCCTGTTCCGGAGATATCGTTCAGATAACCCTCGGCCTTACGTATAGTACATAAGAGGTTGCCGTCATTATCGTAATACTGAACTTCGGCAATTCCGTCACCGTAGAAGAAGAAAGCGCAGTCAGTGCTGTCACTTACAGACTCAGGCACAACGAAGTCAAATCCTGCAAGACTTACAAGATCATCAATATCGGATGCCTCTGTAACATCGGCTACTTTATCTATGCACTCCTCATCCTCTGTTACTTCTTCGGGTGCGATACAGTAATCCGTACACGAATCAGCACCCGCTTCCGCACCCGCTGCCGTAGTTGCTTCACCGTATGTGTAGGTATCGGCACTTCTTACCGAATGGTTATCCATTATATTCATATTATCGAGACCGAGTTCTACAATCTCTTCTCTTGCATCATTATGTCTTGCGGTCTCAGTAGTGTTCTGCTTAGACATATTGATCATGACAAGAGCTGTCATACCGCAGACAATCACTGCTGCCGCGGCTATGGAGATGATCCTGGCTCTTCTCTGGCTCTGCAAAGGCGTGAGAACAGCTTTACGGGATGAACTTTCATCCAGGAGATCTTCCAGATATATATCATTAACATCGCCCATGGCGCGAAGCAGACGTTCTGCCTGATCCTTATTAGCCATAATAACCTTCTTTCTGAAGGAGTGCCTTAAGATTATCGCGGGATCTTGCAAGACTCATCTTCACCTTGCTCTTACCAAATCCGTATTTTGCTGCGATCTCGTTTACCGAGTCTCCGAAGAAGTACCTTCTTAAGAATATCTTCCTGTTATCATCAGACAGCGTACCAAGAAACTTATTGATGATACTCTTAAGCTCTTCGTCATTGGATTCATCATCCGTAGCCGCTGCTCCCATATCAGGAATACATTCCTCAAGCTCCTCGATCATAAGAGGAACCTCTCCGCCTCCTCTTTTTGCCGCATGCATCTGATCATAGCGGTCCAAAGAGAGATTGCGTGTGATCTTCGCAAGAAAAGCCTGAAAAGCAATGGGCCTTGTGGGCGGAATTATGCTCCATGTCTTCATATAAGTATCATTCTCACACTCTTCGGAATCTTCCTGACTTCTGAGGATCCCGTAAGCAATGCTTCGAAGAAGCCTTCCGTACTTGTCAGCGGTGCAGGATATTGCCTGTTCATCCCTGGCAAAATACATGTCGATGATCACTTGGTCTTCCATGATTTGATTATCCCTTTGGTTTTTCTCAAACCATATTATAGCACCCTCCTTCATCAATTAAGACGGAAGAAAGGCAATTGAGGTCACACCGAAAATAAAAGACCGCATCAGCGGTCTTCTCTGTAGTAGTTGATTCCGATAGCAGACGGCGAGCCTGACCTTCCTCTCTTCCTGCTCCTTATAGAGTTCACGACAAGCACGAGCAGAGTAACGATAAACGGCAGCGCCGAGAACACCTGTGCAGGAACCGATGAGAGCCAGCCCAAAGTCTTAGGGAATGTTGTCGCCAAAGGCATATTGTAAATACGCAGCGTATTAAAGAAACCAAAGACGAACGTACCGATGATCGCGTGCATAGTGGACCAGTTCGCGAATATAACAAGAGCGATAGCGATCCAGCCGTAGCCGTTGATCCAGCAGTTGCTGCCCTCGAACGAACCGCCCATGTTAAGTCCCATATAAAGGCCTCCGATACCCATAATGCCGGAGCCCGCCATGATGTGAAGATACTTGTAAAGCACGATATTCACGCCGAGTGAATCGGCAGCACCCGGATTCTCGCCTATAGCGCGGAGACGAAGGCCGGGAGTTGTCTTTTCGAAGTAGACCCAGATAAGCACAGCGATGACAACAGCAAAGTAAACAAGAACATTATGCGAGAACAATGCCTTGCCCACGACGGGTATCTTCGACAGCAAAGGTATCTCAATGTCGGCAAAGCCGTTAACGAGCCTTGTGCACTCGCGGTAAACGGGCCAGTCCGCACCCAGGCCGTTGCCTACGAAGAAGTAGACTGCAACGCCGATAGTAGTTATCGTAAGTCCCGTTACATTCTGGTTTGCCTGAAGTGTTATGGTGAAAACGCAGAAGATAGCACCCACCAAAGCCGCCGTTAAGAAGCTTACGAGCACTGCAACAGGTAAAGAATCCGTCTTACAGCCCGCAAGGAAACCGAAGACTGCACCTACTGCCATAGTACCTTCCACACCGAGGTTAAGGGAGCCCGATTTCTCGACCATGATCTCACCGCATGTGGCATAAAGAAGCGGGATGCTGTAGATGACGATGTTAAATAAGAAAAGCGTTAATACGTCAATCATCCTTCTTACCTCCCGTTCTTACGATCTTAAAGTGGCTGAAGAAACCCGCAGCCAGTATCGAGAACATGAACAGGCCCTGAAGAAGGTCTGCGAAGTTTCTGTCGATCTGCGAATACGAAGCCGAAGCTGCCTGACAGCCGTACTGCAAAACCGAGATAAGCAGGCTGACAACACCTATTACAGGCACGGACAGACGTGACAGCCATGCGACGATAACTCCCGTCCAGCCGACATTGTTCGTGATATCGGTAGAGATAGTTCCCGAAGCCGCTGCAGTAAATGCGCCTGCAAGTCCGATGAGAGCCGCCGACAGGAATATCGTCCTGACGGTGATCTTATAAACGCTCATGCCGGCGTATCTTGCAGTATTTACGCTGTCACCCACTACAGAGATCTCGTAGCCCTGCTTGGTGCGCTTCAGATAGAAATAAACGATAACCGCTATAGCCAAAGATGCGATAACCGTGTAAAGGAGCTTGAAGTTTCCGATAGTGATACCCTGCATTACTGCGTTATCGGGGAACCTCGCGAACACAGGACGCTCCGAATCAGTTCTTAAGAAGAAGTTCCAGTCGGCCTTGGTCTCGCCTATGAACTTTATGACATAGAGCATTATGTAGTTCAGCATCAACGTAACCAAAGTCTCATTAGTATTGAACCTTACTTTAAGGTGAGCTGTGATAAAGCCGATAAGGCCCGCGGATATAAAAGCCGCAAGACACATAAGCAATACAACAACTATACGGGGCATCGAATCGCCGATCTTAAATGCGACACTCGCCGCCTATGTTCCAGAACTTCATCTTAAACGCGAGCGACAAAGCCAAAGAAGTGATGAGCAAAGGCACGAAGAGCTTAAGAAGGCCCTCGATGCTTTTCGCAGGGTAGTAGTTTCCGATAAGTCCGATAGTAAGCATGTCACGATAGTAAACAAGAGGGTTTATACCGAGGGACGAGAGAAAAATACCGCCTATTATGAACGAGACCGCAATACCGATCACGTAGAGCAGAATAGTATTAACAAGTCTTGTCTCTTTACGTCTTATGATTCGAAGTCTCATGAATTGCCCTCACTCATATCCGATGCTTCTTCCCACTCCTCTTCCGTGAAAGCGGAATCCTTCGCGATACCGGCCTTCTTGCCGCCGACATCCGCAAGCGAGATAGCTCCTGTCATCATAAGTCCGATCTGGCCCTTGCTGGTCTTGTCGGCATGAACGACACCCTGAAGCTTTCCATGACACATAACCATTATCTTGTCGCACAAAGCGAGCATAACGTCGAGGTCCTCACCGATAAAGAGGATACCTACGCCCTTTTTCTTCTGCTCGTTCAAAATATCGTAGATCATATACGAGGAATTGATATCAAGACCTCTTACGGGATATGCCGTGATCAGAACATTAGGCTCAGCCTTGATCTCACGTCCGAGAAGAACCTTCTGAACATTACCTCCCGAAAGCCTTCTTACGGGAGTCTCGATCGAGGGAGTAGCGATCTTGAGCATATCGACTATCTCAGAAGCCTGCTGTCTTGCCCTCTTCCTGTCAACGAACGGACCTTTTGACGTAT
>CADAXO010000064.1:5705-15119 GCA_902791885.1 Oscillospiraceae bacterium | reverse complement strand
AGGAGATAACTTCTTCTCCGACTTCAGAGAGAACTCTATAAAGTTTGTATATCCCGAGGATCAGAACAGAGTGTTTACTGCACTTACAATGAATAACGTCCTTGAAGAAGTCGGCAGGAACGGAATCTTCACGTTAAGTTACCGCCTCCTGGTTAAGGATGAGGATCCGCGTTATGTTCAGATGAAGGCGGCGATCGTTTATGAGAAGGACGGCAGACGTCTGGTAGTCGGTGTTAACGATATCGATGCTCAGGTCCGTCAGGAAGAGGAATACGGCAGACGTCTTGCCCAGGCGAGGATCGAGGCCAATATCGACTCGCTTACAGGCGTTAAGAACAGGAATGCTTACCGCATCTATGAGGAAAGACTCAATGCCCAGATCGAGATGGACCGTGCTCCCGAGTTCGGTATCGTAATCCTCGACGTTAACGATCTTAAGAAGGTCAACGACACTGAAGGTCATAAGGCAGGCGACCAGTTCTTAAGAGATGCATGCAAGATCATATGTACGACATTTAAGCGAAGCCCTGTATTCCGTGTAGGCGGAGACGAGTTCGCAGTTCTTACACAGGGTGACGACTTCAACCGTCTGGATGAGCTTATAGAGCAGATGAATACACATAACGAGGAAGCCATCGAGAACGGCGGAATCGTGATCGCTTTGGGCGTATCACGTTACGATCATGATGAGAAGGTTGCTCCGGTTTACGAGCGTGCAGATCAGATCATGTATGAGAACAAGAAGGCTCTCAAGGAAAAGAAGAGACTGAGAGGTTAAGAGTATATGTATTATTCTGCAATCGGTCTTCTGACGATAATCGTACTTCTGATAGTTAACTGGGATGTTCTGCGCGATCCCCGTCTTTCCGAGAGACCCGCGGGAAAGGTGTACAGGCTGTTCCTGACGACCATCCTGATCTATTGCTGTACCGATGTCTTATGGGGCGTGACGGAGTTTCTGAAGCTCGATATCCTGCTTTTCGCTGTTACTACAGCGCACTTTATTGCCATGTCTGTATGCATAGCTTTCTGGGCCGAGTTTACCGTAACTTATCTCGAAGAGAAAAGCGTTTTCGGTGAGTTCCTTACACACTTGGCGCGAGGTGTTGCGGGCGCGATCATATTTACGACGATCTTCAACATCTTTATCCCCGTGCTCTTCACGGTAGACCGTGACAGCGTCTATACGGCTCTGCCGGCGCGTTATGTGCTGCTTGTTGTTCAGATGCTGCTGCTGGCACTTATCTCGTTAAGAGCGATCGTTGTCATGCACCGTACCGGAATACACTCGCAATACAGGATACTCGCTGCCTTCGGACTCATCATGGTAGCGTGCCTTTTTATCCAGCTTTGGTTCCCGTACCTTCCTTTCTATTCCATAGGTTACATGCTCGGCACATGCCTGCTGCATACATTTATTGTTAACGAGATCAAGGAAGAATATCGAAAAGAGACCAAGGAGTCTGCGAAGGTCAAGGAACTCAAGGACAGGTTCAGTTCGCTCCTGAATAACCTTCCCGGCATGGCCTTTACAAAAGAAGCGCATACAGGCATGTACATGGCGTGTAACCAGGCTTTCGCAGAGTATGCCCATAAGGAGTCTCCTGATGGGGTAGTAGGTCTTACGGATGCCGAGATCTTCGATGCCGAGACTGCGGCTCACTTTGTGGAGGACGACAAGATAGCGCTTTCCTTAAGTAAGCCGTATGTTTTCTACGAAGATGTTCACGATGCCGAGGGCAACTTAAGGCAGCTCCAGACAACCAAGATCAAGTATATCGACACAGCAGGAAGACTCTGCGTCCTCGGTATGTGCCGTGATATCACGGAGCTTATGAGCGTCCAGCGTGAACATGCGATGACGCGTGAAGCTTATGAGAAAGCCGTCGACGCGGGCCTCCTCTACAATCACATAGCACAGTCGCTCGCACGCGATTACACAGAGCTGTTCTATGTAAATACGGACACGGAAGAGTACACGGAATACAGAAGGGAAGAGACGGGCGAGTTTGTAGAATATCGAAAAGGCTGGCATTTCTTCAGTGACTGCAAGGCAGAATTAAGCGAAAATGTTTATCCCGAAGACCTCGAGGATTTCCTCGATGCCATCAACCGTAAGCGTCTGATGAAAGCCCTGAAGATCAAGGGAGCATTTATAACATCCTTCCGCCGTATGATCCAGGACAGACCGTCTTATGTAAGCATGAAGGTCACGAATATGCAGGATGATGATCAGCATATCACCATCGGCTTTGTCGATGTGGACGAGGAGATGCGTGAGGCAATAGCCAAGAATGAGGCTTTGTCCGACGCTCTCACCTCAGTTGAGGAGGCTAATAAAGCCCGTATATCGTTCCTTTCCGGAATGAGCCACGAGATCAGAACACCCATCAATGCGATAATCGGTCTCGATTCCATGGCGCTTCGTAATGAGTCTATGGATGATTCCTCGCGTGAATACTTCGAGAAGATCGGAGACAGCGCGCAGCAGCTTCTGTCACTGGTCAACGATATCCTTAATATCAGCATGATCGAGTCGGGCAAGAGCGTTCTTAATAATGATGTATTCTCCTTCTCCACAATGCTTGAGCAGGTCAATTCGCAGATCATGACCAAGTGTACCGAGAAAGGCCTGTATTACGGATGTACGTTAGTCAACCAGACCGATGATTCCTATATCGGCGACTACATGAAGATCCGTGAGGTCTTGCTCAATATCCTTTCCAACGCCGTTAAGTACACGGAAAGCTCCGGCCACATCAATATGACCGTCGAGAAGATCTCCGAGTACAAAGATATGGATACGATCAGATTCTGCATCGAGGATACCGGAATAGGTATCGATGCGGACCAGCTCGATGCTATCTTCGAATCCGAACTGTTCAACCCGTCGGGCTCATCTTCCAAGCATATAAGCGGCGGACTCGGACTTGTCATTACGAAGAAGATAGTCGAGAAGATGAACGGTATCATCACTGTCGAATCCGAGAAGGATGTCGGATCCGCATTCACGGTTATCCTGCCGCTTCGCAAGTGTTCCGGCGGCGAACTCGCAGGCAGCGGAAAGATCGACCTGCAGGCCCTGAGTATCCTGGTCGTAGACGATAATCCCATCGAAGCCGAACATGCCCGTATGGTTTTGGAGGAAGCCGGAATCAACACCGATATATGTACGAGCGGTCAGGAGGCCCTGCTTGAGATGGAGGCCCGCCACAACGTTAACCGGCCGTACAACATCATATTGATGGACTGGAACATGCCCGGTATGAGCGGCAGGGAAGTATCGACTGAGATAATGAAGCATTATGCGGATGAGAGCATCATCGTCGCCATGACCGCCTACAGCTGGGACGATATCCGTGATGAAGCCCTTCAGGTAGGTGTCGAGAACTACCTTGAGAAACCTTTGTACTCGATGAATATCATTGAGAATCTCGAACAGATCGCAAGAAGAAGCAAGCTGTCCATCTTCAAGGAGAAGAAGAGAGCGAGACTTACGGGCCGCCGTATCCTCCTTGCCGAGGACGTCGATATCAACGCAGAGATCCTGACGGATATGCTCGAGCTTGAGAACATCAAGGTGGACCATGCCGAGAACGGTAAAGTTGCAGTGGAGCTTTTCGAGAGGAGTACTGACGGCATTTATTCAGCGATCATTATGGATGTCCGCATGCCTATTATGGACGGCCTCGAAGCCACCAGGATCATCCGCGGAATGGACAGACCCGATGCGAAGAGGATCCCGATCATCGCCCTGACGGCCAACACCTTCGACGAAGATGTCCAGATCTCAATGCAGGCGGGCATGAACGCTCACTTAAGTAAGCCTGTCGAAGCCGATACCCTCTTCAAGATTCTGGGCGAGAAGATCTACGAAGCCGAAGAGAGAATGTCGGTGTGAGGGTTTGAGGGTTAAAACCTCCTCTGTAAACGCTTTCCCGGTCAAAGCGTTCTCTGTTAAAGCTTTCCCGGTCAAAGCGTTCTCTGTTAAAGCTTTCCCGGTCACCAAATTCTCTATTTGCGGATTCCGTGACCAAATTTGGCCTCGTTTGGTCACTTAATTTTGTATATAAGAATTCCGTGACCAGATTGAAGGAAATTTGGTCACGGATTTTTCTATGGCTGAATTTCGTGACCATAGCGGGGTGTTTTTGGTCACGGAATATGTGTTTTAAGAAATTAAGTGACCAAGTGGGTTGCAAGTGGCTTTCGCGGGGCTCAAATATGAAGTGGAATTTGAGCCAACGGCGCATTTTGTTATAGAATTACCCTGAAGTTTAATTGAGTAAGGGTAGTTATGAATCGCATAAGAAGACTGCCGCCGATCGGCGGGCGAATTCTCAAATCGGCATTGTCAGTGGCGCTTTGTATGGCGGTCTATTATCTGCGTACGCTTCTTCCGATCGGCAACGGTCTGCCGTTTTACAGTGCACTCGCCGCCATCTGGTGTCTCCAGCCGAACTATGAGACGACCAAGAACAATGCGGGCCAGAGGATCATCGGAACGTTCATCGGCGCGCTGTACGGTTTTCTGTTCATCGTGTCGATCGACCTTGTTGATATGGAAGTCCCGATAATCGTTTATCTGCTGGCGTCTTTGCTGATCATTCCGGTCATCTATACGACTGTCGTTCTGAACAAGAAGGATGCGGCATTCTTCTCGTGTTCGGTGTTCTTAAGCATCGCGCTTACGCATTCGCTCGATGAGAATCCGAACATCTTCGTTATCAATCGAATACTCGATACGTTCATCGGTATCGGCGTCGGAGTGCTCGTCAATTCCATTCATTTTCCGGGTAAGCAGGATAAGAATACTCTCTATGTCTGCGGCATCGATGACGTCCTGATCAACGACGATCCTTCGGTCTCCCATTACAGTGCCGTCGAGCTTAACAGATTGATCGACAGCGGTCTTAAGTTCACCGTGTCGACTGTCCACACGCCGTCCAAGGTCGTATCGCTGATGAAGGGCGTTAAGCTCGAGCTTCCCATCATCGTTATGGACGGCGCGGCGGTCTATGACCTCAAGAAAAAGGAGTATCTCGCCACCGAATATCTGTCGACCGATGTGTGCGCGACCGCCGAGCGTATCATTAAGAAAAAGGGCATGCATTGTTTTGTTAATGTGATGTATGACTCCACTGTGCTGATCTTCTACAGCGAACTTAATAATTATGCCGAGAAAGAGCTTTTCGATGCGTACAGGGAGTCGCCTTACAGAAATTACATCAGCAGCAGGTTCAGGCGCAACGACGGGACCGAGCGCGTGCTCTACCTCACTGTCCTTGAGACGGAAGCGAAGGTGAAGGCACTGCAGGAGGCGTTGGCACAGGCTTTGGGCGAGCGCGTCCGCACCGTGATCACCGAGTCCGAGTGGGACGGCTTCATGTACCTTAAGGTGCTGTCGCCGCTTTCTTCCAAGCAGAACATGATCGCAAGGCTTAAGGAGTACACCGGCATCGAAAAGGTGATCACCATAGGAAGCGTCAAAGGCGAATATGACGTCTATATCGACGACGGCGGCGGTAATGCGACCGTCAAGCGCATCAAGAAGATCTACCTGAATCCGGATTGAACTGCTGTATCGGTCTCGGGCAGCCGCAGTTGCCGCAGAAGTTGAATGTGCTTAGAGTCTCACATTTAGGGCATTTCCAGGTGCTGCTGACAGGGCGGGCCTTTCCGCAGTTCTTACAGAAGTTGAGGCCGTTGACGGTTCCGCAGCTGCAGGTCCAGTTACCGATGATCTGAGGTCTGTAGATCGTCTGAACCTGATTCGGGAGGTTCACGATGCAGTAATCGTTCTTCGCGGATTTGTGGACCGTGATGAATGACATGACGAACAGTGCGATGACGAATCCGATCCAGATAAGAGCTCCGATACCGCCGATGGCATCGTCATCAGAGGCCTGTGCGGCGAATACGATTCCGTCATAGATGCCGTGAAGGACCATAGGGATGACCAATGAGAGCGCGTTGTATTTGTGATAAGCAGACTTGTTCTTTGTTATATAGGCATATTTTGCTTTGCTGTAGAAATATCCCATGAATACCGCGAAGCTCGCGTGTCCCGGGATCGCCGTGAACATACGTAAAACCGCGGTTCCCCAGCCGTTCTGGAAGACGTAACCTACATTTTCGATGGCGGCGAAGCCTAAGGAGACGAAGACCGCATAGACGATGGCGTCGTAGCTGTAGTTGAAGTGTTTGCTCTTCCAGGTGATGAGTCTTAAGACCATGTATTTGCCGAATTCCTCGGCGGGGCCGACGACGATCATGGCGAGAAGAACCGCCTTGACCATCGAGTCGTAGGGGATGATCAGATTGAGGATGACTTCACCGATCAGTTCGATGATGACAGCCGTGATGATCGTGCCTAAGCCTGCGAAGAAAAGGCCGACGAGAAGCCCCACGGGTTCTTTCTCATTTTTGTCCTTGAAATAGATGAATACCAGAAGTGCGATTACTGGGATCAGGGCTAAAGCTAATAACATGGCGTTCTCCTTAAGACAAATCAATCAAATTTAAGCATATCATCAGTCGTTCACAATTTACAAAAAATTTCGACCAAAATACTGGAATATTGTTCTAATCTCGGTTGAATATTTACATCGCGCGTATTATTATTTATTTCCGCGGAGGTATTTGCATGGAGAAAATCAGCGTTAAGAAACCATTTACTATCTTGGTTGCTGTAATCGTAATCATCGCATTGGGCGGTGTTTCACTGACGCATCTTTCGTTAGACCTTCTTCCGGAGTTAAGTCTCCCTTATATCATAGTTGTCACAGTATTCCCGGGCGCAGGCCCTGAGAAGATAGAGGATCAGGTAACCATTCCTATGGAGAATGCCCTCGGTACCATAAGCGGTGTCGAGAACGTTAATTCCCAGTCATCCGATAACTATTCGATGGTCTATCTCGAATTCGCAGACGGTGTCGATATGAATTCGTCGATGGTAAGAGTCTCGAGTGCGGTTAACCAGATCGAGAGCTCACTGCCGGACGGCGTAATGAAGCCTAACATCATGGAGGTCAGCCTCGATATGCTCGCCACCATGTATGTCGCGGTCGAGTATGAAGGTGCCGATATCTATGAGCTTACGGATTTTGTAAATAACGATGTTGTCCCTTACCTTTCAAGGCAGGAAGGCGTCGCCAGCATCACCACGGTAGGTCTTGTTGAGAAGAGCATCCAGGTTGAACTGAACCAGGATAAGATCGACGCCTTGAATAACAGGATCTTGAGAGAGACGAACTCGGCTCTTGCCGAAGCTCAGGACGGTCTTGATGAGGCTTATGAAGCACTCGAAGAGGCACAGGAGCAGCTTGACAACGCACAGGGCCAGTTCGGTAACATGATGTCTTCGGCCATCTTCTCCCAGATCGACGGCCAGGCTGATGAGATCGCTAATAACTTAAGAGACGGCATCGGTGTTATAGACGGAAGGCTTAATGAGCTTTCGCAGGGCCTTCTTAATATGACGCCTAATCAGGACGCGGTCATCAATGCTGCACAGGCGAGAGTGGATGCCACGAGACAGGCTTTCGACAGAGCCGTAGTTGTTGAGCAGCAGCTCGGTACCGCTCTTGATCAGGCAAGATCGATCTTAACCAGCGCAAGTGCCGCTGTTGCGGACGCAAGAAACAATCCGATAATCCCGGAAGATGAGCTTAACAGCCTTCTTGAGGCGGAGGCCTTGGCTGCTGCAGAACTTGCCGTAGCACAGGCCGCTTATGAAGAAGGTTCCGTGCAGCTTGCGACTGCACGTGATGATTATGACGCAGCCACAACGGCTTTGTATAACGCGACTCTCACAGGTCTCGGCATAAGCCCCGATGACCTTAATACGCTTATCGGCGATATCAATACGGTAAGATCATCAATTGGTCAGTCCCAGAGCAGCATCGACGGCTCCTCGATGACCAACCTTATCAACACAACAAGAAACCTGTCGTCGCTCATGACACAGTTAAGCGGCATCATTGCCCGCGTAAGAAATGCGGATCCGGCAGGTTACTTAAGCACCCAGGTTAATAACCTCGAGTCCAAGGTAAATGAAGTTAACGGCGTTGCGGATTCCATTCCCGAAGTTCTTAGCGGAGTGGAGACTGCATTCGCAGGTCTTACACAGGGGCAGCTCGACGCAGCCGTTCAGTTCTCGACTGCTGCTGTTGCACTTTCGACGGCTCAGACACAGCTTGATCAGGCTCAGGCTCAGTACGATGCCGCGCGAGAGGCAGCACTTAACAGCGCCAATGCCGATGCGCTCATCGACCCGAATACACTCTCGCAGCTTATCTATGCACAGAACTTCTCGATGCCCGTAGGCTACATCGACGATGCCGAAGACCAGTCATGGCTCCTCCGTGTCGGCGAAGAGTTCTCGAGCGTCGAAGATATCTCGTCCGCGCTTCTTCTCAATAACGAGACTATCGGAACGGTCCGCCTTGAGGATATCGCAGACATCGTTGTCGTCGATACTTCCGGCGAGTCTTACACGAAGCTTAACGGCTCGGACGGAATCATCCTCAGCATCTTCAAGACTTCAACGTCAGGTACCAACGAAGTCTCCGCCAACTGTAACAACGCACTTGAAAAACTCGCCGAGCTTTATCCCGGCTTCCATTCGATCAATCTCGTTGACCAGGGCGATTACATCAACATGGTCATCGAAAGCGTATTCCAGAGCATGCTCCTCGGAGCGCTCCTCGCTATCATCATCCTGGCTTTGTTCCTCAAGGATGTTAAGCCTACTATCGTCGTTGCGATCAGTATCCCGCTTTCGGTTCTTTTCGCTATCGTGCTTATGTACTTCACGAACCTCGAGCTCAACATGATGACCCTCTCGGGCCTCTCGCTCGGTATAGGAATGCTTGTTGATAACTCGGTCGTTGTAATGGAGAACATCTTCAGACTCGTAGGCCGCGGCATCCCCGCTGCAAGAGCTGCCGTTCAGGGCGCGCGTCAGGTAAGAGGAGCCATCATCGCTTCCACGCTTACCACGATCTGCGTTTTCTTCCCGGCGGTATTCGCGTCGAGCCTCGTAAGATCCATGCTGTACCCGATGGCACTCTCGATCGGCTACTGCCTTGTGGCATCCCTCGTTATGGCTCTTACGGTCGTACCCGCATCGTGCAGCACGCTCCTGAAGAAAGCTAAGCCGAAGGAGCACAAGCTTTTCAATAAAGTCCTCGAAAAGTACGGAGCATCCTTAAGATGGTGCCTGAAGCACAAGTTCATCCCTTTGCTTACGGCTATACTTCTCCTCGGATTCTCCGTATACATGATCTTCGTTACGGGTATCATCTACATCCCTGACATCGTCACGAACGAGATCATCATCACGATCCACACACCTGAGGAAATGACGAAAGAAGAGTCTTTCGCTGCTGTAGATGAAGTTATGGATACCAT